>CAZCCL010000131.1:0-7003 GCA_964497095.1 uncultured Gaiellales bacterium | reverse complement strand
TCTTCCTCATCCGGCAAGACGCCAACTGGGTGCCCAGTCACGGTGCCCACGTCCTCGTACGGAAGCCCACGGATGGACTCCAGGTCCTCAGTCGCCACCTGATGCATCATCGAGCGAATATCGGAATCCAGAACGCGAGCGGCAGCCGAAGCGAAGAATTGCGAGATGAGGATAAGCCCGATGACGAGCACCAGCCCTGCCACCATGACCTCGATCAACGTGAATGCTCGCCCGCTTCTCAGGTAGCCCTTGAGATGGTGCATTCTTTCATTGCGACGTCGCCGCTTCAGCATAGGATCGGCCGCTCCTCCCGCGTTCTTGTCGACCTGTGTTTTCGGGCAACGGCTGAATAGGAAGCCGTACCCGCTCAACACCACTCTTGACCAAAGATATCGGCACTGAAAGTGCACTTCTTTAGCGTTTCGGTGGACGTCGCGTACATAGAGTGACCAACGGCCGAGTGACCAACGGCCGAGTGACCAACGGCCGTGATAGCCCGGGTGGCCGGACACCCAGCGGCATGAGCTACCCAGGGATGAGGGTTGCCACTCTCGGTCAAAAGTCGTACCTATTTCACTAAAGTCTTGCGTCAAGGTGCCGATATCAGGAGCACGATTCCCTATCGGGTGTGCCGGACTGCGTCGACCTGTCCGGTATGCAAATCGCGACGGAGCCCGCAAGTCAAGAGCACATAAGGAGGAACAGGTAATGCTCAGTCTGATCCGCAAAAGGATGAGGGGGGAAAAGGGCTTCACCCTCATCGAACTCCTGGTGGTGATCATCATCATCGCCATCCTGGCGGCGATCGCCATCCCGACCTTCCTCGGCCAGCGCCAGAAGGCTCAGGATGCAGCTGCCAAGTCCCTTGTCCGGAACGCCATGACCGCCATCGAGTCCGCCTACGTCGACAGCCGATCGTTCAACGTCGCCGACATACCTGCCGCCGACCTGCAGGCGATCGAGCCGTCGATCGTGTTCACCGCGGCTGGCGCTGCTGTCGCCACCACAGTGCCCGCGATAACCACGACCGCATTGACTTCAGCAAACTCAGTCGACTACTACGGCACGACGGCTGCTGGCACCGATCAGTACTCGGTAGCCACCGTATCCGCTTCGGGGCACAAGTTTGGAGTCGTGGTGAACAAGATATCCGCCGGCAATACCTTCGTCAAAGACATCGGCAACGGCGCAGAGACCGGCTGGTAGACGAGCATCGCAAACCGGAGGAGCTTCTTACGGACCCTGCAATACGCAGGGTCCGTTTCCTTGTGGGGACATATCTCGATTCTGCTGATCGCGGAAGGGGTCTGTGGCTGGTCTTGGAATAACTGACGGAGCCCTCCTTTGCGACCGAGGCAGAAAGGGACGGGGTCGTGGTGGTCAAACATGAGTGGTGATGAATGGGGCTGAGCCTGCGCTTCGGGGCGACCGTCATCCTGCTGGTCACGGTAGGGGTGCTCCTAGGGTGCAGCGGTCTGGCCGAGAAGGGTCGGGAGCTAGAGGCGCAAGGCAATCTTGCCAGGGCTGTGTCTCTCTACCGGGAGGCTCTGCTGGAAGATCCGGACAACGCGGAGATCCTGGCTGCTCTGGGGGCGGATCTTATGCTTCTTGGGAAGTATGACGAGGCTCTCCCTGTCCAGGAGAGGGTGGCTTCCTTGGATCCGAGAGACGTGCAGACTCGCATCGAGCTCGGATTCAACTATCTCAACCACCAGGACCGGGCGACAGACGCCGTGCAAGCGCTTGGCGAGGCGGCGTCTCTCGATACCACTGCGCAACACCTCACATTCCTCGCGCAAGCGCAGATTGTGTCCGGTGACGGCGAGTCAGCCGAGCGTACGCTGCGCAACGCCATCGATCTGGATCCGCGGTACGGGTATTCCTACGCGGTGCTGCACAAGCTTCTCCTGAACCGAGGTAGGACGTCGGAAGCTCAGATCGTGGAAGACCAAGCCCTGTCGCAGGGCCTGGTGATAGGGGGCGCACCCTAGGCGGCGCGGGCGTCGAGCACGCTACTACCTGCGGTGGTCACCCTCGTTGCCACCCTGGTGGTCATCTCCACCTGAATCCTCGGGCCATGCCAACCGGGCGCGGGACAGTGGCCTGGACTCTCGCAAGCAGCTGCTTGACTGCGCCACGGGCTTGTCTCGCGGAACCGTCCTTCGGCTTGGTGAAGGCTCCTGTGCTCTCGCCATTGGGGCGGAGCGTGGGCGGGAACGGATCCTCATCGGCTTGGTCGCTCTGGGTGCTGGCGACGACTCGTTTGGCATACCATTCGACACGCTCAACGTCCCTCAGCTCGGCCAGCTGAAAGTCAAGGTCGCCGATGGCAGCGCTCAAGTCGGGTGGTGATGCGGCGCCCCGCCTATGAGTGTTCGGTCCAGCGAGACTTGGCTGAGCTCGAGCCAATCTCCTACCAAGGTCTATCCCTCTCCGCTTGCTTATCCCGTAGCCTCCCGAACATGGGAAGGCGGTTCTACATGTGCAGATCAGGCGGCTACACTCTGATCGAGCTCCTGCTCGTAGTCGCGGTGCTCGGTGTCTGTCTCACAGTCGGTTCCCTTTCACTTGTCCACGGACTGCGTTCACAAGAAGCCAGAGGAGCCGCGCAGAGCTGGCAGGCGGCGGCCGCCTGGGCCCAGATTGGGGTGATCTGGCACGGTGGTTCGACCAGCACGGAATACATTTCCGGATCTCTTCTCCTCTCTCATGATTTGGGGCTTTGTGGCGGCGACTTGGGTCCCGCAGTGCCGGCAGTCCCCGTTCGGACCAATCTAGCCAGATGGTGGGATGGCAAGGGTCTGGCTGTGTCGTTCACAGGGTCCTTTGCCTCGCCAAATGGAGGCGGCTCTTTGTTCTTCGATGCTCATCAGGGGAGCTACCGCGTTGTTGTCCGTCCCGAGAGCGGGCTTACCACAAGGACCCGCGTCACGTTGGGGCCATGACCAGACTCCTAGGATTTAACTCGCTTCTGCGAAATGAGGGCCTGGTGCTGCTCGAGGTCATGATGGCCATGGTTCTCTTGGCTTTGCTCATCGTCCCGCTCGTGAGCGGAGTCCAGTCGATCGCTGCAACGGCGGATAGGATCAGGAGCCGGAGCGCCAGTTCTTTCGGAACCACCAACGACCCTTCAGCCCGTGAAGCTTGGGAATGGGGCGAGGCGGTGTCGACGGCTTGGTGGCGACCGGGACCGATTCTCCACCTGCGGGCGGAATCCGGGGGTTGCGTGGACCGGGTCGTCGGTCTGTGGGCCGATGGTTGGTTCCTGGGAGAGTGGGAACCGGATGGTAGCGGCGTACTGCAAGTGGATGCGCGGGTGTGGGCGGATCTAGCTAGCGACGACCTGACGGTCCGCGTTCGCCAAGCGGGAGGCGCATGGGGACCGCCATGGCGCCTGGTTGTCCCATCCGGCAGCGGCGAGTCTGTCGCTTCAGAATCGGCGGGGGATGGTGGTGCCGGTGAGATGGTCGTCCATGTGCCCACGTTGGGCAACCCCGGACTCGGGCTGTCTTGGGCGGACGCGGCGCCTGATGTGACTGCCCCGGGTCTACTTCTCATCTTTCCCTCACCTGGTCCCGGGACGCATGAGATCCAGCTCGACGGGCGGAAGCAATCTTGGAAAACGGAGTCGGAGAGTGATCTCGACATTTACTTCTAGTGGATCGGCATCGTCTGGGTCGGAAGGGCAGAACCATTCAGGGTTCACTCTGATCGAACTCGTGCTGGGGCTTACGCTCGCGGTGATCTTGACTTTGGCGGTGGCGCCCCTGTGGACCGCTCTCCAGAGTGGCAGCGCATCGGAGGGTGACCAGACGCTGCGTCTCCTACAGGAGAGGGTGGCGATCAGTCGCTTCGAGCGAGACCTCAGGCTCGCCAGCGCAGCAGGCTGCCCGTTCGAGCTGAGCGCTCCGGTTATGGAGGCAACAGGCTCCAGGATGGTGTTCTTGGCCCCGGCGGCGGATGGACCGGCTCCGATCGTGGTGGAGTGGGAGATAGTCGGCAGCACCCTCATGCGTCGTTGGGGTGACTGTCCGTCGACCCGCGCTGCCGCTTTGGCCGGTTCGGCTTATCGGGACAACAAGACCATGCTTGAGGGCGTGCAGAGCGGGAGCTACTTCAGCTATGTGGTGGATGGCCGCGTGATGGCGGCGCCCACGACCGAGGCAGAACTGACCGCCATCGACGAGGTGGTCCTCGAGCTACGGGCAAAGAGCGACGGGGCCCGGTCCCCCGTCCGGGTGGTGTCGGAAGCCCGGGTGGGCCGATGAGAACGCAAAGAACAGATCGTGTCCGGCGGTGCCCGCATCGTGCGCGGCCGGCTTCAGCTTCCCAAGGACGGGTGGTCGAACGAGGGTCCGAAGCTGGATCGGTCTTGATGCTGGTGCTGTTCGCGTGTCTGGCGGTGGCCGTGTCGATCCAGGCATTGTCGACCGTGGTCCTTTGCGCGGAGCGGGCTGCGGTGGACGAGTCTTCTGGCCGCACGTACATGGCCGAGAGAGACGAGGCTTTGGCGGTGCTGCGCGGGCAGGCGCTCGCGAGATGGGAGACGATGCCTTGGACGATCCTGACGACGGAGCCTCACGCTGTCGAAGGTCGTATCGCGGAGTTGTCGGAGGGTAGCGAGTTGGTAATGAGGGCTACGGCTCGACACGCTCCGGCGGTGTCTCGTTTGTCGACCTCCGCCTGGCTGGAAAAGGGTCGCGACGGACTCGATCTCCCGTTGGCCGCCTTGGTGGCGGGCGGCGTCGTGGTTCCCTCGGATCGGGATTCTCCCTGGCTGGAGGTCGACGTAGGCGCGGCGCCTCAGAATCTCGGGGCGGGAGTCGACGCCAGCGCAGTCGGATGCGTCCGGGTCTTGCCGTCGGACTCTGTGCTGGGGTTGGGATGCTCGCTGGTCAGAATCGATGATCCCTGGCGGCTCGATCCCGGGTGGCGGGCGCTCGGCGCGGTCTCGACGCACGTGAACGGCGGTGGCTCTGGCGAAGAACCGACCGTCCTCAGCGGAGCAGAGGCTGTCGCTCCTAGCCCTGGCGTCACCGTACTTGCGGGCAGGCCCGGTCAGACACTGTTCCTACCGACGAATCGTGACGGCTTCACGCCCGAGGCGCCTTGCCTCGTGCTTGTCACGGGGGGCGCGACCCTCGATGCGCGAGGAAGATCCGATGTCTACGGCGTGATCGTTGTCGACGATGGCGACCTGCTGCTCGACGGCACCACCGTGCACGGGGCCGTGTTTGTCACCGGCAGTGTCGACCTCGGAGAGAACGGGCGCCTGCTCTTCTACAGATCCATCCTTCGCTGGGCCACCGATCGTTCCCTGGTCCGAGTGCGGTTGGTGCCGGGAACACGCGAGGAGGGTATGGAATAGGCCTTGGACGGTATACTCACCACATGGAGAGCACGAACAAGAGCGTAAGTGAAGCCGCCGTCTGGAGGATCCGACGTCGGCGTATGCGACTGGAATGCCGGGAGTGCGAGGTCATCTGCGAGCGGGTGGTCTCTCCCTGGCGGTGCCTGAAGTCGAGCTGCGAGTCTATCTACGCCTACGAGGATGACGAGACCACCTACTTCGGCTGTTTGCACAAGGTGTTCTCGCCCGAACTTGACCTTGCTGCTTTCCTGAATTCGAGAGGGCGCCCTGGGCAGCGCAAAGACCCTTACGGGCTGATACGCGTGAGTCGTGCGCCCCGGCCCTGTTGTCAGGTGACGATAGAACAGGCATACAACTCTACGCCCGCCGTCGGCAGCTGCTGTAATCCCACCTTCTTCCAGCACCCGGCCACTCCCTCTGACGATACCATCCGTCTCATAGCCAGACCTTCTTCACCACGCAGGCCCGAGCCCCGGGACTGACGCGAGTTCCCTTGGACCTGCAGCTGGTCTTTCTGGGAACTTCAGGAGCCACCCCCACGGTGGACCGGGGTTCTCCCGCCGCGCTCCTGATCCGCGGGGGGGAGCGGATCCTCATCGACTGCGGCGAGGGCACTCAGCGCCAACTCATGCGCTCGGTCGGGCTCGCCCGCATCGGGATGATCGTTCTCACCCACCTGCACGGCGATCACTATCTAGGCCTACCGGGGTTGCTCAAGACCTACAGTCTCCTGGGCAGGGAGGAGCCTCTGGCGCTGTTCGGACCCGAAGGGCTCTATGAGATTCTGAGGGAGACCGAGCGGATCATGGGCAGACCTCGTTTTCCTTTCTTGGCGGAAGAGGTCCGACCGGGGCTGGTCCTCGAGACGACCGACTACCGGCTGCTTACGACGACCACCGACCACGGCCTTCCCGGCTTGGCTTGGTGTCTGGAGGAGAAACCCCGAGCAGGGCTGTTCCATCCCGACAAGGCGACGGCACTGGGGGTCACGCCGGGACCCGATTTCGGCCGGCTCCAGCGGGGAGAGACCATCCTCACCGCCGAGGGCAGGGAAGTGAGGCCCGAGGAGGTCATGGAACCGGATCGGCAGGGGCGGAAGATAGTGGTCACCGGGGACACCCGGCCCGCCCCGACAGTGATCGATTTGGCCCGCGGAGCATCGGTGCTCGTCCATGACTCCACGTACGGCGAGTCGGAGCAGGCGCGGGCTCTGGAGACCGGCCACTCGACCGCGCGGGAGGCTGCCGAGGTGGCTCGGGTCGCCGAGGTAGGCACCCTGGTCCTGACGCACACGAGCTCCCGCCATCATTGGCGTGAGCTCCGGGACGAAGCTCGGGCGGTCTTCGCCAACACGGTGCTGCCGCGGGACCTCGATACTCTTGTCGTGCCGTTCCCCGAGAAGGGCAGCGCCCGGCTTCAGCGGGTATAATGGCCCCTCGTCCGTCCCTCGTCGGACCTCGGCCGGCCGGCGGCCGCCGATCACCGGCGATCAGCCTCTTCGCGCCCACGTAGCTCAGGGGATAGAGCACTGGCCTCCGGAGCCAGGTGCCGCAGGTTCGAATCCTGCCGTGGGCACCTAGCCCGTTTGCATGAGCGTATCTAGGAGGAACGGTGACCAAGAAGTACGACCCA
>CAZCCL010000130.1:0-7266 GCA_964497095.1 uncultured Gaiellales bacterium | reverse complement strand
GGGCCCGCGCGGCGCGGGCCCGCCCCCATGAAAACACCTAGAACCCGAGAGCTCGGGCGTTGGCCTCGTAGAGCTTGGTCTTCTCGTCCTCGCTCAGGGGCAGACTTCTCAAGAAGTCCATGCAGTCGGTCATATCCTCGTAGGGATAATCGGTGCCCAGCAGGATCCTGTCCAGACCCAGCCCATCCCGGGTGCAGACATACGCCGCCGGCAGGTAGTTGCCGCTCGTCGTCACCCACAAGTTCTTCTTGACGTAGTGACCGGCCCACTCCTTGCTCCCCGGACCGACCTCGGGATTGGGGATCTCATGCTTCTGCATGTAGGCCCGATCGACCCGGTCGACCAGGAAAGGCAGGGCCTCACCGTAGTGACCCATGATGATCTTGAGATCCGGGAACCGGTCGAACACCCCGCGGACGATCATGCGCATGAACGTATACATGACTTCGACGCCGAAGCCGAAGGTGGGGCCGCCGAGCACCATGCCGAACTCACGCAGTTCGGGGATCATGGGTACGGCCGGATGCAGGTAGATGGGGATGTCCAGTTCCTGAGCTTTGGCCAGCAGGGGCCAGTACTTCTCCTCGTCGAGGTGCGAATCGCCGAAGTTCGAGTGGGTCTCCCAGCCGGAGAAGCCCAGCTCCTTGATGCACCGCTCCAACTCTTGGACCGACCAGTCCGGGTCCTTCGGGGCCAAGGAGGCCAATCCACCGAACCGGTCCGGGTACTGCTTGATCAGCGCGGCGAGGATGTCATTGGCGTTCTCGGCGACCCTCTTCCCGACCTCTACATCGAACTGCTCCGCGCCGGGAGAGGTCAGGGACAGGACGGCGCAATCTACTCCAGCTTCGTCCATGAGCTTGATTCGGCCTTCACCCATATCGGCTAATTTGGCCCCGGTGTCCGACATGGGCAGCCAAGCGTCGGCAGCAAAGCCGAGACCTCTCGCGGGATCTATCCGGGGATAGCCCTTGTTCGTGCGCAGGGCTTCCACCCACATGTCGGTGCTGAAATGGTTCTCGAGGTCGATGGTCTTCATGCGATAAGCTCCTTTCGAAAGTGGGGAAGCACCCGGGCGACGGGGGCTCCCCCACTCTTGCCCTCACAAGCCGCTCACGACCGATGCGCCGGCCGCGAACAGAACTTCTCTGCTATGCGTATTGCATGGGCTCCAGATTGGACGGCGTCGGAATGGTCGGATCCGGCGAATAGACGAGCCGGATGTCATACGGCCACGGCCCACTCTCGGTCTTGTACCACTGCCCGGCAGCGATCTTGATCTTGAACACGTTAAGCACCGGGTGGGCAGTCCCCATCTTGACAGGCAGCGTGAAGTCGATGGGCCCGCAGATGCTGTCGAACTTGGTCGCCTGGATGGCCGGGGGGAACTCCTCCTTGTTCTCGATGTCTTTGACCCTCTTGAACACATCGATGGCCCACTCGAACTTGCCATACTGGCCGATCGGCTCAGTCCAGCCCTCACCCGTATCCTTTGTGTACTGGTCGGCCAGCTCTTGACACGTTTGCCCGGTGAGCGAGCTCTTGTACGGGAAGGTGGGATGCCAGACGACCTCGTCCGACAGCCCGATGCCTGCATCGCCGAGCGCAATCAGGGTCTCGTGGAAGAGGAGCGCTTTGCCGTACCAGGCGATCTTGGGATTGAAGCCCTGCTGCAGGCTTTGCTGCCAGAAGTTGGTGAACAATGGCGGAACCTCGATGCCGGAGCCGATCTCGCAGCCGTTCTTCTTGAACTCGGCTATCTGCTGAGTGAAGTCCTCTGCAGTGGCGTCATGGAGGCCCGGCATCGTGATCTCATATCCGGCCTCGACCAACTTGGGGGCCAGGCCGGTTGTCTCATTGGCCCAGGCTACGCCGTCTGAGTCGTTCGGAAACAGCAGTCCCACCTTCTTGTTGGTCTCGATCTGGTTCCACGCGCCGACCCGCACCTCTGCGGCGTCTTCAAGCCCGAAATGGAAGAGATAGGTCCACTTGAAGGGCTTATCCGGTGTGGCGCCCCGACCGAGATAGAACGGCTGCCAGGGAATGAAGTTGGCCAGCAGAGGCACCCCGTTGGCCTCGCACTGATCGGCCGCAGGGTTACCGGTCTCGGGGCTCGACGAAACGAGGATCATGTCCACCTTGTCGTTGAGAATCAGGTCGCCCGCGATCTGAGCGGAGCGATTGGCGTTCGATTGACTGTCCTGGAGCAGGAACTCAAACTTGTGCAGCATGCCGTCGCCGCACACTACACCGTCTTTGATCGCATCGCTCACGGCCTGAACGATCCACTCGTCCGGCTTGGCAAAGGAGGCGATGTTGCCGGTCTTTGGAGAGATGACCCCGATCTTGATCGGGCGGCCTTCAGGCGTGCCCTTCGTGGTGGTCGTGCTGCTTTCCGCCATGCTGGTGGTTGTTTCCGCAGCAGCAGCCGTGGTGGTCGTGGTCTCTTCCGTACCGCCGCAGGCGGCCACCAGGCCACTCAGGCCGGCGCCCAAACTCACTGTGCCGCCCGCAATACCGGCTATCTTGAGGAATTCTCGGCGGCTGACCCTCTTCCCGGTCAGCATACCTGGCTCTTTGTCGTGCTCTGACACGTTCCGTTCTCCTTCTTTGGGATTGCTCCCTTGACCTGTCCTACTGCTTGGCGCCGCGCGTACGGCGCGGCATCGATTGCCGACTGCTAATGTCCGAACTGTGGCCGCACCTCCTTGGAAGACGGTATGCAGGTCCAATAACCGAGCGTCGTAATAGAATCAAAATATCGTTCTAAAAAACTGAGACTACTCACCAGTCACCCATCGAGATGGGTTTCCCCTGTCCGGTGCTGTGCGCAGCTCGACGTCTTCGCGTATGAGGTAGTTGGTGACGGTCCGAGTAAGCTCGTCGACCATCGTCTCGTCCGCAAAGGCCCCAGAAAGCTCCGCCGCTTCGCCGTAGGTGATCCTTTCCCTGAGAACCGCCATGCAGGTCGAGTAGACCCACCGGACCGCCTTTTCGGGTTCCGGGTGCTTCATCTCCCCCCGGTGTTCGAGAAGCACTCGGGAAACGACGTCCCGTCGCCTGGCGTTGGCCCTTTCCCCCTGGGCCCGGACGTGGAGATCGAAGACGGCACCGACGATGAAGGCACGATACAGCTCCGGCTCGCTCAGCAGGTAATCGGAGAGGACGCGCACGATGCGGGCGACCGCAGCCTCGAGAGTCTCATCGCGAGGGCGGTCTCCACCGAGCTCCGCCGCGATCGCATTCTCGACCCGAGCGTGGTAACGGACCTGAACGGCGCGAAGCAGCGCCAACTTGTTGCCGAAACGGGCGTAGAGACTTCCCACCGATGAATCCGAGCGCTGCACCACCTCGGCGATCTTCATGTTGTCGAACCCGCGCTCGCGGATGAGCGACTCGGCGGCATCCAGAATCCTCTCCAGCGATTCCTGGCTTCGCTGCTGCCGGGGTGGCTTATAGGACATCGACGAATGGCTCAGGACGACCACCTTTATAGAATGCCGTTCTATTATTGCTCTTGACGGCTATCTTCGCAAGCGCCGTGCCGTCCGCCCCTATGCCGGGCTGGTCGAGATCGCAGGGGCGCCTCGAGTTACGGCAGATACTGCTCGGCGATGCTCACGACCTCGTCGTCACCCCGCTCTATCCACCAGGGCACGAAATGGAGGTGCTCGGCGCCGGCGGGAGGGGTGGCGCCCCAGAAGCTCTTGAACTCGGCCCACGCTACAGGCTGAGGCTCGTCCGGGCCTCCGCCCAGATAGGTTGCGGTCGTTATCCAGACCGAGGACGCCACTGCGAACTTCCGCAGCCGCGGATTCACGTTGCTGATGTAGTAGTCATTGGGCAGGTCTTCGCCCGGCGCGATCTCCCCGGCCTCGATGGCTGCGGTCACAGCCTCCTCCCCGGTGAGCATCTCCGCGTAGTCGATGCTCAGGTAGCGGACGCCCCCGGACTCCCACACCTCATCAATGAAGCCCATGGCCCGGATATTGCCATTTGGGAGGCGGGTCTCGGCGCTTGAAAGAGCTTCAGTGGTGGTAGTGCTGGAAGAAGTGGTCGTACCCGGGTGAGTCGGGGGAGAAGGGATGGTGCTGGAGGTGACCGAACTGGAGGTGTAGGACGAGGTCGACGTGGTGCTCGCCACCGGTTGGGTGGTGGTGACAGAAGCAGTGGTGGAAGGTTCTTCTTTGGGGCCGCAGCCTGCCATCACGCCCCAGAGCGCAACTGCCATTAAGAAGGCGGTAGTGAGTCCCCCGAGGGTCACAGCCCGCGACATTCGCCGGCGCTTTCGCGGTCCGGCGCTCTGCCCAAGCTGGTGCTCCATCACGCCTCCTCCCTAACCCCGGTGCATTGACCGCCCGCCGCAACCATCTTACACCGGGCTCCAGAACGGCTGTTCTGGTTTTCCGGTTCTTTCTGATAGATTGGAACCGCTGCCAAGATAGACGATCAGGCGGACAGGGGGGACCGGTCCGATGCCGCCGGAAGAACCAGCGTCTTCTGACTTGAGATCGGCGAGACCTGAACGCCTGAGGTCGAAGCCCACTGAGCCAGGCCGGTGAGGATGAACATCGACCTCGGTCGGAGCAAGGTGGGCAAGGTCCCTTTCGGAGCCTGCCGGTATCCATTCCGGCCCTCGAGACATGACGGGAGGTTCGCACGTGAAACCGACGAGGGTAAGCCTTTTGGACGGAGGATCTCTGGCCATCGACGGCCACAAGATCTACTGGAACAGGGGGCCGGCCGGCGACATACGCTTCCCGGTCTATGCGGTTCTTGTCGAGCATGACGAAGGCCTCTTCGTGTACGACGCCGGGTTCGGCCTGGAGCACATGCAGCAGTTCGTGCCTCAGGATCACCCCATCCAGTCGCCGGAGCAGACACTCCCCGCCCAGTTGGCCAAGGTGGGCTACGAGCCCGACGACGTCACCCATCTCATCCTGTCTCACCTCCACATCGATCACTGTGGGGAGGCGAATCTCTTCCCTCGAGCCACAGTGGTCTGTCATGAGAAGGAGTATGAGCAGGCTCAGCATCCCGAGTTGTTCGAGCGGGGCAGTTACGGTGCGGTCCGGTATTTCGCCCCCGGACTGGTGAAGGACTGGCAGGAACTGCCACCGGACGTCGACACCGACTACATGCCCGAGTTCCAGCTCCTGCATGGGGACGTGGAGTTCGCACCCGGCGTGTGGCTCTATGAGACGCTGGGCCATTCTGCCGGACACTACAGCATGCTGGTCGAGCTTGCCGGGCGACGGCCGATGCTCTTCACCGGGGACGCAGCCATGACGCCGAAGAACCTCGAGATGATGGTGGTCGGCGGCTTCCATCTGGACCCGGTGGCGGGGACCCGCTCGCTGCAACGTTTGAAGGACCTGGCCACGGAACACGATGCCGAGCTGTTCTTCTCACACAGCATGCCCGAGTTCGAGACCTGGAAGAAAGCGCCGGAGTGGTACGAGTGATGGTGGCTCGGATCAAAGGTACCTGAGCGTGATCGCACAGGCGCGTAAGACGCGGCGCTTCGTAAACGGGACCAACGGCGGTCCGGTCCATGTGTACGTTCAGGATGGTCGCATCGTCCGTATCGTGCCTCTGACGTTCGACGAGACGGATGCTCCATCCTGGGAGATCGAGGCGAGGGGGCGGCGCTTCGCGCCGCCCCGCAGGGTCACCCTCTCGCCTCCCACGGTCGCCCACCGGTCGCTGATCTACTCTCCCAAGCGCATCCTCACCCCGCTCAAACGGGCCGACTTCGACCCCAAGGGTAAGCGCAACATCCGGAATCGCGGCATCTCGGGCTACGAGCCCATATCTTGGGAAGAGGCTCTCGACACCGTGGCCGAGGAGATCGTACGGGTCAAGCGGGAGGTGGGGCCGGCCGCGATCCTATCCACGGCGAGTTCCCACCACATGTGGGGCAACGTAGGCTACCGGCACAGCGCCTACTTCCGCTTCATGAACCTGGTGGGCTTCACCTACGGGGAGCACAACCCGGACAGCTGGGAAGGCTGGCATTGGGGTGCCACCCACATGTGGGGATTCAGCCACCGCTTGGGGCTGCCCGAGCAGTACGACCTGCTGGAGGACGCGCTCAAGCACACGGAGATGATCGTGCTCTGGTCGGCCGATCCCGAGGCGACGTGCAGCGGCATCTACGCCGCTTTCGAGAGTACTCCCCGCCGGTTCTGGCTCAAGGAACTAGGCGTGGAGATGGTGTGCATAGACCCTTACTTCAACCATACCGCGGGTCTCTTCGCCGACAAGTGGCTCACCCCGAGGGTCGGGACCGACGTGTGCGTCGCCTTGGCGATCGCTTTCGTGTGGCTTACGGAAGGCACCTACGACCAGGAGTACGTGGCGGGCCGCACCGTGGGCTTCGATCAGTGGAAGGACTACGTTCTGGGTGCCACCGACGGGCTGGCCAAGACCCCGGAATGGGCCGAGCAGGAATCCGGCATCGCCGCCCGAGAGATCAGAGCCCTCGCCCGAGCTTGGGCCGCCAAGAGGACCATGCTCGCTCCCGGCAGCAACCACGGCATGGGCGGAGCCTGCCGGTCGGCCACCGGCAACGAGTGGACTCGGGCCATGGTCGCGCTGGTGGTGATGCAGGGCATGGGCAAGCCCGGTAGCAACATCTGGTGCACGACCGCAGGCGCCCCGGTCGACACCTCGTTCTGCTTCCCCGGCTACGCCGAGGGGGGCATATCCGGTGATGTCGACAACTCGGCGGCCGGTTTCCGCTGGATCTACCGCATGTTCCCCAGGGGGGGTGCCATCCGCTGCACCCACCACTCCACCGAAGGCCAGACGGTGCCGCGCCTTCACATCCCGGAGGCCATGAGGGGCCAACGTCTCGAGTGGCGAGGCAAAGGCTTCTGCGGCTCCTCCATAGAGTCGCAGTTCCAGAAATACGAGTACCCGGCTCCAGGCTATCCCCCGATTGAGATGTACTATAGGTATGGAGGCTCGTTCATCGGCACGATGACGGCCACGAACCGCTACGCGGCGGCGTACCGGGAGGGGGTGGTGCCGTTCGTGGTTAACCAGGCCATCTGGTTCGAGGGCGAGACCAAGTTCGCCGACATCATCCTGCCGGCCTGCACCAACTTCGAGCGCTGGGACATCAGCGAGTTCGCCAGCTGCTCGGGCTACATCCCCGACGTCTACACTCAGACCAACAACCGGGTCGTCTCCCTGCAGAAGAAATGCATCGAGCCCCTGGGCGAGTCGAAGTCCGACTACGACATCTTCGCGGCCGTGTGT
>CAZCCL010000129.1:0-7344 GCA_964497095.1 uncultured Gaiellales bacterium | reverse complement strand
GGAGACCGTCGACGGCTAAGATATTCAATCTGAGGGTCGTGCACGTACCCGATCGCCCGGAAGAACCGCAATGACCCCTCGTTGGGCGTCTCCACCAGAGCCGCGGTGATCTCGACACCAAGCACCTCGAGCCGCGTCTCCACTTCGCGCACGAGCAGACGTGCGACCCCCCGACGCCGCCACTCTGGAACCACCGCCAGCCGGTTGATCCACCCTTTGCGGCCATCGTGGGTCCCGAGCACCGTCCCGATCACGCGACCTTCACTCTCCGCCACCAAGAACACCGCCCTCCCCCGGGTCAGTTCCGCGGCCAGCCGGTCGCCTCTGTCACGGCCCTTGGGTCGGAAGGACAGACCGGCGGCGGTCCATAGCTCGAGCACCGCCTCATAGTCCTCGAGGCGGAACTCGCGGACCGTGACCTCCGAGCTACCTGCCCCCGACATCGTCGACCTTCGCCCTCCTTCTTCTCTCACGGTTTGCCTTCCCGTCCGGCAGATGTTTGTATGATACGGACCGCGCTTCATGCCCTATTGTGCGACCGAGGGCCGGGCTACGCAAACGCCTATGCTTGGAAGCGATCGCGCAACGTACGGAGAGGCCCCCGGCGTGCGACTCATCGTGAACGCCGACGATTTCGGGCGCACTGAGGCGATCAATGACGCTGTTGCCCAAGCTCATTCCCAAGGGATCCTGACCAGCGCCAGCCTGATGATCGCCGGGAGCGCCGCCTCAGACGCCGTGCGGCTGGCCCACGAGAACCCCCACCTCGCTGTGGGACTTCACCTGGTGTTGCTGGGAGGCCGAGCGACCCTTCCCCCGGCCGATATTCCTCACTTGGTGGACGGCGAGGGCCTCTTTCCCCGCCGTCCGGTGCGCACCGGACTCCGCTACTTCTTCAGCCGAAAGGCCCACCTGGAGCTGGCCAAAGAGATACGGGCCCAGTTCGAGGCTTTTCGGACCACCGGTCTGTCGCTCTCGCACGTCGATGGCCATCATCATATGCACCTACATCCTTCGGTCTTCCGGCTGCTCCTGCCGCTGGCGCGCGAGTATGGAGCCGGGGGGGTCCGGGTCTCGGTCTCGGACGAATTGCTCTTCAGTCTGCGCCAAGACCACCGCCAGCTTCTGCTCAAGCTGGGCTGGAAGATCGCGTTCTCCCTGCTTGGCCACTGGACCCGTCGATCGCTTCGCCGCCAGCCCGTGGCGGCCGCCGACAGGGTGTACGGCCTCATGCAGAGCGGATGCGTGACCGAGAGCTACCTGATCCGGTTGCTCGACCGTCTGGCCGGCAAAACCGCCGCACGGAGTACTGTCGCTCCGTCCGGTCGTGCGCCTGTCTTCGAGGTCTTCTGTCACCCCTCGCTGAACCGGGAAAGCCGCCGACTGGGGCCCAACCCCGGGGACTTGGAGGCGCTTCTCAGTCCCGCCGCCAGGGCTGCGGTCGCCGCGAACGGCGTGCTGCTCACGACCTATCCTGAAGCCTGGCGATCCAATCTAGAAGAACCGTCCGCCGAAGTCACTTCGCGATCCGATCAGCAGCCCACGGACGATCCGACTGAATGATCGTGGAGAAGCTCGTCTACATCCTGCCGGCGGCCAGTTGTCTCTATCTCATCGTGGCGTGCTGGTGGGTCGGGGCCTTCTTCCGCTCGAGCCACGTGTCTGCCGAACCTGCGGAAGCGACCGCGGATTTCACCCCTCCCGCGTCGGTGCTCAAGCCGGTACGGGGGCTGGATCAGAACGCCTACGAGAACTTCGCCAGCTTCTGCCGTCAGGACTACCCTGAATACGAGGTGCTTTTCGCCCTCGCAGACCCCGGTGACCCGGCGGTCGCCGTCGTCGAGCGGGTCATCGAGGACTTCGAGAGCGTGCCGGTGCGGATCGTCACGGGTGTCGCGGAGGTCACGGCCAGCCCGAAGGTGAGCTCGCTGGTGGCTCTCAGTCAGGAGGCGACCCATCCGGTGCTGGTCATCAGCGATAGCGACACGCGAGTAACACCGGATTACCTGAGGCGCGCAGTCGCACCCTTGGCCCAAGACGACGTCGGTTTGGTGACGTGCAGCTTTCGGGGCGTGTGCCCCACGACCTTCACAGCCAAGCTCGAGGCCCTCCACATCGGGGTGACCTTCCTGCCCCAGGTGGTCGTGGCGAGGCGGTTCCTGGACATGCATTTCGCTTTGGGCGCCACCCTGGCCTTGCGCAGAAGCGACCTGGAGGCCTCGGGGGGCTGGCTCACCGTCGGCGCCTATCTCGCCGACGACAACCGGTTGGCACTGCAGATCAGCGCGATCGGAAAGAGAGTCGTCCTCAGTCGCCACCTCGTAGACGTCTACCTGGGCACCACCACCTGGCAGGAGCAGTGGCAGCGGGAGGTGCGATGGGCCCGCACCAACCGTTTGAACCGACCGCGAGAATACGCCGGGATCATCCTCACCCTCACCGTCCCCCTGGCCCTGGTCCTCCTCCCGGTCGACCCGACCGGCCTGCTCGGCTGGGGCGTGGTGGCTGCCGCTTTCGTGATCCGCTGGATCACTGCCTGGCTCATCACCGGCTTCACCGACAATCGCCCCCTGCGGCGCTGGCTCCCTTGGCTGCCTGTCAGGGATCTGCTCAGCGCCCTCATCTGGTGCGCCGGCGTAGCCGGGGGTAGCGTGGTGTGGCGAGGGGAGCGCTACCGCGTGCACGCAGACGGGCGCCTAGAGCGCTCGGACCGCAGCGCGGATGGGCAGTAATCGGGCGGCAGACGCGGCTCCTACTGCCGTCTCGGCAGGATGTCCACGCGTGATTGACTTTTTGCGACACTTTCTGTCACATTGGTTTGCAGAGCACCTGCGACTTTCGGGAGCAGCCATGGCCTCTGGTCTGGACGCCGTCGATCGCCGTATCCCAGCCTTGCTCGTGGAAGATGGCCGCATGCCGGCGGCCGTCGATCCGCTGCCCCCCGGCTACGCCTCCATCGGCCATGTGGCCATAGACGTCGCTCCCAAGAGCCTGCAGGATGTAGCCGCTCGATTGGTCGGTCTCGACCAGGTGAGCTACGGGGCCGGGTCCGTCGGCGATGGCGACCTCCTGGTCCAGGTCTACGCTCGAGACCCCGAGGAACCGGTTCGTCTCGTGAACGAGGTCATTGACGCCATCCCTGGAGTCACCCGGGTGCGCACAACCATGGTTCCTTGGAAGCTTAAGGAGGTATGTGACTGGCAAGTCCCGGCGGAAACCGCCGAGCAAGGGGCCGCGATGGTCTGATATCGCGGTTCCGGACGGTCAAACCGGGTGCGGAGGGGACGGACAGAGGCTCCCGCACCATCTTCACGGGGGTAAACATGCAAGGAGAGGGCGAGATAGCATTCGCGCGAAAGGCCAGCGGACTGGTCCGCGGCCTCAGCATGACGGACGCTTTCGGCGTCGGCTTCATGAACCAGGGGCTGACCCCCAGCATCTGGGTCATGGTCAGCCTGGGACTGGGCGTCTATCTGGGTGGCAACCTGATCATAGCCACCATCATCTCTTTGGTACTCGCCGGGATAGGGTTCCCGCTGGTCTGGGGTATCTTGGGTGGTTCCATGCCCCGGTCCGGGGGCGAGTACATATACAACTCGAGGATCATCCACCCCCTGGTAGGTATCGGGGAATCGTTCGGTAATGCGTTCATCTGGCTCATGTGGATCTACGTCCTGGCCCCGTGGATGGCCGACCCAGGAGCCATCATGCTGTCCGAGTTCATGGGCTGGAACTGGCTCTACGATGCGGCCAGCGATACGTTCTTCGGCGGCCTATCCTACACGTGGGGCTCGTTCGTCATCGCCACTATCGCGAGTATCGTGGCATTCTTCTTCGTCGTCTTCGGGGTCAAGGTCTTCGCCCGTGTTCAGAAGGTGGTCATGGGCCTCGGTATCCTCGGGGCACTGATCATCGTAATCGTGCTGCTTGCCTACAGCAAGGCGGACTTCATAGCGTCTTGGAACAGCATGGCGGCCCAGTACGGTTCGCTCAACTACAACGACTTCATAGCCGCTACCAGCGCAGCAGCGGGCACTGAGATCCCCACGACCTGGAACTGGTACGACACCTTCGGGGTGATGGTCGCGGGCTCTTGGCTCTTCGCCTACTCCTACTGCATCACGTTCATCGCGGGAGAGGTGAAGCGACCAGACAAGAGCATCATCCTGGCAAACCTCTTCGCAATCGTCGTTCCGGCCATCTTCATGATCCTCACCGCCGTGGGCCTCTACCGCCTGGTCGACTTCAACTTCCTTTCCGCGACGGCCTGGGTGGACAACAACGGGACCGACCTGATAGCGGGCTATAACATGCCCTGGAGCCCCCATTTCGTGGGCTTGGCCGCGGTGGTGATGACGAACAAGGTGCTGCTGTTCCTCATGGCCTTCTCGTTCATCCTCTTCACCTTGTGGTGGGTGGCTCTTTCCTACCTGGCCTTCCCGCGCATCATCTTTGCCTGGGGTATGGACCGCATGGGTCCCAAATGGTTCACGGACGTCAATGCCCGCTACGCCTCCCCGGTGAAGAACTACCTGTTGTGTTTCGTCATCGCGGAGATCCTCATCGCCCTCTACGTCTTCTGGCTGAACGAGCCGATGCAGGGTCTCTCGGTGACCGCCCTCGAGATCTTCTCGGTGTTCGGCGTGACCGCCATCGCCGCCGCCATCTTCCCCTTCTCCAAACGTTCCAAGGGGATCTGGGAGGCTTCTCCCTACCGCAAGTGGAAGTTACTCGGCATACCCGTGGTGACCCTCGGGGCAGTGGTCAATATCGCCTACTTAGCGATCCTGGCCGTCTTCTTCTTCTTCCAGCCCACCAACCTGGAAGGTTTCACCTTCACCACCGGGATGCTGATACTCGCCACCTGGGCACTGGGCCTCATCTGGTACTGGTTCTGGAGTTGGCGGGCCAAGAAAACGGCCGGCATCAGCACCGCTATGCTTACGGGAGAGTTGCCACCTGAGTGATGCGTCCATATAATGCGGCCAGCCTAACCAGGCCGTAAACAACAGGGGTCGCCGCCGCCTGCCGGCGGCGACCCCTGCATACGCCGGCCGCTGAGCGCCCAGGAGGTGCTCGTCCAAGCCTCGGACGGCCGGAGAAGGAGTGACCGTGCTCAAGCTGTTCTACGTGACCGATATCCATGGTTCCAACGTCTGCTATCGGAAGTTCCTGAACGCGCTGCCCATCTATGGCGTGGATGTAGCCATCCTGAACGGCGACCTCTTGGGAAAGGTCCTGATCCCCTTGGTGGAGAAGTCTAATGGAGGTCGCGAGTGCCACCTCATGGGCCAATACACCGAGATGGACTCTGCGGAAGAGGTGGCGGCCACGAAAAAGACGATCGAGAACGCCGGCTACTACTGGGTCGAGCAGACTCGGGAAGAGTACGACGCTGTGAGGGCCGATCCGACGGCGATCGACAAACTGTTCAAGAAGCGGGCAATCGAGCGCATCGAGGAGTGGCTGGAGTTGGCCGACGAACGGCTGGCCGGCAAGAATCACACGGTCTATATCTGCCCGGGCAACGACGACTGGTGGGAGATCGACGACATGATCGCTCAGTCCAAGTCGCTCCTGCCGTGCGACGACATGATCGTCGAGTTCGACGACTACCGGATGGTCTCTTCGTCTCGCTCCAACCCCACCCCTTGGGATACGCCCCGGGAGTATCCGGAGGATGAGCTGACCGAATACCTCGAAGGCCTGTGCCGGCGAGTCGGTACCTCGCCCAAGGACTTCGAGGACGTGATCTTCAACTTCCACGTGCCCCCCTACGGCTACTCCTTGGATCTCTGTCCCAAACTCGACGACAACATGCGCATGGCGGCGGAGGAGAAGATCCACGCTGGTAGCGTCGGAGCGAAGCAGGTGATCGAGAAGTACCAGCCTCTGCTGGGTCTGCACGGCCATATCCACGAATCCCGCGGGGCCCAGAAGGCCGGGCGGACCCTCATGATCAACCCGGGCAGCGAGTACTCCGAGGGGATCCTCAAGGGCGTCGTCGTGATGCTGGACAAGAAGAAGATCAAAGACTACGTCTTCACTTCGGGCTAGAAGGAGCAAATCATGCCCAAGCCGTTCATCCTGCCCAAAGACATCCCCATGAGCCAATATCCCAAGCCCGAGGTGTTCTTGGCCGAAGGGAGGCGCATCGTCGACGCCGCCCGCGAGGCCGGCTTCGCCATGAGGGTGATGGGGCCGCTCGCGCTCCACTACTACTACCCCGAGCACGTGGAGCTCTACGCGTGGCTGGAACGGTTGGGGGAGCGCTACTTCACCGATATCGACTTCGTCGCTTACAGCAAGAGCGGCGGCAAGCTCAAGGGCTTCATGGAGAAGCTGGGCTACGATTGCGACGTCAACACCCTGATGATGACCGGCAAGACCCGCCAAATCTACTACGGCGGCGCCGTGCCCATGATCGACGTCTTCCTGGACAAGCTCGACTACTGCCATGAGGTCGACTTCAAGGACCGCCTGGAGTTCGACGACTACTGCATCTCACTCACCGACATCACTCTGCAGAAGCTGCAGATCTGGGAGATAAACGACAAGGACCTCAAGGACCTCGAGTTCCTGTTCACGGTGGCCGATGTCGGCGACGACGAGGACAAGAAGATCAACCGCTCCTACATCGCCAAGCGTCTCGGCGACGACTGGGGCTTCTGGTACACCGCCACTACCAACTTCGGCCGCGTGAAGACGCACGTGGACACGGTCAAGATCTTCGACCACGCCCAGAAAGAGCACGTCAAACAGCGCTGCGACGAGTTCCTCGCTCGCATCGAAGAGGAGCCCAAGACTAAGAGCTGGGAGAAACGGGCGAAGAAAGGCACCGACAAGATCTGGTACAACCAGAACTTCTCCGACTGGTAGAGCGAACTACGAGCGGCGGCCCTCAAGCGCCAGCAAGATAGCTTTCCTTGCGACCGTCCGGGGCACTGGGGCGCCCGGCAGCTCCCTTGGCGATATCGTCCGCGGCGCTGGCGCGCCAGCCGTCAGCGGGGCGTGAGGGCTCTAACCTCCGCAGAAAGAACCGCGGCCTTCGTGCTCGTCTCTGCGCATGGCCGCGAGCCGCGACCGCCGGTCGGCGCGGGTCAGTCCGGAGCGAATCCTCTTATGAGAGCATCCAGACCGCCCAGGAAAGCGAGGTTACTCGGGCTCTGATCCTCGCAACCGGAGTGTGCGACAGTCTGCAGGTCGCTCCCTCGTTCCGAGGTCTGACACTTCATGAGGTCGGCCGGCCGACTCTCTTGGGGTGTTGCGCCCATGATTCCCCTTCGCCCAGTGTCGTCAGAGCCAGAAGCTCCGGCGGCAAACAGTCTGTGCACCCAAGGGCGC
>CAZCCL010000128.1:0-7347 GCA_964497095.1 uncultured Gaiellales bacterium | reverse complement strand
TTGTGTCAAGCAGGTCGATTCCACCGGACCCACATCCCCTTGCTCTTACGCGAACGCCGCAATAGGCGTCGCCTTCAATCCTAGGCCATCCTGGCTGTAGCGCAACCCCCCCGCCCCCGAGATCACTCAGGCTGGACGCCGATGTGGAACGGTACGCTGATCACCACTACCCAGGGCACCCCTAGAAGAGCGGCCTTGAGACGAAGCGCGTTCTGGTTGTGCAGGAAGTTCTCCCACCAGTGCTCGACCACGAACTCCGGGATTATGACGGTTACCGTGTGTTCCGAGCCCGGGTGAAGCGACTCAACGTACTCCACCGCCGGCCGGGTGAATTCCCTGTAGGGCGAATCGACGACCACCAGAGGCACGTCGATCTCCATCTCTGCCCACGTCCGCTGTAGGGCAAGAACGTGCTCCGGGTTGCTGGCGATGGTCACGGCATGGAAGTCGTCGGGCGAAAGCCCTCGACCCAGGGCCAGAGAACGAGCCGTCAGTTCGTTCACCTGGGAAACGAAGAGAACTACGGTCGTCCTAGGCCGAGATACGGCCACTCGGCCCAAGCGTTCGAGTTGTTCCGGGTTCTGAGGCTGCAGGAAGAAGGCCACCCGGGCGTAGTGACGTTTGACGGTGTAGAAGGCAGCCACCATCACCGCTACCGCTATCAGTACCAAATAGGCGCCGTGGACGAATTTGGTCACCAGCACGACGATGGTGACGATGCCGGTGAGAAACGCGCCGAAACCGTTCATCGCCGCCCGGTGCCGCCAACCCTCCGTACGCAACCGGAACCATCTCCGCACCATTCCCGATTGGGACAGGGTGAAGCTGGTGAAGACTCCCACGGCGTAGAGGGGGATCAGGCTATGCACCCGCGCCCTGAAAATCACCAAGACAACGACGGCCGCGACGGTCAGCCCGATGATCCCGTTCGAGAAGACCAGCTTGTCGCCCCGATTCATGAACTGGCGGGGCATGAGGCCGTCATGGGCGAGCACCGACGCCAAGCGAGGGAAACCGGTGAAGCTTGTATTCGCGGCCAAGATCAGGATGGCCATGGTGGCTATCTGGAGAGCGTAGTAGAAGAAGCCCCCCCCATACACCGCGTGCCCGATCTCTCCCAGCACGGTGGTCCCGTCCTGAGGGACGATGTGCAGAACCTGGGACAGTCCCGTGACCCCGAGCAGGAGGAAGGCTAGGATGGTCGCCATCACGCCGAGGGTGATAGAGGCGTTCTTACTCTCCGGCGGTTTGAACGCGGGTACCGCGTTCGAGATGGCCTCAGTCCCGGTCATCGCGGAGCAACCGCCGGAGAAGGCGCGCAGGACGATCCACAGCAGGGCCATCCCTTGCAGAGTGGTGCCTTCGCCGGTCGTCGCTTGCGACTCGAGGTCGCCCATCGCCCAGCGAACGAAGCCCACGACCACCAGACCGCCGCAGAGGAGGACGAAGAGATAGGTGGGGAGAGAGAAGAAACGGCCGGACTCCCGCACCCCCCGCAGGTTGGCTAGGGCCACCAGGATGATGAGCCCTACACAGATATAGACCCGCGAACTCTCCAACACGGGGAAAGCGGCTACGATGGCCGCCACACCGGAGGCCGCGCTCACCGCGACGGTCATGACGTAGTCCACCATTAGTGATCCGGCGGCTATCATCCCCGGCGCCAATCCGAGGTTCTCCCGGCTTACGACATAGGAGCCGCCGCCGTTCGGGTAGGCATGGACCGTCTGTTGGTAGGAGAGGGCGACAAAGACCAGCAGCACCACGACCGCCAGAGCCACGTAGATGGAAAGCGTGACCGCAGCCACGCCGGCCAGCACCAAGGCCAGCAGGATCTCCTCCGTGGCGTAGGCCGTAGACGAGATGGCATCCGAGGCGAAGACAGGCAGCGCGTACTTCTTTGGCAGGCGCTCCTGCATCTCCTCGGCGGTGGCGATCGGCCGCCCCAGCAAAGCCCGCTTGATCATGGACGCGGCACTCACACGTTTCTCCGGGTCGCTCGTTGACTGAAAGACCTTTGACGCACCGCATCAGTTATCCGCTCTTGCGGAACTCTAGTCAAGATGCGGAAGAGGGACCCCCGGCGCACCTCGGTGCGGCGGGGGCCCCGACTCGTCCTGCGGCGCCGCGGCGCCGCTCGTCCAAGTGCCGTCTAGGCGGTCTCTTTCTTGATGCGCATGCCGTAGAACGACCGGATGACGAAGTAGAGAGAGATCAAGAAGAACACCGCGGCCAGAATCCACGTAAGCACGTTGTTGCCCTGGCCGTCGGCAATGCTCACGGCCAACTCGACCGCCAGTAGACCGAACAGGGTGGTGAACTTGATGATCGGGTTCATAGCCACAGAGGAGGTGTCCTTGAACGGATCGCCCACGGTGTCGCCGACTACCGTGGCGGCGTGCAGATCGGTCCCCTTCTCCTTCAGGTCGACCTCCACGATCTTCTTGGCGTTGTCCCAGGCGCCCCCGGCGTTGGCCATGAAGACGGCCTGGAAGAGGCCAAAGACGGCGATGGAGATCAGATAGCCGATGAAGAAGAACGGCTCCAGGAAGGCGAAGGCCAGCGTGCCGAAGAACACGGCAAGGAAGATGTTGATCATCCCTTTCTGCGCGTACTGGGTGCAGATAGCGACCACCTTCTTGCTGTCTTCGACCGACGCCTTGGTGACGCTCCCATCCAGCTTGATGTTGCGCTTGATGAACTCCACGGCCCGGTAGGCACCGGTGGTAACAGCCTGGGTGGCAGCCCCGGTGAACCAGAAGATCATGGCGCCGCCCATGATGATCCCCAAAAGGAACGGCGGATGCATCAAGGACAGATTCTCCAGTCCCGATGTCAGACCATCGGTCAACAGCATGATGATGGAGAAGATCATGGTCGTGGCGCCGACCACGGCCGTGCCTATGAGCACCGGTTTCGCGGTGGCTTTGAAGGTGTTGCCCGCTCCGTCGTTCTCTTCGAGGTTGTGTTTCGCGACGTCGAAATTCGGATCAAAGCCGAAGTCGCCCTTGATCTCGCCTTCTATGCCTGGGATCTCCTCGATCTGCGAAAGCTCGTACACGGACTGGGCATTGTCGGTCACCGGTCCATAGGAGTCGACGGCGATGGTCACCGGGCCCATGCCCAGGAAGCCGAAGGCCACCAGACCGAAGGCGAACACGGCCGGCGCCAACATGATGTCGCCCAGGCCCTGGGTGCTGACTACATACCCGATGCCCATGAGCACCATGATGGTGAACCCCAGATAGTAGGCGCTATAGTTGCCCGCGACGAAGCCGGACAGGATGTCGAGCGAGGCGCCGCCTTCTTTGGCAGAGCGGACCACCTCTTTCACGTGCGCCGATTTGGTAGAGGTGAAGATCTTGACCAATTCGGGGATGACGGCGCCGGCCAGGGTCCCCATGCTGATGATGATGGACAGCATCCACCAGTAATCGGGATGCGCCTGGCCCACCTCGGTGCTGCCACCGATCAGCAAGTAGGACACCACGAAGGTGAGGATGATGGAGATGATCGAGGTGACCCAGACCAACGACGTAAGGGGGCCCTCGAAATTCATCTTTTCGGCATTCTTGTACCTGGCCCTTGTCACGGCGGCATTCAGGAAATACGAACCGCCGCTGGAAATGATCATCATCACGCGCATAGCGAAGATCCACACCAGCAGGGAGATCTGGACGAGGGGGTCCTCCACGGCCAAGATGATGAAGGTGATAAGGGCCACGCCGGTCACGCCGTAGGTCTCGAAGCCATCCGCGCTCGGACCCACCGAGTCTCCTGCGTTGTCGCCGGTGCAGTCCGCGATCACCCCCGGGTTACGGGCGTCGTCTTCTTTGATGTTGAAGACGATCTTCATGAGGTCGGAGCCGATGTCGGCGATCTTGGTGAAGATACCGCCCGCGATCCGCAGTGCGGCGGCGCCCAGGGACTCGCCGATGGCAAAACCGATGAAACAGGCGCCCGCGTAGTCGCGGGGGATCCACAGCAGGATGATGAGCATGATGATGAGCTCGACGCTGATCAGCATCATGCCCACGCTCATACCCGAACGCATGGGGATGGCATGGATGCCGAAAGGCTTGCCGCGAAGGCTCTCGAAAGCCGTGCGAGAGTTGGCGTAGGTGTTGACCCTGATCCCGAACCAGGCCACCCCATAGCTGCCGAGGATCCCGATGATGCTGAAGATGAGGATGACGATCGTCCTCAGGCCGGTGCTCCCGGACTCCGGAGTATTGAGCAAGCCGAAGTAGACCCCTATGACGATGGCGATGAACACCCACAGCAAGATCAGGAAGCGACCCTGCTGCGTCAGGTATGTCTTGCAGGTCTGCCAGATCAGCTCCGAGATCTCTCGCATGGACTTGTGGACCGGCAGCTTCCGGATCTGATAGAAGATGACCAGGCCGAAAACGAGCCCTAGGGCGCAGATGATCAGTCCCAGCGCGAGCAGCAGCTGACCGGAGATGCCATGGAAGCTGACCTGCCCCAGATCGGGCAGCACCAGACTAGCTTCCCCCCCGTGGCTCTCCTGAGCCATGACGGCAGGCGCAAAGCCCAGGGTGGAGAGCACCGACGCGCCCAGGAAGAGAGCGACTCTCTTCCAGCGGCGTGACGGCGCTTTGGGCGGTTTACCTTCCATGCAGCGTTGCCTCCTTCTCCGGCGCTCGCGGCGTAGTGTATGAGCGGAGAAAGCCTCGATTCCAGGGCACAGGCGTACGACGACCTTCGAGCACCTGAGAGAGAATGAGGGATAGTGTCCCGGGGATGCTGGGATCAACACACCCGACTTCCCCCCGGGCGCTTGAGGCCACCCCCGGATCGTACCGAGCGCGCCCGAACAGGCTTCGTCCAAGGCCCCATGCTATCGAACCCCGCCAGCGCAAGTCAAGAAGACCGCAGAGTCCGGCCGAACGTGGGTCGGCTGCCAGGGGCCCAGCGGGTGGAACCGCCGCCAGCAGCAACGATGCGGGCGGGGCCGGCGACACGGGCGAGACCGGCGTCCGCCAGCATGAGCGGCAGCCCGCAGGGGTGGCCCGTGGACGTGCCCGTGGACGTGCCCGTGGACGCAGCCGTGGACGCGGCCGGGATTGAATATCCTTCCAATTGGAGATAAAAGGGGCTGGTGGGCCACCCCACCTGATTGGCCCCTGCGAGAAAGGATTGACCGATGGACAAGTGGCAGTGCCTGTTGTGCGGATACATCTACGACCCCGAGGTGGGCGACCCCACACAAGGGATCGCGCCTGGGACCGCCTTCGAAGACCTGCCCGACGACTGGGAATGCCCCGACTGCGGCGCCAGCAAGGACGAGTTCGAGAAGATGGCCTGATCAAGGATCTCATGCGCTTCCCTGTGCCGGCGCCGCCTTTGGATCGCGGCGGATCGAAGCCGTAGCTTTGTGCTCGAGAGAGGTGACGGGCCGCGGATGACGGGTTCCTAGCCGTCGCAGCGCTCTCTGAGCAATCTGCCCATGAGTAGGTGGCCCGGCGCCACGGCGAAGCCCGTGGCCCGGGCCTCGCTCTCGGTGAATGCCGCAGCACCGTTGCCCTCGAACCCTGGTCCCCACATGAGGAAGGGGACCGGCTCGGCCACGTGGGTCTTGATCTCGAGGGGAGTGGGATGATCGGGAAGCACCAGCAGACTGGCATCCTCACCCCCCGCCCCCGAACGGTCGCTTGCCGACGAAGCAGTGGCTCCCTCGCCAAGGGCCACCACGGGCGGCACCATCAAGCGGTCCACCTCTTCTATCGCCCGCACTTTCCCCTGCACATCCCCCGCGTGGGAGGCTTCGTCCGGTGCCTCCACGTGCACGAACACGACGTCGTGCTCGGCCAAGGCGCTCAGAGCCCCGGCCATCTGACCGGCGAAATCATTGTCGAGACCGTCCGTGACCCCCGGGATAGAGATGAACTCCATGCCGGTCTGCAGGGCCAAGCCCCGCAAGAGATCGACGGCAGAGGTGAGGGCCGCCATCTTTCCGTCGTAGACTTCGGCGAAAGTCGGCATCGCCTCCGGCCGCATCCCCGGCCAGAACAGCCAGATCTGAGTCGCCGGCAGTTCTCCCCGGGCGATGCGGGCCTGGTTCACGGGATGACCGGCAAGGATGGCCTTGGACCGTTCCATCAGCGACTCGACGAGGCCGGCGCCGGGCCCGACCGGCCCGCGGCCGGCCACCTCCTGATCGGCGATGTCGTGAGGTGGGGTGAAGGTCGTCTCCAGCATCTCCTCGCCATCCCGGACGGTAAGGATGTGGCGGAAACCCACCCCGTGGTAGAAATGCAGACGTTCGTCCCCCAGACCTGCCTGAAGCGCATCCACCAGTTGGGCGGACTCAGCCGAAGAGATGCTCCCGGCAGAGTAGCTGGTCATCGTCCCGCCGGAGATGTTCACCAGGTTGCAGCGCATCGCGATCTGCCCCGGAGCCAGATCGATCCCCATCGCCATGGCCTCGATCGGGCCTCGCCCCGCATAGAAACGGCTCGGGTCGAACCCGAGCACGCTCATACAGGCCACCGCGCTCGACGCCTCCATGCCCGGCGGCACGGTGTGCGCCATCCCGACGGTGGCCTCACGGGCAAGGCGGTCCAGATTCGGGATGCGAGCAGCCTCGAGAGAGGTACGGCCGCCCAGAGAAGTCACCGGCCAGCCCGACGCCCCGTCGATTATCAGCACCACATACTTCACTGCGGACCGTCCCACCTACCTTTTCAAACTCTGGGATCATGAAGCCCCGGCCCGAACGGGCTCCATTATGCGCTAATGTTCCGAAGAGAGACAACCAGTAGAGAGGTGACCGCCGGTGAGCCCAGATCCACCCCACCCCACCCCGGAGCAACATGGAGGACCGGAGACGTTGCTACAGGAGGCACCGGTCGCGTACCTGGGCCTAGTAGAAAGTCCCCCGGGCAACGAGGCGGCAGGTCGCCCGTACGTGGTGCCGGTCAATTTCGCCTATGTTGATTGCTCCGCCGCCCTTGACCAGAGCAGACCAAGCCCGACCTCGGGCGGCGCGCCCGGCGAAGGAACCCAGGCACCTCCGGAACATGCGAACGACCGCTTTTCTCCTCGCCTGTTCTTCCACACCGGGGTCGGAAGGAAAACCCGAGCCCTGGCGAAGAACCCCCACATCTGCGTCGCCGTCACCGGTGACGTGTCGTTCTCCGTCGGCCTCAGGCCTTGCGAAGACGGTTTCGACTACCGCTCGGCTCTGGTGTGGGGCCGGGCCAGACTCCTCGAGAGCCGAGAGGACCGTCTCGCCGCGTTGGGCGCGATCGTCGCCAAGTACGACCCGCAGGCGGTCGGACGCCCCTTCGACGAGCGTGACTTCGCCCAGACCCAGGTTTACGA
>CAZCCL010000127.1:2125-7397 GCA_964497095.1 uncultured Gaiellales bacterium | reverse complement strand
CAGCGCTCCCGGCCGGGTATCAGTCTAGCTGCTTCGGCCACCACCAGCATCCCATAGTATCCATTCCCACTCGGGAACCTTGAACCGCTTGTGAGTCTACTTCGATACCTCCGATGCTCGATCAACGGTCCTGCCAAGTCCTGGAATCGAGGTGACGGCCGCCGTACCAGGCGTCTTGGAGCATCAAACCCCGGCGCAGGTTCTCCACCCAACCCACGGCGGGCATCCCGGCGATGCGCCAACACCAGGCTGTTCTCCTCGGAGAGCTTGGCCAGCCAGGCCACGGGGCTTAAGAAACATGTAAGCAAAACGAAATACGAGCGCAAGACGTGGTGGGAATACTACCTGGCGTCCGGGGTCCGAATCTTCGGTGCGCACTGAAGACCAAGGAGGTGACCCTGCCAACAGCGGACGCCGCGGATGAGTGAGTCGAGTACCGTACGCATGGTACGGAAGAGACGAATCGAAGGAGTGCTCGCTCAAGAGTCGCATGCCCATCCCAACCTGTCCCTCTAGATCCTGCGAGTAGAAGGGGAAACAAATGCATACAGCCGGAATCATGCGAAAATGGAGGTTGATCCTCGTCCTCGCCGCCAGTGTGGCGCTTCTGGTGGTCCTGTTCGGCGGCGTCGCCCAGGCCGCCCCCGGTGGCGGTGCTGTCTACACACAAACCAACGCGACCCCCAACCAAGTACTCATGTTTAGCCGGGCCCCCAACGGCACTCTCAGCGCTCCTGTGGCCTTCGATACCGGTGGCGTGGGTGCGCCCTTTGCACATCCTCCTCAAGGCGCCGTCGTCTTGAGCGATAACGGTCGCTGGCTCTTTGCCGTAAACGCCGGCAGCAATGACATCAGCGTTTTTGCCGTCAGCCCTTGGGGCTTGAGACTGGTGGACCGGGAACCGTGTTACGGGACAACCCCAGTGAGCCTCACGGTGCACGGCCGCCTGCTCTATGTCCTCGAGGCCGGCGCGACTGGCCAAATCGAGGGTTTCCGCATCGGGCTATTCGGAAGGTTGCAGCCGATCGCCGGGTCTGTTCAGCCTCTCAGCGGCCTTGCCAACTTCCCGGAGCAGATTGGTTTCAACCCGCGTGGCAACCTGCTGGTGGTCACGGAGCTGGACTCCAACAAGATCGACACTTTTGCGGTCAACTTCAGAGGTGTGGCGGCTCCGCCCGTGGTTCATGACTCAAGCGGTGACGCACCTTATGGCTTTGCCTTTGATAACCGGGGGACGCTCCTGGTCTCGGAAGCGACAGGGGCTCTTTCCTCCTACAAGGCAAGCGCCCATAGGCTTGACACTATCAGCGGTTCCGTCTCGAACGGCCCACTTGGCTCTCCATGCTGGGTGGCGATCACCGGGAATGGAAAGTATGCCTACACCGGCAATGGTGGGGACGGTTCGATCTCGAGCTACCGGGTGAGCCCGAGAGGCAAGCTGAGCCTGCTTTCCAGCGCAGCGGGACAGGGAGGCGTCATCCTCGATCTCGCTCTCAGCAACAACAGCCGCTTCCTCTATGCCCTGGACCCCGGCAACAGCGTCATCGACATCTTCAGAGTTGCCGCCGATGGCAGCCTGACGCCCGTCGGAAGCGCGAGCGTGCCGGCCGGCGCGGACGGACTCGCCGCTCGCTAGCGCAGTAGTTGTTCTCAGGGGAACGCGCCCGAAGAGCCGGCGGATGCCGGCTCTTCGCTTACCTCGAGTGCCAGCTGCCCAGCACAACGGTCTTCAAGTTCCATGAGGCCCTAAGGCCGGCCCACAATACTCCGATCAATACGCGGGTGGTCGGGCGGACCTGACACCATCCTTGCATAGTGACGGTGGCCCCGGGGCCGCTTCGCGGCTGCCAAAGCGACGGCGACAGTGCTGCTTACTCTCAGTTGGGTGGCTTTGGTACCGGTTCCCGCCTGGGCCCCGGGGAAAGCCCATCTGGTCCATTCGTCTGAACTCTTGTATGCGATCTACAACCAAGTGTGTATTGCCCTCGAGCGATGACGCCACCACGATGGGGACAAGTCCCCGGCTGGTAGATGCCAAGCCTCGCCGCCGGGGGCTCTTGTCAGTTGACCTGACAGTTGACCCGAAGTGTAGTCGTCCTAGAACAAGACTATACGGGGAGTAAGGATTGTCTGAGTAGCTAGATCCTAGGCTTGGGCCGTTTTGGGGACTCCCACCTGGGGTAATCCTTGGCCACAAGACATACGTACCGGGAGGCTCGGATGACCTGGCTGCTCATTCTGCTCATAATCGTTGTTGTTGTTGTGTTTGGGCTCGGGTTCGTGGTGAAGTGGCTGTTCTGGATAGCACTGGCGCTCTTCGTTATCTGGATCATCAGCCTCCTGCTGGGGCTGATTCGAAGAAAATAGGACTCAATCTTGCCTCTGATTGGGGCCCCCGGTGGTACCTACCGCAGCCTCGCCGCCGGAGGTTCGCTGGCTCCGATTGACTCCGGGAACCATCGGCCTATACTCGTAGAGTGAGGGGAGAAAAGGATTCTTCCCTCTTCTATTTCGGAAAGGCCGCCGGGACGGGGGCCATGCAGGTGCCCTTCCGGAGGTCGACCTGGCCGAAGGGAGGCTGCCATGTTGTTTGTAGCCATAGGCAGTGTGCGCGCAGGCACAGCCAAGGAAAGGATAGCCCGTCGGCTGAAGTGGGACTATCCTCCGGGACTGAAGATGGTCGGCGAATACTCCCTTGCGTCACCCACTCCCACGGTGATTTCGATCGCGGAGGCGGATGACGCCGGTCCCATCATGGCCGCCATAGCTGACTGGGATGACGTCATCTCGTGGACCGTTTTCCCAGCGCAGAGGATGGAGGAGGCCATGGAGAGGGCCAAGCAGATGATGAAGTAGACCCGGGTGTGACAAGCATGAGTAGCGGAACGGAAGCCCCCCAGGGCCTTCGTTCTTGTGTGCGGCTCACTGCCCTCGGCTAGTCACCGAGGTGCGCTGACGGGAATCCTATTCGCAGATAGTGATCGTTCCCATCCGGTAAGCAGCGGAACACTTGTTAGCCCTCCCGCGCAGCCACCGAGTTCAGCCGCACAGGACTCTACTTCGCAATCGCCATAACGCCCTATTGGGCGCGTTGGAAGTGTCCTATTCCACGCGAAACAGAGGGACGCCACCACGCCCCGAGGGTCAAGAGGATCTCGACAAAACGCGGAAGGCCCCAGTCGCATATAGCCGGGGCCTTCGTCGTCCTTGAGGGGGTGTCTCAAAGAGGGGTGGGTATCGTCACTATACCCGGAGACCTGTAAGTTTCTCGTAAGGCCCAGGAAGAAACCCACAAGATGGGGAACTGCCCGCGACTGATGTTGCATTGCCTCGCTATTCGTCGACCCTCTGCACATCAGCCGCATTCCCGAGCACCCTGAATCGGGTCGTTTGACCGGAGATCTCATATCAGTTGTCAAGCCTGGCCGGCGGCTTCCTCTTCTTGACGCTGGGCTTACGTGCTCGGATCTATGCTTGATCCACGAAGTAACCGCGGGCCTTTGTTCTTTGCGAAAGAAGCCGGCGGGGGTGCTCCGGGAAGGCAATGCGAACAGACATTGTTGAGCCTGCGCCGAGCGGGGTATCGGAAAGGAGTTGGCGTGAATACTCTGACCTCAAGTGAACTCGTCGACGCCGATGGGTCGGTCGGTATGAAACTGGCGCAGCCGCCGAGCGTATCCCGCGGCACATACCCGGGTGGGTCCCTCATCCTCTCGGAAGAGGAGGTCCGCGTTCTGGATGCGCTCAGCCTGCCCCACCGGCTGACCTTCGGTCAGCTGATGCGGGCTACCGCGCTCGACAGAGAGGGACTGCGTCTCGCTCTAAGCGATCTCCATGCGAAGGGGCTCACGGTCCGCCTCGAAACCGTGGTCGAGAGCTACAGCTGTCACATTGCCGGTCCCATGACAGCGAGTCTCTAGAGCAGTTCCAAGAAGCTCTCCATAGCCTGCAGCGATTTCTCCTGGTTCGGTCCTCCGCGGGCCAGGGCATCGCCGTCGATGGCTAGGAAGGGTATGCCTGCCTTCACGAAGGCGGCGCGGACCACCGGCGCCGAGCCCAGGCCGTGCCGGCAGCCCCAGTGATTGAAATGCACGGCTCCATCGACCTTCAATTGCTTGGCTAGGGCCGCGTTGAGCCGGGCTCGACGGGCCGAGGTGCCCCAGAGGGTATTGTCGGTGAGACGCTTGGCCAGACCCGGGAAAGGATTGTCGGGATCGATGGTCTCCACGTGCATCTGGCCCATCTCTTCCAGGATGACCACGGCTCCGTGCTTCTCCATCAGCTCGAAAAGGGCCCGATCGTGATGGGGTACCGTGTGCAGCCACAGAAGACGCTTGAGCTTGCCACCACCATCCATGGCAGGGACCATGAGGTCGCGCCTGCCCCGTTCCGTGAGCAACCGCTCGAAGTCCTTCGCGCCCGCTTGGGTGCCCCAGAGAAGCTGGCCGAGAAAAACGGTGGCGAAGGTGCGGCGTCCGTTCATCTCCAGCCGGCCCGCCAGGCGCTCTTCCATGATGTGACCCCAGGCCGCCGAGGCTCGGTTGGAGAGCTCCATGGTCTTCTTGAGGTTGGGTTTGCGGCCGGTCCAACGACCGATGTCGTCGTGGAGCACCCGCAGTTGTTCCGCCACGTCGGCGACCACCTCGGGGGTGGCCTCCCCTTCGTCCGGCGGGAGCGGGACGCGGATCTCCCGGAACGGTACGTCGTAACGGAGGGCGAGCATCTCGAGCAGACACTCCTTACCGAGGCAGAGGGGGGTCGTCCCCAGGCACATGGTCGGCGGAGGCAGCATGTCGTTCTCGACGGCCGCCAGGGCGATGCGATGGTAGCTGCAGACGTCGCGGGCCAGGTGCATGCGGGCCGCCGCAGAGTCCACCTGATCACGCAGGTCACTGCCGGTGAGGGTGGCCGAGCCTATCTCGGGGATCATGGGGGTGATCCCATAGGAACTCAGGAGCTCGGTGGGGAAGAGGTACGAGACCCAGGGCACGATGGCCCCGGGCTTGAACAGCTCCAGCGAGGCGCTCAGCGCGTGCAGTTCCATGTAGCGGCGGGCGGTGGGAGACTTGACCGCCTTCCACCTGGTCTGGGCCAGAAATGCGGCCCGGATGAGGGAGGCGCTCAGGGAGTCGCCGGTGACGTCGGCCATGCCGGGCATGGGTAGCTAGCCCTCCTCTCGCCTGCGGTGGTCGCCATCCGGAGGGTCGTCGAGAAGGTCATCGTCGAGAAGGTCATCGTCGAGAAGGTCATCGTCGAGAAGGTCATCGTCGAG
>CAZCCL010000127.1:0-2025 GCA_964497095.1 uncultured Gaiellales bacterium | reverse complement strand
CGGAGCCGGGGGCGGTGCCAGGGCCGGAGCCGGGGGCGGGGTTCTCCTCAGAGCCCTCGGTTCCATCGAGCGCCTGCCAGCGCGCCGGCGCGGTGCAGGATTCGACCCCGGAGATGGGCAGACCGAGCCTCAAGATGAAGTCGAGCAGCGAGCCGTCGCTCAAGGGGCCGCCCACCACGAACACCCCGCCCGGACGGGTGGTCGAGGGCAGGTCGAAGCCGCGCCGGGCATCGTCGGAACCAGCCGCCGGATCGAGAGCCCCAAGCGCTTCCATGGACCCGCCGACCTTGGGCCCCCCGACGGTGGTCCCCCCGGCGGTGGTCCCCCCGGCCACGGACCCGCCGGCCGCGGGCCCCCGGGCGGGATCCCGCAGCCACCGGTCTAGTCGGTCAAGCTCCTGCGTCAGCTCGCGGACGGCGCCCTCGTCGCCGAAGCGCGGGAGCCGAAAGGTCCGGACCCGATCCGGATACTGCGAGGCGAGCAGGTCGCCCGCCCGGCGCATCGCATCGCAGCCACCGGGCACGACCACCCGGTCTTCGGCCGACCCTTCGGCGAGCATCCGTTCGGCGGCTGTCACCAACCTGGTGACAAAGGGGCAGGTCATCGGATGCACGTTGGGGGAGTCGAAGCGACCGGCCGACTCCCTGACCAAAGCGTGGGCCCCGAACCACCTCGGTTCGTACCCCGCGCGAGCCAAGAATGCGGCCGGAAGCAGGTTGCAGGTGTAGTAGCAGTGTGGCATCGGCAAATCCATGACAGGTTATGGCTCTGGGGCGACTATTGCAAGGGCTGGGTCGACCCCGGGGTCGCCGCCTCGGACTTCGCGGGTCGCGCCGGCGGCTACGCGCGCCGCGCGGGTCGCTTGTGCTATAAATGCCGAGGTGTCAACGCTGTCTGGAGGCTACGGACGATGAACAAAGTGTTCCCGAGCGCCGAGGCCGCCATCTTCGACCTAGAGGATGGGGCCTCGATCCTGAGTGGTGGATTCGGCCTATGTGGGAACCCGGAGAACCTTATCCGGGCTCTCCACGCAAAAGGCGTGAAAGACCTGACCATCATCAGCAACAACTGCGGTACCGACGACTACGGACTCGGGATATTGCTCAAAGCGGGTCAGGTGAAGAAGATGGTCTCCAGCTACGTGGGCGAGAACAAGAACTTCGAGAGGCAGTTCTTGAGCGGAGAACTGGAAGTGGAGTTGGTGCCGCAGGGAACCTTGGCCGAGCGCATCCGCTGTGGCGGCGCCGGCATCCCGGCCTTCTACACCCCCACGGCGGTGGGGACCATGCTGGCCGAGGGCAAAGAAGTCCGAGTGTTCGAAGGCCGAGAGTACTTGATGGAGCTGGGGCTGCGCGCCGACTTTGCCATCGTGAACGCCTGGAAAGGCGACCGCTACGGCAATCTCATGTACCGGAAGACCGCGCGCAACTTCAACCCCCTCTGCGCCACCGCCGGCAAGATCACCATTGCCGAGGTCGAGCACCTGGTGGAACCGGGGGAGATCGACCCGGAACTGGTCCATACTCCCGGCATCTATGTAGACCGCATAGTGCAGGGTGAGTCCTACGAGAAGTGGATCGAAAAGCGGACGGTCCGGCCGAAGCCGTAGACGCCGTTCCCACACCCGATATCATTCTTCAGGAGGAGACAATGGCACTCACTCGGGAAGAGCAGGCCAAACGGGTCGCCGCCGAGTTCCAGGACGGTTACTACATCAACCTGGGCATCGGCATGCCCACCCTCGTCAGCAACTATCTGCCCGAGGGCAAAGACATCTTCCTACACTCCGAGAACGGCATCCTCGGCGCCGGTCCCTATCCCTATGAGGGCGAGGAGGACCCGGATCTCATCAATGCCGGCAAGGAGACCGTCACCGAACTGGTAGGCGCCAGCTACTTCTCGAACGCCGACTCCTTTGCCATGGTCCGTGGGGGTCACCTGGACGCCACGGTCTTGGGGGGGATGCAGGTCTCCGAGAAGGGGGATCTGGCCAACTGGATGATCCCCGGAAAGATGATCAAGGGG
>CAZCCL010000126.1:1155-7405 GCA_964497095.1 uncultured Gaiellales bacterium | reverse complement strand
AAGGACCTTTCCAACTGGAGGATCGCCTCCAGATAGTCCTCCTGGCTGGCGCTCAGCTCTTCGCCGTCCGGCGGAACCGCCGTCTGCCCATTCGATCGCGGTGAGTCTTCTATCAACATAATACCCCGGTTTACAGGGTTGTTAGGCGTTCCTATTTTAGTGCAAGCTTCCTAACTTAGCAAGGAGATCGTACAGGCACTTATCCGAGACGATGAGGCATCGGGGAGCGACACCACGGGGGCTTGCCCACGCGTACACGATAGAGCAGAAACGGACCGCAGCGGGTACACTCGTTGCAGTCGCGTGCGCTAGGAGGTGATCGATGGTGGACCAGGACAGATCGCCGCGCTCGAACGCCTCAGGGTCTCCGCTTGACCTGCAGGTCTCATACCGGCTGGGTGCGCCCCTCATCTATGTCAATGGGGAACTCGATCACGACACTGCCGGCCACCTACGCGAGGCCATCGAAGAGGAGTTGAAGGAGGACCCTGCCGGGCTTCTCTTGGAATTCAGTGGCCTCGCCTACATGGACAGCGGCGGCCTATCCCTTATGTTCGAGACCGTCAAACGCTTCCAAGGATCTTTCGGGGTCGGGGTGGTAGGGGCCAACTCCGCGGTCAGCCGCCTTCTGGAGATCACCGGTCTGATCGACCACCCAAGCTTCTCCCTCTTCGCGGACCAGCGGGCCGCTGCCGCGGCCCTCGGAGGAGCCGGCTCGTCTTGATCCTTTCTACCCGTCGACCCTCTCCCCCGCCGGGTCGGAGCGGACTATCCTCCGCACCGCCCTCCAGGCCGGACCTTGTGTGGGGGGATTGGTGGGTCGTGCTTCTCGTGGGTTGCGTCGCTCAGTTGGCATTGTTCTACGGGATCGGGCTGCTCGAACAGACCGCTCACTACCTCGGCATACCCGGAGCAGCGGCGGCTTTGTTCGGGGTGTTGGCCGCGATCGCCGCCGGACCCGTCATCGGGGGGACCGTTGCCCTGGTGGGCGGCGTCGCCTTTGTCATCTTCGTGGCCGACTTCGGGGGGTTCGTAGATCCGGCGGTGATAGTAGTCGCCATAGCCCTTTGGACCCTGGCCGCGATAGTGGCCGGCCTTGCCGCCCGCTTCGTCCGCCGTCGGGGCGCTGCCCGGGAAGCTCTTCTCTCCCGAGCCCTGGCGGAGAGCGAGGGGGCCAAGGCCGCCGTGGAGAGCATTCTCGCCCTGGCACCGGCCTTCCACAGCTTCGAGCAATACGACGACATGATCAAGGCGATCTGCGCCGGGGCTCGGGACACTTTCGCCTCGCGCTCCGCGTCGCTCTACAGCTACGCCGACGGACGTCTGCTGCTTCTGGGCAGAGACCCGTCTCATCCGCTGTTCCCTGTCGGGTGGCAGGCCGAGGCCACCAGGATTCCCGGACTGGTGGACGATCTGGCCTCCGGTCTTTGCCGGTTCGTTCCCGACACTGCCCTCGAGATCTGGCCCGACCGCGAGTCCGACATGGCTCGAGCCCTGGGTCTACGGTCCGTCCTGAGGATCCCCATACTGCTCGCTCCCTCCTCCGCCTTCCTGCTCGTGATCGGTTGGGAGCAGGTCCAGGAAAGCCTCGATCCTACCCGGTTCGCTCTCGCCCAGCGCTTTGCCGACCAGGCGGCCGTAGCGCTGGAGCACGCAGAAGCAGAGGCGCTTCACAAACGGCTGGAGCGGAGCCTGCTCTCCCGCTCCCTGGACCCCCACCCCTGGCTGGACATCCACATACGTTACCGCAGCGGCGAGCGCCGGCTGGGCTTGGGGGGCGATTTCGTGGACTATGTCGTGCATGACGACCAGACCGTGCGTTTCGTCATTGGGGACGTCAGCGGCCACGGCCCGGATGCCGCTGCCCTCGGTGCCACTCTGCGCTCGGCGTGGCGGGGCCTAGCCGACGCCGAGACGCCTCCCCGGCAGACCCTCGATGCACTCAACAAGGTCCTTTATAGCGAGAGAAGCAACGACAACTTCTACTGCACCCTTCTCGCCGGACGCATCGATGCCTCCACCGGGTCGCTCACCCTCGCGAACGCCGGCCATCCTCCTCCGCTGGTGATAGCGAAGGAGGCGAGATTGCTGTTGGTCAAGCCGGTCCTGCCTCTGGGGTGTGAGCACGACGACGGTTGGCGGCTGGAGGTCTTCCAGTTGCCGCGGGCGTGGAGCCTGCTCTTCTACACAGACGGCCTCTTCGAAGGCGCGCTGGAGCCGGGCTCATCCGAGCGCTACGGCATCGACCGGCTCACGGGGCGCTTCGCCCAGGCCGCTCCCGGCCCCATCTCGGTCGGCCTGCTCGACGAAGTCATGCTCGAGCTGGAAGAAGCGAACGGCAAGCCACCACCCGACGACGTCGCCGTGCTGCTGGTATCGAAGAGGGACGAGACCGCCGCCCGGGTGTAAGACGTCTACTTCTCCTCCGGAGGCGTGAGGATGGGGATGACAACCACTGGGCACTCGGCATGGTTCAGTATGTGCCGGCTGATCGAACCTATCACCAACTCCCGCAGAGTCCCCTGCCGACGCCGAGCCGCCACCACGAGAGTGCAGCCTTCGGACTCCTCGAGGAACACGCTGTTGGGCTGACCCTTCACCACCCGCCTTTCGCACTCCACGGTGGGAGCGAGCTCGGCCGCACGGGCCACCCCCTCCTCGACAAGGGCCTCGGCGCTTTCCCGAAACTGGTCGTAGAGTTCCTTGCCCCCCACGCCGGCGCCAAGCATCGACTGCGGCACTTCCCACGCGCTTATCAGACGGAGGCGGGCGTGTCTCAGGGCCGCCTCCTTGATCCCGAAGTCGAGCGAGGCCGCTGCTTCCTCAGAACCATTCAGGAACACGCCGATGGTCTCCATAGGGCCTCCTTGTCGTCTCCTTCGGGTTCAGCGCCTCGACTAACGGCTACTGAGCAGGCGAGTCGTGACTCGCGGAGGGCGGGACCACTGTAACAGGACAATGTGCGTGATGAACAACCTGTTGGCTGATCGAGCCCAACAGCAGCCCGGTGAAGCCTCCGTGTCCCCGGCTGCCCACGACCACCACGATTGCGTCCCGGGCCTCTTCAAGAATGACCTTGGCTTCCTGCCCCTGCAGGACCCGCGCCTCGCACATCACCGATGGCTGCAACTGAGCTGCACGGGTCACCGCCTCGGCGGCGATCGCTTCCGCGTGCTGCCGCTCTTCAGCCACGACCTGTTGAAGGTAGCCCGAATCTGCCACGACGCCTGCCACCACTGCCGGGGGGATCTCCCAGGCGGTCACCACCTTCAGCTGGGCTCCCCGTAGAGCCGCCTCCTCGACCGCGAAATCCAAAGCGGTTCTGCCGCCATCAGAACCGTCCACTCCGACTACGACGGTCTTCATGAAGTCTCCTTTCCGTCGATCCTTCCAGCCCTACTCCCGCACCTCGCCACAGGCCCGTCTAGACACTGGGGCCCCGAGGGTGCGGCTCCGTATCGAGCGCCGGTCTTTCCGCGGCCGGACCAAGCATCGCCTTCAGCACCTCGATCTCCTGCGTCAGGTGCTCCAATAGCACCTCGGCCTTGAGATTGACCTCGTAGTCGGCTTCCGCCCTGAGTCTGTCCCGGGCTTCTTCGCGGTTCTGACTCATGAGGATGACCGGAGCCTGGATCGCGGCCACGCACGAGAGGACGAGATTGAGAAGGATATAGGGATAGGGGTCCCAATGATGCACCGCCGCCACCGTGTTGATCGCCATCCACACGAGTAGGAACCCAAGAAAGCCGAGTATGAAACGCCAGCTTCCCGCCCCCTTGGTCAAACGGTCGGACATCCGCTGGCCCAGCGTGTGCGGCTCCTCTGCCTCGATAACGTTGAGGTTGCGGCTGGCCCGGCGGTGTAGGAGCGAGGCTGCGTGCGCCTCCAGGTCGTGCAGTCCGGTCTTCCTTCCAGTAGCAGCGTCCCCACTGGTCATATGCCACCTCCACCACGTTCGTCCGACCGACAACCCGCGCGGCACCTTGTGACGGCCCGCCGCCTTCCCTGCACCGAAGCCCGAGGGTCGCTCGCGCTTCTAGCGGCCCTCTTCCAATCCGGTGATCGAGCCCTCGGAGAAGAGATAGTCCTTGAGCTCTTTCGCCTGCGCCGGATCGTTCCTGCGGATCCATTCGATGAGCATGGCGGCGTGCTCTTTCTCCTCGTCTCTATTGTGCGCCAGAATGGCCTTGAGCTGCGGATCGGTACAGGTATCCACGCGCTGCTGGTACCACTGAGCTGCTTCCAACTCCTCGATCAGGGATGCGACGGCGCGGCGCAGCTCTCGCGTGTGGTTGCTCAGATCACTGAGCGGCTCCTGAGGGACCTCCAGGGCCACCTTGTCCTCCTCTCGTCCGTTTTCCTGCCTGCATCTACGCGGCACATACCCGTTTTGCCAGAGCCCGTAACAGCGTCGTTGCGACCGCGCCCTGGCCCGACTGCACGGCCCTCCGCCCGAGAAAGCCCGACCGCGCGAACCGGGATCAGCCCTTGATCACGAACTCGGCCACCAGGTCGCCCACAGCATCGGTGCCCATGCCCATCTCCCCGGCCGAAAGGGACTTCATCTTGCTCACTGCGTGGATGATACCGCTCTCCACCCAGCCGGCCGCCTCGGTCTGCCCGAGATAGTCGAGCAGCATCTGCACCGCGCCGATGGCTGCCAACGGGTTGATGACGTTCTGGCCGGTGTACTTGGGAGCCGAGCCGCCGATGGGCTCGAACATGCCGATCCGGCCGGGGTGGATGTTGCCACCCGCCGCCACCCCCATGCCGCCCTGGATCATGGCTCCCAGGTCGGTGATGATGTCGCCGAACATGTTGTCCGTCACGATCACGTCGAACCATTCCGGGTTCTTGACGAACCACATGCAGGTGGCGTCCACGTGGGCGTACTCTCGCTTGATCCGGGGATAATCCGCGTCTCCGATCTCGTTGAAGGCCCGCCACCACAGATCCCAAGCGTAGGTCAGCACGTTGGTCTTCCCTACCAAGGTGAGCTGGCCGCGCCGATCGGGACGTCCGGCGTAGTCGAAGGCGTAGCGGATACAGCGCTCCACTCCCTTGCGGGTATTCACGCTCTCCTGCACTGCGATCTCGTCGGGGGTGCCCTTCTTCAGAAAGCCCCCGGTGGAGGCGTACAGGCCCTCGGTGTTCTCCCGCACCACCACGAAATCGATCTCCGCCGGTCCCTTGTCTTTGATGGGGGTCTCCACTCCGGGGAAGAGCTTGACCGGCCGCAGGTTCACGTACAGGTCGAGGGCGAAGCGGGCCTTGAGGAGGATGCCCAGTTCCAGGATGCCGGGCTTCACCTCGGGGTGGCCGATGGCGCCCAGGAAGATGGCGTCGTGCCCGCTCAGTTCGGTGATGGCGGAGTCGGGCAGGGTCTCTCCCGTGCGCAGGTAGCGGTCGCCGCCAAAGTCGTAGTGGGTGAGTTCGTAGGTGAAACCCGCCCGGGCCGCGGCGGCTTTGAGCACCTTGAGACCCTCGTTCACCACCTCGGGACCGGTCCCGTCGCCGGGCATGACGGCGATGTTGTAGTTCATGACGTTCCTTTCCGTCTTCTGGACGCTGTCTCCACTTCTCGCCGGGCGCCGATCGGGCCGCCCGCCCCCACAGTCGGCTCTCCGCGCCCCGCGCTGCTCAGCCGGCCGCGGCCCGGTCGGCCCGGGCTTTCAGGTACGGCAGCAGGCCCCCCGCTTCCACCAGCTCGCGCATGAACGGCGGTAGCGGCTGGGCTTGGACCTTCGCCCCGCTGGTAAGATCTGCGATCTCGCCGGAGGCGAGATCGACCGTCAGCTCGTCCCCTTCCTTGATACCGTCCACCGCCTCCGGCGCCACCAAGATGGGCAGCCCGGTGTTGAAGGCGTTGCGGTAGAAGATGCGGGCGAAGCTCTTGGCGATCACCACCGACACCCCGGCCCCCTTGAGGGCGAGGGGGGCGTGCTCCCGGCTCGAGCCGCAGCCGAAGTTCTCTTGGGCCACCACGACGTCGCCCGGCTTGACCTTGCCGGGGAAGGTGGGATCGGCGTCCTCCATAACGTGCTGGGCCAACTCCTCGGCCGTCTTCATGTTGAGGTAACGGGCCGGGATGATGAGGTCGGTGTCGACGTCTCGCCCGAAGGTCCAAGCCCGTCCCCGCAGCAGTCTCGCGCCCCCCTCGGCCGCCGCGGTCGCTGCCGCATCGGTCATGGCTGCCTCCTTCCGCCGATCTGGTCGGGGTGACCGACGGCCTGGAGACCGTCACGCTGCG
>CAZCCL010000126.1:0-1145 GCA_964497095.1 uncultured Gaiellales bacterium | reverse complement strand
TCTGGTCGGGCGTGGCGATATAACCGGCCACCGCGCTGGCCGCGGCCACGTACGGGCCGGCCAGGTAGACCTCTGAGCCGGGATGGCCCATGCGGCCCACGAAGTTGCGGTTGGTGGTCGAGACCGCCCGCTCGCCTTCGGCCAGGACGCCCATGTGCCCGCCCAGACAGGGGCCGCAGGTGGGCGTCGACACGGCCGCCTCCGCTTCGATGAACACGTCGAACAGGCCCTCGTCGTTGGCCTGCTTCCAGATGGCCTGGGTCGCAGGGATGACGATACAGCGCACGTCCTTGCCCACCTTGCGCCCGCGGAGGATCTCCGCGGCCTGGCGCAGGTCCTCGATACGGCCGTTGGTGCAGCTGCCGATGACCACCTGGTCGATCTTGATGTCGCTCAATTCTTCGGCCGGCTGGGTGTTCGAGGGCAGGTGGGGCTTCGCCACCATGAGCGGCACGTCTTCCGCCTTCCACGTGTAGACCTTCTCGTACCAGGCATCGGGGTCGGAGGTGTAGTAGCGCGGCGTGCCCCGGTACCGCCCCTCCACGTAGGCTTTGGTGGTCTCGTCGGGAGCGATGATGCCGCTCTTGCCCCCGGCCTCGACAGCCATGTTGCAGATGGTGAAGCGGGAGTCCATGGAGAGGGCGCTGACGGCCGATCCCGCGAACTCCATGGCTTTGTACAGCGCGCCGTCCACCCCGATCCGACCGATGGTGAAAAGGACGAGGTCCTTGCCCGTCACGTAGCGGCCCAGGGTCCCGTCGATCTGGAAGAGATGGGTCTCGGGCACCCGGAACCAGGCTTCGCCCGTAGCCATTGCCCCGGCCAGGTCGGTCGAGCCCACCCCGGTGGCGAACGCGCCTAGGGCCCCGTACGTACAGGTATGAGAGTCGGCCCCCAGGACGACGTCACCCGGCCCCACCAGGCCCTGCTCGGGCAGGAAGGCGTGCTCGATGCCCACCCGGCCGACGTCGTACCAGTGCACCAGTCCGTGCTTCTTGGCGAAATCCCGCATCTGCTTGACCAGCCCGGCGGACTTGATGTCCTTGTTCGGCGTGAAGTGGTCCGGGATGAGCACGATCTTCTCCGGATCGAACACCTTCTCGAAGCCGGCCTTCTCGAACTCGTCGATGGCCACCCCGGAGGTC
>CAZCCL010000125.1:0-7518 GCA_964497095.1 uncultured Gaiellales bacterium | reverse complement strand
GGTCGGAGACCGTCTCCCGGTGCGCCGTGGAATTGTTGCTTACGTAACGGAGATCGAGTCCTCGGGCGATCACATCCTCCAAGGCCTCGCGCGCACCCGGCAGGACCGTGTCGCCTCGGTAGACCACCCCATCCAGGTCCAAGGCCACCAGTCTGACGCGGGCGACAGGCCTGCGGCCGGCTCCCCCCGTGGGCGACGCCGGGCCTGCGCCGGTGCCAGACCCCCGACCGGCCGCGCTCATCTCCGTCCTCGCGCCCGGCGCGGTCTCCGCGCTCGCGGCGCCATCGGTCGGTCCGTCGCCGCGAGCGCTCCAAGCCGTTCCGCCGCTCATCCCGCCAATCCCAGCCGGTTGACAACCCGGCCCCATCCCTTGAACTCCAGGTCGATGGCCGCGTAAGGACATACCTCATGACAGCAGTAGCAGCGGATGCAGAGGTCGTCGTCCACCTTTGAGACTTCCTCCCCCATGCTCATGGCCCCCGTCGGACAAGCCTGCACGCAGTCTCCACAGCGCGTGCAGCGTCCCTTCTTGGGCCGAGGCATCGGGGTGAATCCCCCCTGTAGCACCCGCCTCGTCAGTGTCTCCACGAGGTTCACGGGATTGTCGCCTCGGTCCCGAGCCTGGCGCGCCGGCAGCACGAAGTCCTGTACCTGGAGGTCCGCCACCGGCACCCCCAGGGTGTCGACATCTGCCGCGCGCCCGCTCCACAGGCCGCGTTCGTGTGCGGCCACCAACACGGGCACAGCCCCCGTATCGATCCGAGCGATGCGGCAGCAGGCCACATCGATGGCCACCGTGTCGGTCCCGGCCAGCAAGAAGCCGAGGGGACGGGCTTTGCCGCCGGTGCCGGGGCCCTTGCCCTCCAATCCCACGACAGCGTCCATGATGCTCAGCCGGGGGTTCGCGAACGCCGCTACGTCGAGCAGCATCTCCCCGAAGCGCACCGGGTCGGTGAACCTGCCGTGGTACCCGACTTTGTTGAGTCCCGGGATAACGCCGAACAGGTTCTTGGTGGCTCCGGTGAAGATCTGGAACGTGTGCGTCTTGAACTTGCACAGGCTGATGACACCGTCCGCCGCCAGGATCGGGTTCATCACCTCGAACCGGCGTACCAGACGACCGTCGGGATGGGAGACCGCCTCGTAGCCCGTGTCGAGGTTGAGCTCGAAGCCGTAGCTTTCGGCCGCTTCGCGGTATCCGGTCTTACGATAGACCCTGTCGATGAAGGTCTTGGCGTGGACGATACCCGAGCCCGGACTCTCCACCACTACCGGGTGGGCTCCCGCCTCCCGCACCTCGGCGGCCACTGCCGCCACCACGGCCGGGTGGGTGGTGATGGCCAGCTCCGGGGCCGTCCCCAGAAGCAGGTTGGGTTTGAGAGCGATGCGCTCACCCGGCCGTACGAACGCCGCCATGCCTCCGAGCGGCGCCAGCACCTTGCGGAGAGCGGCCCGCACCGTTTCAAACTCGTATTCGCTGCAGCGTGTGGCTACCACCGGCGTCTGTTCCGACCCGACCTGCACGTGCGGCGCTACGCCTTCCTGCATCGATCCTCCTCGCTTGGCATTGCGGCAACCGCCACACCCCCGGCTGGGCGGACGCCTCGGGGTCTTCGAGTCTTCGACCGCCGGGGCGAGCGATGGCCGCCACGGCGACCTGCTGCTATCAGGCTGTTATTCTATCGTGCATGGAGGCCGACCCGTTCGGACCGGCCTCTCCCAGGCCACCTCAACAGGAGGTCCACCGCTTATGGCAGCCATGACCTTCACCAGCACGCTCCTGGAGAAGATCCCGCGTAGCAGCGACACCACCAGCTATCGTTTCTCCCGCCCGCCGGAGTACACGTTCACGGCCGGACAGTGGTACGCGATAGCCCTCCCCTCGCCCGATGGGCCCCTCGACCACCACTTCAGCCACGCCGACTCCCCCACCGAGTCGTTCGTCGAGCTCACGACCCGGCTGACCGGTTCCGAGTTCAAAAACACCCTGGATGCTCTCCCTCTGGGGGCGGAGGTGGAGATCGAAGGCCCCTACGGCCGTTTCGTCTTCGGATACGAGACGCCCAAGATCGCCTTCCTGACCGGAGGTATCGGGGTCACCCCCGTACGGAGCATGCTCCGGTATCTCGTCGACATCGACGGCGCCGGCAGGATGGAAGGGCAAGAACTTGTCGTGTTCTACGGCAGCATGACCGAAGACGGCATCGTCTATAAAGAGGAGTTCGACGAGTTCGAGCGCGAGATCGCCGACCTGCGGGTGATCCACGTGATCACCAATCCCGGCGAGAACTGGAAGGGCTACGGCGGCTTCATCAACGCCGAGATCATCCGGGCGGAACTGGCGGATCCGGGGGAATGGACCTACTACATCGTGGGGCCGCCGCCCATGATCACCGCCATGGAGAAGGTGATGGGGCAGCTGGAGATCCCCCCGGAGCAGATCGTCGTCGAGAGCTTTGCCGGCTATGAGTCGTAGGCCCGCGTTCGGGATCGTCTGAGCACGAGCGGCAAGCACCGGCGCATGGCGAAAGAGTCCCCGATCCCGCGCGCGCCGGGGACCGCCCTTTTTACGGGCGGCGGGTGGCTGCACCACCACTCCACCCAGTGGCCCTCCGCCGAGTCCGAAACCACCGACACGTCCCGGCGCCCCGGAGAACAGGTGCTGATCCTCTCCGATCCGTGCCGGGTGCTGGTAGCCCACACCGCCGCCGAGGTCCCGGCGCTGCTGGGCGAGCTCGGGGCGGAGCAGGCCCGCGGCCGCTATGTGGCCGGCTATGTGGCCTACGAGGCCGGTGCGGCCTTCGGCCTGACCGTCAAGACGCCCGATCCCCTGCCCCTGGCCTGGGCGGCCGTGTATCCAGAAGAAGCCGCGCGGCTGCTGTCCGGACCCGAGCGGAGCCGCCTTTTCGAAGCGGTGGACACTTCCCGGGTGGCGCGCATGGTGGCCGCGATCGAGCCCCGGCTGAGCGTGTCCAAACCGGAGTTCGTACGGGCGATAGAACGGATCCGCGAGCTGATCGCCGCGGGGGACACCTATCAGGTCAACTACACTGTGCGTGCCCGTTTCGACCTCGAGGTAGACCCCTTCGACTACTTCCTCGCCCTGGTGCTCAGGCAGGCGGTCCCGTACGCGGCCTTCCTCGACCTGGGCGATACGCAGATCCTCAGTCTCTCCCCCGAGCTCTTTCTGAGACGAAAGGAGAGGCTGCTCGAGAGCATGCCCATGAAAGGGACCCGGCCGCGGAAAGACGACCCAGCCGCCGACGCCGCCCTGGCCGAAGAACTGATCCACTCGATGAAGGACCGGGCCGAGAACCTGATGATCGTGGACATGGTACGCAACGACCTGGGCAGGGTGAGCCGGGCCGGCAGCGTCCAGGTGCCCGCCCTCTATTCGGTGGAGCCCTATCGGACCGTGTGGCAGATGGCGAGCACGGTCACCGGTCGGGTGCGCCGGGAGGCCGCTGCCGGTGAGATCCTCGCGGCCACCTTCCCCGGCGCTTCCATCACCGGAGCGCCCAAACATCACACCATGGAGATCATCGCCGACCTCGAGACCGAGCCTCGAGGCGTCTACACCGGCACCGTGGGTCTGTTCCTTCCCGGTGGGGACTTCACCTGCAATCTGGCCATCCGCACGCTCGTGCACCGGGGCGGCTCCTTCCGGTTGGGGGTCGGGGCGGGCATGGTGTGGGATTCCGACCCGTTGGAGGAGTATGAGGAGACGCTGACCAAGGCTTCTTTCGCCCTGCCTGCCGTCGGAAGCCGGTGGGAGCGGCTCCCACCTGCGCAGCGGGTCCAGGCCGCGTCCATCGGCCTGTTCGAGACTCTGCTCCTGGAGGCGCCGGACGCCGCGGCCCGGGCGCCGGCGCAGGCGGCGGCCGAGGGGGCAGGGGCGGCCATGGCCGGGACTCAGGCCGAGGCCCTGGCCGGGACTCTGGCCGGAGCCATGGCCGGGGCCGACGCGCCGGCGGTATCCGCGGTGCGGCCGCAGGCGAGCCGCAGCCGCGAGGGTTCCGACGTCCTCTCCCGCTACCGCCACCTTGGCGAGCACCTCGACCGCATGACAGCTTCGGCACGGGAACTCGGCCTGGCCTTCGACCGCGCCGAGGCTGAAGCGCTGCTGTTCGAACTGGCCTCGGCCGAGGCGGATGCAGCGGTGGTCAGGCTGGATCTCTCCGCTGAGGGTGCACTGCGGGCGAGCGCCCGCCCACTTCCCGAGATGCCGGCCGGGCCGGTGGCCCTCATGGTCTCCCCCTTCCGGACCGACCCCGGCGACTCTCTCCTCACCCACAAGACCACCGCCCGGCATCTCTACGACCAGGAGTGGGCGCGGGCTCAGGCCTGTGGGTGTCAGGACGCGCTCTTTTTCAACTACTTGGGTCGGGTGACGGAAGGTGCCATCACCAACGTCTTCGTCCACCTTGACGGGGCTTGGTTGACCCCGCCGGTCACGGACGGTCTCCTCCCGGGCATCTGGAGGGCCGGCTTCCTCCGAGAGACAGACGCGGAAGAACGCTCACTCTCGCTGGACGACTTGTTCCGCGGAGACGAGGTCGTGATCGGCAACTCGGTCCGCGGAGCCATGTCGGTGGACACCCTGGTGGTCAATGCGCTGGAGGGCCTGGTTTGAACGGGGAGGACGCCTACCGCACCGCGCCCACTCGCGATGCCCGGCCCACTCGCGACGCCGCGCCCGCTCGCGATACCCTCCCCACTCGCGATGCCTGGCCCACTCATGGGGCCCGGCCGTCCGGAAGCTTCAACCGTCGACGTGACATCGAGCACTTCGAACGCTGGGCACCCAAGTACGACCGCAGTTGGACCCAGAGCATCTTCTTCGGGCGGGTCCACCAAGGAGTGACGCAGGTCGTCGCGACCCTCAGGCCGGCTCCCACGCGCATCCTCGACATCGGATGCGGCACAGGCGCCCTTCTCCGCCTGCTTGCCGGGCGTTTTCCTGCGGCCGACCTGATCGGCGCGGACGCTTCCAAGGAGATGCTGAAGATGGCCTGCACGGCGAACCCGTTCCCTGAGAGACTCCGTTTCATCGAGGCTCAGGCCGAGGGCCTCCCCTTCGCCGAATCCAGTTTCGACCTCATCCTCTCTACCATCTCCTTCCACCACTGGGCCGACCAGAGCCAGGGGCTCCACGAGGCGGCGAGGACGCTCGCCCCTGGGGGGCTCTTCCTGCTTGCCGACCACTTCGTCACTCCTCTCCAGTGGGTCTTCTTCGCGACTCCGGGACGGCGCAAGCGGTTTCATTCGCCTGCCGAGATAGACGAGATGCTGGGCGCCGCCGGACTCACGGGTCAGAAGTGGCACGACATACACCGGATCGGTCCCCTCCTTCTGATCAACGGGGTGACCGCCGACAAGGCGCCTGTCGACACAGCCCCCGTCGCCAAGGCTCCCGTTTGACAACCTTCGGGCCGAAGCGTATAGGAGGAAGGCATGGAGACCCAACGGGAAGGATATGCCAACCGGCGGAGACTCGCTGTCGCAGTCGATCCAGACCTCTGTAACGGCTGCAGGACCTGCGAGCTCGCCTGCTCCTTCCACCACGCCGGTGTGATGTCGCCCGAGCTATCCAGCGTCCAGGTGCGCCGGTCTAATCGCACCGCCGCCATCCGATGGCTGGTGATGCCCTCCTGCGATCTCTGCGCGGGCGAAGAGCAGCCCCTCTGCGAGAAATACTGCAGCTGTCAAGCTATTCGGTTACAGGCCCCGGTCCGGGGGAGTATGGGATGAGTGCGGACCCCGACGCAAGACGGTTCGACGTGCGGGGCGGCCTGGCCGGCAGAGTGCTACGCGTCGATCTCAGCCGCGGTCGCATCTGGACCGAAGAGACCATGGTCTACGCCGAGAGGTTTTTGGGCGGAAGGGCCGTCAACAGCCTCATCCTCTTGAACGAGGTCTCACCGGAGACCACATGGTCGGACCCGGAAAACCCCATCATCTTCGGTACCGGTTGCCTGGTAGGCACCCTGGCCCCGGCCGCGAATCGCGTGTCCATCGACACCAAGAACCCATATAGCGGGGGGAAGGGGTCGGCCAATTTCGGTGGCGGGTTCGGACCCGAGCTCAAGTATGCCGGTTTCGATCACGTGGTCATCACCGGGAAAGCGGCCACGCCCACCTATCTTTGGATCTGCGACGGCGAAGCCGAGTTGCGCGACGCCCGTGGCATCTGGGGCAAGACCACCTACGAGACGGAGGAGATCCTTCACCGCGAGCTGGGAGACGATCGGATCGAGATGGCCGCCATCGGCCCGGCGGGGGAGAACCTGGTCAAGTCCGCCTGCGTCATCGGCGGGCTTTTCAAGGCCGCCGGGGGCTGCGGAGTGGGCTGCGTCATGGGAGACAAGAACCTCAAAGCGCTGGTGGTACGCGGCCATGGGGCGATCAAGGTCGCCGATGGCGAAGCCTTTCTACGAGCGGTCGACCTTTGCCTGGCCAAGATAGAGTCCTCGCCCAAGACCCCCGCCTGGAGAGAAGGATGCATCAAGGCCTATTGCGCCCCAGAAAGTCCCTTCTGGGACCTGGGGACCGACAGGGTGAGAAACGGTCAAGTGGGGAACTGGCCTCTCGAAAGACGGGAGAACCTGGCCGGGGAAGAACGGGGCATTCTCAAGTACAAGAAAAGGATAACCGGATGCTTCGCCTGTCCGGCGGGATGCAACCAGTACTCCGAGATCACCGACGGACCATACCGGGGGACGCAGGGGATCGGATACTGGATCGGGTCGGCCATGTATTCCAGCCGCTTCGATGTGGATGACGCGGCCTCCTCCATCAAGTTCCATCTGCTCTGCAACGAGTTCGGACTCGACGGGGACGCCTGCTCGACAGTCCTCTCCTGGGCCTTCGAATGCTACGAGAAGGGGCTGATCACCAAGGAGGACACGAACGGCCTGGAGCTTCGTTGGGGCGATGGAGAAGCCATGAACCGGATGGTGGAAGAGCTCGCCTACCGACGAGGGATCGGGGATCTGCTGGCGGAGGGCGGGGTCGAGGCCGCCCGCAGGCTGGGACAAGGCTCCGAGGCCCTCGTCAGCGCGATGAAAGGCCAGGATACGGTCGATTCGTTCCGGATCCAGAAGGGTTGGGGTCTGGGGCTCAGTACCTCCCCGTGCGGTCCCCGTCATCTCCGTGGCTCCGTGAGTTCGCCGGCCTTGTGCGGTCCGCGGCACATCCCCCGGGAGACGACGGCCTACGAGAACCAGCCCGAGGCGGTCTTCTGGCAGGTGCAGGCCAAGGAAATAGAGGACATCGTCGGTATCTGTAATTACATGGGGACCTATTTCGGGGTGCGGGCACTCGACCCCATCGACTACACCGAGCTCACCCGGGCGGCTCTGGGCATCGATATCTCGGAGGAAGACTTCATGCGCCTGGGCCAGGCGGCGTACAACCTGGAGAAGGCCTTCAATACCATCCACGCCGGGTTCACGCGGCGGGACGACTATCCCCCGAGAAGGTATGTGGAAGAGCCGGTGGACAGCGGTCCCTTCGCCG
>CAZCCL010000124.1:0-7675 GCA_964497095.1 uncultured Gaiellales bacterium | reverse complement strand
GGCTGGTATTCGACCAAGGTGGCGGAGGGGCAATAGGGGTCTGACGCGGCTGGCTGCCGGACTCGGGACGCCAGCTGGCAGCTTTGACCGTCCGCGGGCATCCGCGAGGGACTGCAGCGTGTACCGGGACCGCACAACGGGACATGTCAGGGGACATGGCTTGCCAACGGTTCGTTGGCTGCACATGGCATTCGGTGAGCATTCCCGCCAGCCTCAGCCATCCAGACATCGCCGGCCGAGTCAGAAGACAACAAAAAGCCCCGCAAATACGAGGCTTCTTGTAAGCGTTCAGTTGGTCCATGTTGGATCAGACCAGCCAAGACTTGCTTATGATTCCCGTGAAGTCTTCTGCAAGAATGCCCCATGTGTCAGGTCGGTCGGGCCGGTGGCGTAGGGCCGGGTGCGGCTGTCGTAGCGTCTTGGTCTTAGGCCAAGAACTCTGTGACTTTCATTGTCGCCTTCGTTAGCGCAAGTTCGAGGACGTTGGTTCCCTGAAGCCCCCATCCCCGCAAGTCGCCGATCTCGACCTCAAAACCCTCCGCACGTAGAGCGGCTCGATTCTTGGTCAGGGTCTGGGCAAGTCGCAGCCACCACGCCTCCTCGATCGCGGCCGGTGATCTCATGGCCTCAAGAAGCCCGGTAAGAGCCGGCCAGATCCTGATCCAGTCTACGAACAATGGACGGGCAGCAAAGACGTTTCGAACATCCTCCTCGAGACGATAGAGCGCCTTCTTTCCCTCCTCGCGGCGATCCACGATACCCGCCTCGAAGAGCGAAACAAGATAGGAGGCGACTGGTCCTTGCGGGTAGGCTGCACGATCGGCGATCAATCGCCCATGAGTCCAGTCGTGGGTGAGGAGATAGGCGAGTACTTCGGCCCTTGATCCGATACCGACGAGCGCTCGCAGCTTGAACCGCAGACAGGCGGGATTCGAGGCTTCAGGCCGGCGAGAAAGTCCGCGAAGATGAACGGGCGACCGGAGAAACCCGGCCGCTTCAAAGACGGGATCGGGCTGCGTCCAGTCTTGTTCCTCCCTCGTCTGGGAGAAGAAGACGCTCTGGGGTGCTTCCGAGGTCGTCGTCCGCTGCTCCAGATCACGTGCCAGCACGTCTCGGAGCTTCGTTGCCCCTTTTTCCGCGGACGCCATTTGACTAGCGACCGCAAGCAACGCACGCTCGCTGGGCGAAGCGCCACGGGCAATGCGTTTCAGACGTGCAGAATCAAGAAGTTGCCAGTTCCCGATCAGCCAGTCCAGTAGCTCATCGAACAGACGAGCGTCGTAGCGCCCCAGAGTGACAGAAGCGACGAGGAGAGCCTCCGGGTCGATGAGGGTTCTCGACTCCTCCTGTGTTCCGGCCAGTCCCGCAGCGGTCCATTGCCTCCAACACAACTCGAGCGTTGCTTCTCTAAGACCCTGCTCGAGAAGGCTGCGTCTATCCATGGCCTATCTCCTCCGCCGCCTCTTCACAATGAAAGTACCGAAGCAACCCGACCAGCATGTCCCTGAAGGCTTCGGAGGGGTCCTGTGATCGTGCCCACAGGGCGCCGGCGAGCAACTCCTCACAAGACGGCTGGAGAGCACGGAGATCTTCCGTGTGCCGGCCAACCCCGGTATCGGCAGCCGCGTACGTCTTGAAGCAAATGAGATCCTCGCGTGCGGGAAGCCACACCGTGAGACGCGGCTCGTACCTTCTGGCGATCAGTCGCTGTTCGAAACCCGTGGGCAGCCCTTGATCCAGGAGGTCGGCCGGCCCGTCATTCAGCCAATCAGAACTCAATCCGAGAGCGTCTGCAACTTGAGATGCTGCCTGAAGCAACGGTGCCGGAAGGGGTTTGTGCTTAGTCACAACGAGTCGCGGCGGGTCGACTGAGGTCTCGCACAACCCAAGAACATCGACGCCCTTTGTTGGACGGATGCCGAAGCCCAGAATGCTGAGCGCCGCGCCGCCTATGACGACAATCTCGCAGAGCCCGTGCCCTTCCGCCTCAAGAGCAGCACTCAAGAGCGAGAAAGCCTTGTCCACTGATTCTCTCTGGTCGAACACCCGTCCTCCCGATACCCCCGCTCCTATGACTACTTGACACAGTCATTATGACTTTTCTACGTAGTCAATGGAAGTCCTCTAGCGGAATACCAAGGCCGAAGCGAACACGAGGGGTACATTTACTCCGATTCATGCCGCTACTCGGCGATACTCGTTGATTAATCCGCCGAGCCTGGCAACCCGGACTACCTCACCGTCGGCGCCGGTCAAGGCTGGCTTGGGTTCCGGGGTTTCAAGACACAGCCCACGATGCGGACGCTCCTTGTTATAGTGCCTGACGTACTCTCTCGGGATTCGCTCGAGGTGGCGTTCACCGAGGACGAGCATGTGGTCCAAGCACTCCCGCCGGATGGTCCTCACGAAGCGCTCGGCAGAAGCACTTGCCTTGGGCGCGCGTATCGGTGTACGGATGACGCGCACGCCCTCGGAGCGAAACACCTCGTCAAACGGCCCCGAGTACTTGGCGTCCCGGTCCCTGATTAGGAAGCGGGCGCTCGCCAAGCGATCTTCCATCACCAAGTTACGGGCTTGTTGCGTGACCCAGGCCGAATTGGGATGAGCGGTCACCCCTGCCAGGTGCACCCTGCGCGTGGAGAGCTCGATAAAGAACAAAACGTAGAGCGTCTTGAGCCACACCGTCTCCACACAGAAGAAGTCGCAGGCCACGATACCGGCCGCCTGTTGGGAGAGGAACTCCTTCCCTGAGGGCCCATCACGGCGCGGGGCCGGCTTGAGGCCATGGCGACGAAGCAGTGAGCAGAGGGCGCTTGCCGAGACGGAGACACCAAGCTTCTTCAGCTCACCCTGGATTCGCAGGTAGTCCCACCGCGGGTTCTCTTTTGCCAGCCGGAGGATGAGCGTCGCCGTTTCCCGTGCAAGTCTCGGTCGACCCGGTCGGCGCCGCCCTCGGTAGGTCCATTTGCGTCTTACGAGTTCGCGGTGCCAGCGAAGCACGGTCTGCGGGGAGACCGGGTAAGAGCGCCACAGGTCGCGGGGAAGCAGCCCGCTCGCCGCTGCGAGCAGGATCCGATCCCGACGCCGTAGCCGCAGGCGACGACCTCTGCCAAGCACGCGAAGCCGATGGCGTAGGACCAACAATTCAACATCGCGAGCAGCACCGTCACGATCACCGTTCGCGCTCAGCAGACGAAGCAGGCGGCGGAGGGCAAAGCAGAGAAGCGAGAGCAGCATCGGCACTCCCGGGACGTAGGTTGGGAACCTGATCCTAACGGATGCCGCCGCTCAAGCAAACAGATCGAGGGTTTTTGGACCCCTCAGGCCCCCTAGCCAGCCTTTCCGCTCTGCATACCTGTCAACGATGAGACGAGTCGACATCTGGAGCGCCACAAAGGCGGTGATGTCGCTCATTTGGCAACACCGCCGAGCGTGCCAAAGTAAGACGAGACAGCCGATCAAGTGCGGGTGATAGAGTAAGTTGGAATGCACCACAGGAAATCTGTGAGGCGCGAATACGAGATGAGCAACCCCCATCACGAACATATGCCGTCTGGCAGCCTGGCAGCGGAGAGGCTCGGCATCGACCCTCTTCGGATGGCCGGGCTGCTGCAGCGGGAGTTGAGCCGGTTCGACGCGAACCACCCTCGCTCTGGAGCCCTTTATTCTCGTGGTCTCGAGCACTTCCTCTACGGAGCTCCGATGCACTGGATGCAGCAGTGGCCCGGCAGCTACCCCATCTACGTCGATAGAGCCCAGGGGGCCCATCTGATCGACGTAGACGATCATGAATACGTGGACTTCGCCCTCGGGGACACCGGGGCGATGTTCGGGCACGCCAACCCGGCCGTTGTCCAGGCCATCGAAGCGCAGCTTCGGCGGGGGTCGACGACGATGCTACCCACCGAGGACTCCGTCTGGGTGGGGGAGGAGCTGGCGCGCCGATTCGGCCTCCCCTTCTGGCAGGTCACGACCTCTGCCACGGACGCCAACCGCTTCATCATTCGACTGTGCCGCATGATAACCGGCCGAGACAAGATCGTTACCTTCAACTGGAACTATCACGGTAGCGTGGACGAAACCCAAGTCGAATTGGACGACGATAGAAAGATGGTGCCGAGGACAGGTGTGCATCCGAACGCCATGCACCACGAGCAGACCACGCGGTGCGTGGAGTTCAATGACGAGCACGGCCTCGAGGAGGCTCTCAGTCACAGGGATGTCGCCTGCGTCCTCACCGAGCCGGTATTGACGAACATCGGTATGGTCCCACCGGTGCCCGGCTACCACGATGCCCTTCGCCGTCTGACTCAGGAGCACGGAGTGCCGCTCGTCATCGACGAGACCCATACCGTTTCCACCGGCCCGGGCGGCTACACGCGAGCCTACGGTCTGGATCCAGATTTCTTCGTCCTAGGGAAGAGCATCGCAGGGGGAGTGCCGGTGGCGGTGTGGGGTACTTCGCAGGAGATGGCCGAACGGATCTGGTCTGTTCTTCCGCACTTCAGGCCGGGCGATCCCATCAACCACTTCGGCTTCGGGGGCACCCTGGCCGGTAGCGCCCTTCAGATGGCGGCCATCCGGGCGACACTGGAAAAGGTCATGACCGAGGATAGCTACACACACATGGTCACTCTGGCAGACAAGCTCGAACGGGGGATATCGGCCGTCCTTGAGAAGCACGGGCTCCCTTGGCACGTCAGCCGCATTGGCGCGCGGGTCGAGTACTTGTTCAGCCCTCGGCCGCCGCGAACCGGCGGCGAAGCTCATGGCGCGCGGCTTCCTTTGCTCGAGGCCTACATACACGTGCATCTGCTCAATCGGGGCGTGCTCCTGACCCCGTTCCATAACATGGTGCTCGTGTGCCCCTTCACGAGCGCCGACGATGTCGACCTTCACAACCGGCTGCTGGATGGCTGCCTGACCGCGCTCTCGTGGCCGAGGGTGATGAAGTAGACGTGAACGCGAATACTCGACGGCCCAAGGTTACTCTGGAGTGCGCGGAGCTCTACGATCCTGTCGCGGAGCGCCGCGTATGCAAGCGATTCGACGTTCTTCCGTGGCTGCTGGGAGACCCTATGTCAGGCCGTTGCCTTGTTGAACTGGGACGTTCGAGGAGAACGAGTCCGTGCATCTCGTTTGAAGCATGAACACATCGCCCGAATCGCTTTGCCCGTCAATCACCAAGACATCCATCTGCTTGTCCTGGCCTCCCTCAACCACGTCGGGCGGGTAATGCGCATGGGTGCTCCTCCCATTGACCGGTGAACATGCGTAGCGCACTAATGCATCCTCGGAACTAATGCCAAGCATCGAGGCAAGCCCCTCAACGCGGTCGCCACTAATCTGGTGTCGCAGATTCATCCCAACCCCCTGCGGTCATTCAATTGTTCTTCCTCGCTTTCCCCGTGTCAACGGCGTGCGAGCGAACCAGTCGTCTCAGGCCGGCGCTTGTCGACCAGCAATCAATTCGTTACGGCGCTAAGGAGACGGCTTCGCTCGCGCGAGGCATCGCTCCCCGCTTCGGAACGATCACCATTCGGCGATCGTGTCCGGTACGAAAGGAGAAGTTAAGCAGCCGGTTTGCTGGGGCATCAGCGCAAGGGACAATGCCAATAGACGCTCCCTGCTGCAGGAGCGACACAGCGGCGTGAGAGATGAATGGGCGAGTTCGACCGAATTCAGCGGGAGCCCTACTCCGGAAGCGAGAGGTTTCGTGACGAAGATCGCGGACTGGGATTCGATCTTCTCAGCTTCTGGCAGGGGAGTGCATCCGACGTATTCAGTAATGCGATTCGCGGCGTTCTCGCAGAGTACCTAGTTGCCAGAGCAATCGGAGCAGCTTACGATGTCCGCGATGAGTGGGCTGTCTGCGACCTGTGCGATCCAAGCGGCATAACGATCGAAGTCAAGTCGGCTGCCTACCTCCAGAGCTGGCATCGGGAGCGCCTGTCGTCTATCTCCTTCAACTGTGCCAAGACCTTCGCCAGGGACGCCGAAACAAATCAACTAGGCAAAAAAGCGTCGCCATGCTCAAGTGTACGTGTTTGCTCTGCTCGCCCATAAGGACAAGGTAACCCTGAACCCGCAGGATGTCTCTCAGTGGGAGTTCTACGTGGTTCTCACGGTTTTGCTCGATCGGCGTACCGGCAGTCAGCACTCCATTAGTCACATCTCCGGCAGCGATCGCTACAAAAGGTTCCCAAATGGGCAAGAGGCCGGTACGAACTCTGCGGAGTCTCGGTCGAGGAGCGGCGCTTGAAGGTCGACCACATCGTCCCTCGGAAGTTGGCTCTGCACGAGACTCAGGGAGGAGAGGCGAGAGCTCGGTCTCCCTTGCTGAAAGCCTTTGGATTCTTGTGTCGCGTGGAGGAAAATGTGCTGTCTTCTCCTGCAACGTCACGGCCCTGAGCTGGTGGGTCTTCAGATGGTCGAAGCGGCACCAATGGTGGTGGTCCGGGTGAACGGCTCCCCAGACGCGACGGCTGCCCTGGATTTTGCTGCCCAAGAAGCGGCTCTCCGCCACCTTCCCCTCAAGATCGTATCGGTCTGGCGCATCCCTCTCTTTGCCGAGGCCGCTCCTTTTGGCCCTTTTGCGCGTGCGTCTCCTCTGCCGCGGCCGGAGCAGTTTCGAAGGGACGCGGAACTCGCCCTGGAACAGGCGGTCGAACGAGCAGCGCTTCTGCAGCCCTCAGTCCGCTGTGAAGCTAGGCTGGTTGAAGGTCGACCGGCTCGGGTTCTTGCCCAAGAAGCCCACGGGGCCACGCTGCTGGTGGTGGGGAGTCCGAGGAAGACACAGATCACCAAATGGCCTGGACGGACGGGTCGGCGACTCATTAGCCGGGCCCCCTGCCCCGTGACCGTGGTTCGAGGGCCGACCCCCAGCTGAGGATCAGCAGTTGACCCAGCCAGGGCTGCCTTGATCGCACGCGGCGGGGTCTGTGCCAAGGGTTCACCGAGAGGATACGAGAAAGGAACTTGACAACGGCTGCCCTTCTCATGGAAGTGTTCGTTCCGAGCCAAGAACCTTTCGAGCGGTTACGGAGGCTATTTTCTGGCGTGCCGTGCCGCTTCCACGCTCACGGGGATTGTCCCCATCCATCTAACCTCGATAATTGCCGTCGGTCGAGAGCCGCTCGGCGATGAAGGTAACCGCCTTAACCACGCGGCTGACCTCTTCTGCGCTGATTACCAAGGGAGGCGTAATGACAAGTGTGTTGCCGTGCAGGCCGATAATCACGCCTGTGTCTTCACGGAAGCGCGCGACCAGCGTCGGATCGTCGAGGGCGAGGGGGGTTCGAGCCCTCTTGTCCGACACGAGCTCCACGCCGAGTGCGAGGCCAAGTCCGTGGATGTCCCCGACAACCGGGAGATCAAGCAGCGGCTGCAATTCGGAGAGGAACTGCAACCCACGCTCGCGGGCATTCTGGAGCAGACTCTCGCGCTCGATGATATCGATGCTTGCCTTGGCGACCGCGCAGGAAGTAGGGTGACCGCCGTAGGAGCCGCCTGCATAGTCACCCTCCAGAGTGTCAGCCAACTCGGAACTCATGATGAGGGCTCCGATTGGCATGTAACCGCTGGCCATCCCCTTGGCGCAGACCATGATGTCGGGCTGGATGCCGTAGTAGCTGCTTCCATACCACGCGCCCACGCGCCCAAACGCGGTCACGAC
>CAZCCL010000123.1:0-7691 GCA_964497095.1 uncultured Gaiellales bacterium | reverse complement strand
GGTCAACAAGCTGCGCGGCACCTTTACCGGCATCGCCGTCAAGGCCCCGGGCTTCGGCGACCGCCGCAAGCGCATGCTGGAAGACATCTCCATCCTCACCGGCGGCGAGGTCATCAGCGAAGAGCTGGGTCTCAAGCTCGAGAATACCCAAGTGTCGCAACTGGGCCATGCCCGCAAGGTGGTGGTCACCAAGGACGACACCACCATTGTGGACGGCGGTGGCGAGCTCGACCAGATCAAAGCTCGTATCAACCAGATCAAGGCCGAGATCGAGAATACCGAGTCCGACTTCGACCGGGAGAAACTGCAGGAACGGCTGGCCAAGCTGGCCGGCGGGGTGGCGGTCATCAAGGTCGGTGCCGCCACCGAGACTGAGATCAAAGAGAGGAAACACCGGGTAGAAGACGCTCTCTCCGCCACCCGGGCGGCCCTGGAAGAGGGCATCGTCTCGGGCGGGGGTGTGGCCCAGGTGTTGGCCATCCCCGCAGTGCTGGCCGTCAAAGCCGAGGGCGACGAACTTACCGGGGTGCGAATCGTGGCTCGGGCCCTCGAGGAGCCGCTACGCCAGCTGGCGGACAACGCCGGTTTGGAAGGTTCCGTGGTCGTCAACGAGGTCAAGATCCGCACCAAAGGCGTGGGGATGAACGTGGACAGCGGCGAGTATGAAGACATGATCAAGGCGGGGATCATCGACCCGGCTATGGTCACCCGGTCTGCCCTTCAGAACGCGGCTTCCATCGCCAAGAACATCCTGACCACCGAAGTCATTGTGGCCGACAAGCCTGAGGAAAAAGGGGCAGGTGGTGGCATGGGTGGTGGTATGGGTGGTATGGGCGGCATGATGTAGAGAACGTCCACTCCTTCAACGTCCACTCCTTCCAGGGCTCAAGCGACCTGCTAAGGAGCAAGGGGGCCACCGTGGGCCGGCGGGCTACCATGCGGAAACCGCCGCAGCCCGTGATGGCCCCCTTCTTCTTGCACTGACCGGTCGGTGACGAACGCGTCACCAGCAAAAGGGCGCGGAGCTCTTCATTTGCCGATTCCTTAGCCGATTCCTTATCCTCAAGGACGGTACGGGCGTACTCTCTCCTTCGGACCGCTAATCTAGAACTCGAAAACCGTTGTGCCGCGCACGCGGTACCGGGGGTTCGAATCCCCCCTCACCGCTTCAGAAAGCCAAGAATCGTCTGTCAGGACCCGGCTCGAGGGGTCGGGTCTTCGTGTCTTTGGGTTGATCATCGTGATCCTCACCTATGTGACGGTCAGGCTCATGATCGGCGAGGAGGAGGCCCGCGAGGAGTCGCGGTCGCTGCACGACCGATCCGAGCTCGGCTGAACCGACAGCTATCGGGCTCGTTCGAGCGAAATCAGCACTAGGCAGGCCAAACCCACTGATAGGGGATCAGCTGTTCGTTCATCCCACCTTCTTCGGTATCGCTCCCGTCCCTGCTCCCGGCGGCCGCTTCTTGGCTGAGATGATCCCATCGCCGTAGGTCTCTTCCTCTCGACGCCCGCGTAGGTCGATGGGGTCAGGGATGGGCGGCATCTCCCGGCCGGGGCCGGCCGGTTTCGGCGTGACCGTCTTCTGTCCGGTGGCCGCGGGGTGTCCGGCCCTCGACCGTCCGTCTCCTCGCGCTCCCGTCGCGGCGGGTGCCTGCCTGGCCCGCCGCCTGGCCAGCACTTCCTCTAGGTCCAGCACTTCCTCGGCCACGATGGCCAGCCCCCGCTTGTGGTTGTTCTGCAGGCGGCCGCGGACCAGGAAGTAGCTGGCCCGGGCCATCACCGGGGCGATCCTGGCCAGCTTCGACTCGAAGCAGACGCACTCGAAGAGGCCGTAGGCATCCTCCAAGGTCAGGAACATCGTCCTTTTTCCCGAACGCATCCAGGGGTTCTGGGCCCGCTCGTAGACCCCGGCCACCATCACCGGCACCTCGTCTCCGAGGGCAGGGAGCTCGTAGCTCAGGCTTACCCCCATCCGGCGGAGCTCTTCCTCGTAAAGCTGTAAGGGATGGCAGCTCACGGTGAGTCCCATGAGCTCGAGCTCGGCCCGGACCTTGTCCTCCAGGGTCCAGGTGCGCTCCAGTCCGGCGCGGCTGGGCGGGGAGAAGAACGCCCGCAGTTGGCCGCGCCTCTGCCCGGACGACCCGGCTAGAGCCTCCAGGCGATCGTGCAGGATTGGTAGACGCCACAGCAGTTCCGTGCGGTCGGGCTCCAGGGAGTCGAAGGCGCCCACCCGGATCAGGTTCTCGGCCACCGGGTAGTCGATGCGGGTGCGCAGGTAGAAGTCCTCGAAGCTCTCGAAGGGACCGTGGCGGCGTTCCTCCTCGATGCGGTCCAGGGAGCGTTCCCCCATCTGCTTGAGGTAGGAAAACCCCACCCGCAGAGCCCGGCCGGCGTCCGGGGAGATGCCCGAGCTGGGGGCGAGGCAGGCTCCCGGCTCCACGCCTCCGCGGGCGCGGGGCGCGCGGGGGAGGAGGAGGTCGCCGGGGCTGAGGGGAGCTTCGCGCCCCGCCTCGGGGGCCGCGCCCTCGTCCAGGGGGGGCTCACCACCGGCGGTCGGGCCGGCCGCCCCGGTGGCGATGCCGCCGGTCGAAACGGGACCAGGATTCGCCCCAGCCCCAGGGGTTACCCGGTCACTCCGGGTCTTTTCATCCCCCTGGTGCGTGTCACCCTCATGCGCCTGCTCCAGCGCCGCCCGCAGGGCCTCCGCGTAGGCCTGCTCGCCTTCCTGTTCCTCCCGCAACTCGGCCAGATCGGCCTCGGTGAGGCCCCAGTGGTGCTCGGCGGTCCAGGCCTGGGCGAAGGGGTCGTAGGGGGGGTGCGCCCCAGGGGCCGGCGCCCCGCTAGCCCTAGGGGCTCCAGGATCCCGGGGGGTCTCACCAGACGCCCCGTCACCCGTAAGGTCTGACTCACCCCACGGGTTCGGCGCCACCGCATCCTCCACCGTGAACCCCCGCCCCGACAGGTTGATATCCAGCGGCCGCACCTCCAGCCCGAAGCGGCGGGCGTCGTTCAAGACCGTGCGCGGGGTGTAGAAACCCATGGGGTAGTTGTTGAGGACGGCGCACAGGAACTCGGCCGGGTAGTAGGCCTTGAGCCAAGCCGTGGCGTAGCTGATGACGGCGAAACACACCGAGTGGCTCTTGTTGAACCCGTAGGCGGCGAAGCCCTCCAGTTGGCGGAAGACCTCGCGGGCGGCTCCTTCAGGCACTCCCCGGGAGACGGCGCGGGCGACGAAGGTCTCGCCGATCTTGGCCATCTCCTCCCGGCTGCGGTCGCGGGTCATGGCCCGGCGGAGGGAGTCGGCGTCGGCCAGATCGAACCCGGCCACCGCTTGGGCGATGCGGAGCACCTGCTCCTGGTAGAGGATGACCCCGTAGGTGTCGGTCACCGCCTCGGCCATGGCGGGGTGGGGGAGACGGACCGGCTCCAGACCCCAGCGGCGATCGATGAAGGGTCCGATCATCTCGGCCTCCAGCGGTCCGGGGCGGTAGAGGGCGATGGCGGCGATGACGTCGTCGAAGTCCCGCTCCTGCAGGCGAGAGGCGAGGTTGCGCTGGCCGGCCGACTCCAGCTGGAAGAGGCCGATGGAGCCCCCGTTGCTGATGATCTCGTAGGCGGCGGGGTCGTCGGGAGGGAGATCGTAGGGGCGGATGCGGCGTCCGGTGCGCTGCCGGATGAGGTGGACGGTCTCGGAGACGGCCGAGTGGGTGCGGAGCCCGAGGATGTCCATCTTGACCAGGCCCAGGGCGGCGACGTCGTCCTTGTTGAACTGGGTGACCACCACGCCTTTTGCGGCCCATTGGAGGGGTGCGTAAAAAGGAATCGGTCTATCGGCGATGACGAACCCCCCCAGGTGAGTGCCCAGGTGCAGGGGGAAAGAGTCGAGGCGCTCGACCAGGTCGAGGAACCTTCCATACCGCCCCCCGCCTCCCGGGGCGTCGGGGCGGGCACCATCCTGCAGCGGCGAATCGCGCAGCTCGGGCCAGGCACCGGCCAGATACTCGCGGATGCGGGCGGCGTCCCCATGCCGGGGCACGTTCTTGGCGAGGGCGTTGATCTCGGTGGGGGCGAAACCCAGGGCCTCGGCCACGATCCGGACCGCCGAGCGAGGTGACATGGTGTTGACGTTGGCCACGACCGCTACGTTCTCTGATCCGAAAGTCTGGTAGATGTGCTCGATCACCTCGTCCCGGCGCGAGGAACAGAAGTCGACGTCGATGTCGGGCATCTCGCGGCGATTGGGATTGAGGAAGCGCTCGAACAGCAGATTGTGGCGGATAGGTTCGGAGGCGGTGATGTCGAGCGCGTGACAGACGATGGAGTTGCCGGCGCTCCCCCGGCCGGAGCAGGCGATCCCTTGGGCGCGGGCCCAGCGGACGATATCGTGCACCACCAGGAAGTAGTGGGCAAAGCCCATCTCCTGGATCATGCGGAGCTCCTTCTCGAGCAACTCGACGGCGCGGGGCGGCACCGGTTTGTACTTGCGGGCGATACCCCGGAAGCAGCGCTTGGCGAGGAGGGAGTAGGCGGTCTCGTCCGGAGGCACGTCGACCTTTGGGAAATGGAAGACGCCCAGGTCGAGGTCGACGTTACAGCGCTGGGCGATGGCCCAAGGGGTGGCGAGAGGGCTCTGCGCGACCACCGGGGTTGGGACCGGAGCCACCGGCAGCGCGGGTGCGGCTCCACACTCACCCCGGTCCGCATCTACAATTCTCATTGCAGTTCTATCTTCGTGCATTTCTTCGCAACATTGGGAACCCGCGCTCGAACCAGGCGATGACTCGAGCAACTTCAGTAACGGCGATAGTAAAGTCTCAAGTGAGAATATAGATTCAAGGCACCTGGAACCGGGAATCGCTTCGGGATAGCCGGATAACGGTTGATCGTGGCCAGCCGCACGGCAGATCAGATGGATCGCCCGGTCGTTTGCTCCAGCATAATGGACATTTGTGGTGAGTACGGTGGGGAGATTGCAGGCCTGGGCGAGGTGGGTGAGGTGAAGGCAGTAGGTGAGGCAGGAGAGGCGCCAGGGACGGCCGTTTCGGTGGAACCCTATATCGTAGTCTGAGGGATTGAGACGCTGAGGGTGGCCTTCGGGGAGATCGGGGCGGGTTGGCCTGGGAGCAACGCTCGGCGCGCTTGCCCCAGGATCGACCGGCGAAATGGGTCGCCAATTTGCAACTATGGTTGCAGTGCAACGTGAACGCAGCGGTTCAAAATGAGAGTCGGTAACGGTGGTAGGACCGCGAGGGAAGGGCGAGGTAGGCACCGAGGATGAGATAGGCACCGAGGAATCCGTGAGGCTCGAAAGAGGAACGGGAGGTGAAGAGGACGGCCGGTCGGCGACCGTGGGGGTCGGAGGGCGGTGGGTGGAGTCACCCTCCGGCGCTGAGGTGGGCTGGTGACGAAGGCGACGTCCGTCGATTCGGATCTTCTGATAGACGGAGGAGCCGTGCTGACCGGCGTGGGCCTCTTGATGAGGTTCGTACCCGAAATACTGGAGCTCTACGTAAAGGTTACGAGGACCGAAGATGTCGCGGAGGCGGAGAAGGACGTGGGCGGCATCGGCGAAGCGACCGGCGTCGATAAAATAGCCCACCTCCCCATGGCGACAGGCGGTGAGGCAGATGAGTCCCTGAGCATGGGCGCGCAGTGACTCCAGGGTGACGAGCGGCGGCCGCTCGCGTTCGGGGTCGGCGAGATGGGCGGCGGAGAGGAGGCGACAGAGGTTGGCATAGCCCTCGCGGGTCTCGGCGAGGAGGACGAGGTGATGGGGATCGTCAGAGGCGGCGCCTCCTGAACTCGGCACGGTCGCAGCGCCGCCCAGGGCAGCTGCCGAGGAAGCGTCTGTGCCCTCCGGAGCGCCGGCGGCAAGGTCGGCGGCGAGCAGCGAGTCCACCCTCACCTCGGCCCCGAAGATGGGCTTGAGGCCGTGCTTGGCGCAGGCCTTGGCGAAGTGCACCGCGCCGTAGAGACCGTTGTGGTCGGTGAGGGCCAGGGCCGGCTGCCCCAACTCGGCGGCGCGGGCGACCAACTCCTCGATCCGGCTGCCGCCGTCGAGGAACGAGAAGTTCGAGTGCACGTGCAGATGGACAAAGGGAGGGGCGGCGGAGGTGGGAGTGGCGGCGACGCCCAGTGTGCGTGCCGAGGCGTCAACGGCGGTCGCGCCCGAACCCGGCCCACCGCCGGCTTCGGCCTGCGGTTGCTCGTGTTTCTTGAGCGGCCGGGTATAGCCGAACTGGTGGACCGCACCGTAGGGAGGTTCCTCCGGTGTCTCCGATCGCGCAGACTCGGCATCGACCGGGGTGGATCTCTCGCCCGACCGAGGTACGGGACCGGGCTGGGGGACAGGACCGGGATCGGCCGGTCCACGGGCCCAGCCATCCTTGGGGCCGGTGCCGTGCCGCCGGATGTAGTCGTGACTGGGCGGGATCCGCTGCGCCTTGAACCGGTGGAGTTCGCCGCCGGCATGGCCGCTGCCGGATGGAAGGTCGCTCTGGGTCATTGCAATAGACGTTGCATTTTTAAAAATATGAAAAAAATCGTATCAAGATTTGGCCCTGCTCTCGAACATACGTTCGCGAGAGAGCGTGATTATATACGAACAAATGTTCGTATGACAACCCCTGCATGGACTGGGAAGCCACCTTGATTATGGAAGTGATGACGGAGCGGGGGGAGAGTCCTCCCGAGCCGCAGATCCTCTCCAGCTTCAGCGGACAGATCCGGGTGCGCATGCCGCGGACTCTGCACCGAAAACTGGCGGGCCGGGCTCGGATGGAGCATGTGTCTCTGAACACCCTGATCGTGAGCCTGCTGGCGGAGGGCATAGGGGCGATGGAGGAGGTGCCCTTGGTGGAGCGGGGGGCGCGACGGCCGAAGAGGATTCAGACCGACACACCGCCGCCGGAAGCCGGACCGACACCCGAATCGTCGTCGGGGAAACGAGTGGTCGGTCGGTAGACCAAGATCGGACCAAAGATGGGGCCATCTTGGTCCAGCAGCCGCTAATGTGACCCTGATGCTACTATCAGGGAGAAAGCTCTGAAGACCACGCGATACTTCGAACAACAGGTCTTGCGGAAACGTCCGTATCTTCGCAGGGAATGGTGTGAGGAAGCCTTGCGCAACCCACTGAGGCGCGAGCATCAATCCGACGGCAGGTACAGATTGTGGATCTTTGTTGAACAGTTGGGCAGACATCTTCGCGTGGTGACCCTGGAAGATGGGGAGACCGTTGACAACGCTTTCCCAGATAGAGACTACCGCGAGGTGGAGCCTTGAGATTCCAGTACTATCCCGAAACCGACTCTCTATATATCGACCTCGCCGAAAGACCGAGTGCCGACTCCCAAGAGGTTGCTCCCGGTATCGTGCTCGACTTCGATGAGTCCCGCCATTTGGTAGGCATAGACATCGACCATGCCTCGACGCTCGTCAACTGGTCTAGGCTGGAATTGGCGTCACTGCCGCTCGAGGTGCAGGTGACGACCTGATTCTGGGCGGGTCCCAGGAGTCTTCCGAAAAGCGCATGCCCGGGCGGAGTTGCTGTGATATGGTTAGCAATATGAAGACAACCATAGATATTGCTGACCAGCTGCTGGCGGAGACAAAGGTGGTAGCCGCCGCAGAGGGGACGACCGTGCGGAGTCTGGTGGAGGAGGGTCTGCGCCTGGCCGTCGACCGGC
>CAZCCL010000122.1:0-7712 GCA_964497095.1 uncultured Gaiellales bacterium | reverse complement strand
AGATGCGGGAGAAGTTGTTCGCCACCACTACCAGCTCCCAGCCTTTGAGACAGGAGGCGGCCTGCTCGCGAGAAGAACCGGTGCCGAAGTTCCGGTCGGCGACCACGACGCTGCCCGGTTCCACTTCGCCGTCGCGCAGCTTCTTGTTGAACTGGGTGAGGTCGGCGAAGCAGTACTGGGGCGTCTCGCTGGGAAGGACCGTGGCCATGAAGCGCCCGGGATAGATCGCGTCCGTGGACACGTCGTCAGCCAATCTGAGGACCACCTTGCCCATCTCAGCGCCCTTCCCCCTTCCGCGGGTCGGTTATCACCCCGGTGAGGGCGCTCGTCGCCGCCGTGAGGGGTGACGCCAGATACACCGAGGCGTCGGGATTGCCCATGCGACCCTTGAAGTTACGGTTGGTCGTGGCCAGAGCCACCTCGCCGTCGCCCAGCGCGCCTTGATGGACGCCGAGACAGCAGCCGCAGCCTGGGTTCATGATGACCGCGCCCGCATCGACCAGGTCGGCCAGATAGCCTCTGCGCATGGCCTCCGCCCAGATGCGCCAGGAGGCCGGGAAGACCAACATGCGCGTACCTTTCGCCACCTTCCGCCCCCGAAGGACCGCCGCGGCCACCTCCAGATCGTCCAACCGGCCGTTGGTGCAGGAGCCTATGACGATCTGGTCGATCCTGGTGCCTTCCACCTCGCTCACGGGGGCCACATTGTCGACCGTGTGGGGCTTCGCCACCTGGGGCTCCAGGCGGGTCACGTCTATCTCTATCGTCCTTTCATAGAAGGCCTCGTCGTCAGGCACGACCGGGGAGATGGGGTCGGTCACGCAGGCCTCTCCCCGCAGGTACCGAACGGTCTCGTCGTCCGCGGGGACGATGCCGCAGGTCGCGCCGGCCTCCACAGACATGTTGCATACGACCAGACGCCCGGAGGTCGACATGTGCCGGATGGCTCGGCCGTGGAACTCGATCACTCGGAAGTTGGCCCCTTCCGCCGAGATCATGCCGATCAGGAAAAGGATCAGATCCTTGGCCCCGACCCCCGGCCTGAACTCGCCGTCGGCCACCACCTTGATCGTGGCCGGGACCTCCACGTTGACCAGACGCCCGAGAGCCCACACGGCGGCCATGTCCGTGGCCCCCACGCCCACGGCCATGGCGCCCAGCGCCCCGTGGCTGCTGGTGTGGCTGTCGGCACCCGCCACCACCATCCCCGGGCGCACATATCCGTTCTCGGCAAGGATCTGGTGACAGATGCCTCCTTCGTCCGAGCGCACGTCGTGGAACTTGGTGATGCCCTGCGCGGCCACGAACTCCCGGATCTTCTTCTGGTTGGTGGCCGTCTTGGCGGTCTCCGCCGGGACCCTGTGATCGAAGATGATGGCGATCTTCGCGGGGTCCCACACCCGTGTCTCCAGTCCGGTCCCGGCGAAGATCTCTTCGAGTTGGTTCATGATCAGGGCCGAGTTCTCGTGAGACATGGCCAGGTCCACTGCCGGCTCCACCACGGTCCCCGCCGAAACGCGAGGCAGGCCTGACGCTCGAGCCAGGATCTTCTCAGCAACGGTCATTCCCACCGGCCATCCTCCTTAGCCACGCCCGACGCCCCAGCCGGCGGTACCCGCCGCAAGGTGTCACGGCCTACAGATCGGCGCCCCGCACTACTCTACCCGACGATCTTCCTCACCTCGCCGTACTTGCTCTCCAGCCGCTGTTTCGGGAGGTATTCATCCTCCAGAGCCTTGTATTCCTTGAGCCCTACGAAGTCCGTGTATTCCTCGAAAGACGTCACCCACTGCGTCTGGCCCGGGAGCGTCCCGCTGGGAGAGGCCCTCAAGGCGGTGAAGAACGCCGTGAGCGCCTTGTGCGCTACCATGATCGACGCCACGGGGATGGAGACCCGGCCCACTCCCATGGCCGCCAGATCGGGCACGGGTATCAGCTCGGTCTTCATACCGCTGATGGCGTCCATGAGGTTCACCGACAGGGGCCCCTCGATCTCCTTCACCGCCCGCTCCACGTCGGCCCTGGTCTTGATACCGTCGATGAAGGCCAGGTCGGCACCGGCGGCCAGATAGAAGTTGCAGCGCCGGATGGCTTCATCGAGCCCCAGCACGGCGAACACATCTGTTCGTGCGTTGACGATGAAGTCGGGATCGAGACGGTCTCGCACCGCCGCGCACGCCCTCACCTTGCCGGCCATCTCTTCAGCGTCGATGACTTCCTTTCCCGCCATATGCCCGCAGCGCTTGGGGAAGACCTGGTCTTCGATGTTCATGCCGGCCACGCCCATGGCTATGAGGCGCTCCGTGATCCAGGCCGCGTTGACGGCGTTGCCCCCGCCGGTATCGACGTCGGCCATGACCGGGATATCCACGGCCTGCACGATGTTCCAGGTCACGTCGAGTATGTCTTTCATCTGCACCAAGCCCACGTCCGGCTTGGCAATGAGCGACCCCGCCACTCCGTAGCCCGATACCTGGATGGCTTCGAAACCGCACCTCTCGATGACCTTTGCGCTGAAAGCGTCGTAGGCCCCGGGCACCACGACCGCCCGCCGGTCCATGACCGCCTTGCGCAACCCCGCAGACTTGCTCACTTCTTCTCTTCCTCTCCCCCGGGTATCCGGGTCGGGATCTAGACTTTGGCGGCGATGGCCTCCGCCATCTCGATGGTGGTGTTGCTGCCGCCCATGTCATAGGTCCGAACGGCACCCTCGGCGATCACCTCGGCCACCGCCGCCTCCAGCCGCGAAGCTTTCTCGGACTCCCCCAGCCAGTCGAGCATCATCTTGGCCGCGAGTATGGTGGCGATGGGATTGACTTTGTTCAGGCCCGAGTGCTTGGGCGCCGAACCGTGGGTCGGCTCGAACACGGCAAGCTCTTTCCCGATGTTTCCCGAGCAGCCGAAACCGAGACCCCCCACCATCTGGGCGCAGAGGTCCGAGATGATGTCCCCATAGAGATTGGGAGCCACCAGCACATCATAGTTGAAGGGATCCTTCAGAAGCCACATGCAGACGGCGTCGATGTTGGCGTCGTCCACTGTGATGTCGGGATATTCCTCGGCCACCTCCCGGGCCGTCTCCAGAAAGAGGCCGTCGGTGGCGCGCACGACGTTGGCCTTGTGGACGATAGTCACTTTTCTGCGCCTGAACTGCTGCGCAAACTCGAAGGCAGCCCGGGCGATGCGCTCCGATCCGGCCCGAGTATTGACCTTACACGAGATGGCGTACGCGTCGCCCGGAAGCTTCTGAAACGGCGTGAAGCCCTTGGAGAGCTGTGCCAAGACCTCGGCCAACTCCTCGGGCACCGTCCCGAACTCGACGCCCGCGTAGAGATCCTCGGTGTTCTCTCTGAACACCACCAGATCGATATTTTCCCTGTAGTTAAGGGGGTTCCCAGCGTAGGCTTTGGTGGGACGCAGGCACACGTAGAGGTCGAAGAGTTGCCTCATGCGCACGATCGGCGAGCGGTAGACGAGTCCTTTGCCTTTGAGCTCGGGCGCCAGCTCGGCCTCCGCCGCCTTCGCCGGCTTGGAGGTGATGGCTCCGAACAGGGCCGCATCGACACTTTTGAGCAGGGCTACCGTGCGTTCCGGGAGGGCATTGCCCTCCCAGCACCACCAATCCCAGCCGATGTCGCCCTCCACATACTGGGCTTCGAAGCCGAGTTCGTCCAGCACCAGGCGGGCGGCGGCCAACACCTCGACCCCGACACCGTCCCCGGGCAGCCAACCGATCGTATGGCCCGCCACCGCGACTCCTCTCCTCCGACGTCCCCCACCCGGGATCGTCGCTCGCCGCTCGGCCCCGACGCCCTAGTCCTCTTTGAGGGTGAGGGGTTGCCCACAGCACACGAACCCCTCGATCCTGCAGCTTTCTTCCCCTTCTGCGTCCTCCTCGTGGCTGCATTCTTCCAGGACTTGGATCTCCAAGCCGCACTCCTCGCAGCAGTACACCTCGCCCTCTCTCATCTCATCGCAGCGAGCCATGACTCCCCCCTATCTCTTACGTTGTCTCTGTTCGATCCTATCCCCTCGGGACCTCGGCTCCCTCCATGTGAGCGACCAGGTACTCGCCGCGGTTGGACAAGCAGCACCCTCATGGCGGTGGTCCTAGCAGATGCTCTCGGGATCTTCCAGAAAACGTTTCCAACGCTCGATGTGACCGTACTCGTCGGCCTGGTCCTTCTCGACGAACGCCCGGGTCTCGTCATCCCACTCTACGCCCGCCAGCAACTCGTCGTAGTGGTGGACCGCTTTGGTCTCCACCCAGACGCCGGTCTTCAGGATGCGCCGCGTCCCGAGCATACGCGAACCCAGACCGAAGATATACCCGACCATCCAGTACGTCCAGCGCGTCTTGCTGGGTTTGAACCCATATTCGTACAGTTTGGTCTGAAAATCCTGCATATGGGTCAGCTCGTTGCACATGGCGGCGGTGAGTTGCGTGTTGAGCGCACACTCCTTCGAGCTGATCTGGCACTTGTATATGGTGACGGCCATGATCTCCAGGGTGTGGAGCGCTCGCAACCCCTTCTTTAGACCCGCCTTCCGACTGGGACTGAAACCTTGACCCCGGGACTTGATCTGCTCGGCCCGCAGCTCGGGCCGGATCACGGAGATATCGTAGGCCATCGGCTCCTCCCTTATCCTGCAGCGTACTCTTCGGCCCGCCATGCGGAGCCCTGGAGGCTGCTTACCCGGCGGCAGCCACTTCTATGCGCCCCGGGTGGCGCACCTCGGGACGATCCCAGGCGACCGACACCGGGGGATTCCTCAGTCGCTCTTCTCAGGTGGGAGTGGCTCTCCCTTGAGTGCCGCCATTCTCCAGAGGTGCTCTTCTTCTAGGCGCCTGGCCTGCTCCTCCAGTTCGTCCAGTTCTTTCTCGAGAGCCTGCTCGTCTTTGATGTCCTCTTCGATCGCGCTTCGGTCGCCTTCGATCTCTTCCACTGTGAACACTCTCCCGGCGCGTTTGTAGTCCAAGCCGAAGTTTGCAGTCCAAGCCGAATCTTCCCAGAAGCAGACCCCGAAAACCATCCCGGGTCCCGGACGCCTCTCGGGAGACGATTCACTCGTGCCCCCCCTGTCGACCCGTGGTCGCGTGCAGGTGGGTCCAGTTGCGGCGGAGCCCCGTTCGCGAGTATGCTCTCTAGCGTTCGCCTGCTCAAGCTCAAGGAGGATCCAAAAGGCATGGAATGTCCACACTGTCGGGCGGAGTTGACCGCGAAGCCACACGTCTTCGCCCTGGGAATCGATCAGGACGGCACCTGGCAGGTCTCAAACACCCGGTGCCCGGTCTGTGACCGGCTCATCGTCAATCTCTGCACCAAAGAGGGTTGCACCTATCCGGCGTGGCCGGTCTCCTCGACACGCGCACTGCTGAGCGATGACGTACCGACCGATTATTCCGACGACTATCACACGGCCGCGCAGATCATCTTTTTCAGCCCGGAAGCCTCAGCCGCCCTCAGCCGGCGCTCGTTGCACATTTTCCTCGCCACCCAAGTGCGTGCCGGCCACGGCGGGCTGGCCGACCAGATCCGCCAGGCTACTCTGGCCCCCGACCTTCCTGCCTACTTGAAGCAGGCCCTAAGCAAGCTTGCTGCGATCGCCAAGCTGGAGACCGACTCGCCCAAGAGCCTGCATCCCGAGGCGCTTTCGGCGGTCGAGCCGGGAGAGGCCGAGTGGCTTCTGGACGTCCTACAGTCGCTCTACGACCTCTATTTCGTCGAACCGGCGCGCATGCAGCGCAAACAGGACGCGTTGGAGGAGAGTGTCGCCCCTCCCGCGCCTCCCGCGCCACTCGAACCCCCCGCGGCCTCTGCTTCAGCCGAGACCACACAGGCGGACGTCACAGCAGCCGTTTCCGCAGGCCCGGAGGTCGCGGAGCCGGCGGCAGCCGCCGAGACCGGAGCCGGGAACGAGTCCGCCCCCGACGCGGCCGGTACGAACACCGCGGGGGCCTGACCTTAGTACTGTGGACCCTATGTGTGGACCGGGACCCAAGGAGCCAAACATGGAAGCAGAGATCAATCGGCTGAGGGCTGAAGCTCTACCGCGCGGCGTGGTCACGGCGACCACTTCGCTGGTCGGGCAGGCGAAGAACGCCATCATCACCGACACCGAGGGCCGCGAGTTCATCGACTTCGCCGGTGGTATCGGGGTGATGAACGTCGGGCACGCCCATCCCCGGGTACTGGCTGCAGCCAGGAAGCAACTGGATCTGTTTGCGCACACGTCGATCAGCGTCTTCGCCTGGGAGTCGTACATCAGGCTTGCCGACAGGCTCAACCGGACAGCCCCCGGCGATTCCCCTAAACGCTCTTTCTTCGTCAACTCCGGCGCCGAAGCGGTGGAGAACGCGGTCAAGATCGCCCGGTGCGTTGCGGGGCGCCCCGGGATCGTGGTGTTCAGCAACGCTTTTCACGGGCGCACCAACCTGACCATGGGGATGACGTCCAAGATCGTCCCCTACAAGAAGGACTTCGGACCGTTCCCGGCCGACATCTACCGTATCCCTTACGCGTACTGCTACCGCTGCCCCCTCAACCTGAGGTACCCGGCCTGTGGAGTGGAGTGCGCCGAACTCCTGCGCGAAGGCTTCGAGAATCACTTCCAGGCGGACAGGATCGCCTGCGTGGTCACCGAGCCGGTCCAAGGCGAGGGAGGCTTCATCGCCCCCCCGCCCGAGTACCACGGCAAGCTCAAGGCTATCTGTGAGGAGCACGGCATCCTTTTCGTGGCCGACGAGGTCCAGACCGGTTTCGGTCGTACCGGCAAGCTGTTCGGCATGGAGCACTACGGCGTCGAAAGCGACCTCATGACCACTGCGAAGTCTCTAGGCGCGGGCTATCCCATCGCTGGGATCACTGGGAAGGCCGAGGTGATGGACGTGCCCGGTCCGGGAGGCATCGGGGGCACCTTCGGCGGCAATCCCCTGGCCTGTGAGGTCGCCCTTGCCGTGTTCGACATCATGGATGACGAGAGGCTACCTGAGAGGGCGGTGGAGATCGGCCGCCGCGTGAAGGAGCGCTTCACAGCCATGCAGCAAAGCTTCCCGCAAATCGGTGATGTGCGAGGGCTCGGCGCGATGGTGGCGATGGAACTAGTCGAGGACCCGCACACGAAGGCACCGGCGAGCGCTCTCACCAAGGCCTATCGCGCCAAGTTGTACCAAAACGGCTTGGTGAACATCATCGCCGGCACGTACGACAACGTGGTCCGGACCTTGATGCCTTTGACCATCGAATGGGAGACGCTCGACCGCGGGCTCGACATCATGGAGGAGACGCTTGCCCAGGTGACGGCGGCGAGGTGAACGCCGGCGGCGCAGCTCAGGATGCCACAGCCGGGGTAGCTCGTACTGCCGGTCCTAAGACCCGTCGCGATCTAGAACGCAAATCTTCGGCGGTGACCCTCTCCGACATGGAGGTGTTCATCTTCCCCGAGCTGATCTACAGCCTGGTGCTGGCCAACATCATGTCGCCCCGCATCTGGGCTTGGCGCGACGATCCCTGGTTCGCCGGCATCGAGGAGATGACGCCCTACCGGCGGATCACCAGGCTGAAGCAGTACATCATGGACCACTACGCCTTCAACCTCGACCTGGACACGTGGGGGCTCACCACCAAACAGCGCGAGATCGAGCGGTTTCAGGACTACGTGAGCCCCGAGGCCTTGGCCCGATCGAATGCCCTGTTCGGGTACGAGGGAGA
>CAZCCL010000121.1:0-7806 GCA_964497095.1 uncultured Gaiellales bacterium | reverse complement strand
GTAGGGCCGTGGGGGCGGTGTAGAAGATGTTGACCTTGTACTTCTCCACCACCATCCAGAAGCGATCCGGATTGGGGTAGCTGGGAACGCCCTCGAACAGGATGCTGGTGGCGCCGTTGGTCAACGGCCCGTAAACGATGTACGTATGGCCTGTGACCCAGCCGATGTCGGCGGTGCACCAGTAGACCTGGCCCGGGTGATAGTCGAAGATGAGCTCGTGGGTCATGCCCGCGTAGAGGAGGTAGCCCCCGGTGGTATGCATGACGCCCTTGGGCTTGCCCGTGGAGCCCGAGGTGTAGAGGATGAAGAGCGGATCTTCCGCGTCCATCTCCTCGCAGGGGCAGTCGGTGGTGATGTCGGCGGCGTCCAGTTCCTCGTGATACCAGCTGTCGCGACCCTCCACCCAGGGGATGTCCTCGACGCCCGTGTGCTTGACCACGATGCAGGTCTTGACCGCGGGGGCCTCGGCCATGGCGGCGTCGGCGGAGGTCTTGAGCGGGGTCGGTCGGCCGCCGCGGAGCCCCGTGTCCGCGGTGATCATGAGGGTAGCTCCTGCGTTGTTCACGCGGTCGCGGAGCGCATCCGCCGAGAAGCCCCCGAACACCACGCAGTGTATGGCGCCGATGCGGGCACAGGCCAGCATGGCAACCGGCAACTCGGGGATCATCGGCAGGTAGATGACGACCCTGTCGCCCTTCTTGACGCCCTTCTTCTTGAGGACGTTGGCGAACTTGGTCACCTCTTCCCAGAGTTGGCGATAGGTGATGGTCCTGGTGGATTCCGGAGAGTCCCCTTCGAAGTAGTAGGCCACGTTGTCGGCCGCGGGGGTCTCCAGGTGACGGTCCAAGCAGTTGTAGGCGACGTTGAGCTTGCCGCCTTCGAACCAGCGGATCTTGGCTTCCGCGAAATCGTCGTTCTGCACAGAGTCCCACTTCTTGAACCAGTGCAGCCTCTTCTCGGCTTCTGCGCCCCAGAACGCTTCGGGGTCGTCGAGAGAACGCCTGTACATCTCCTCGTACTGCGCCATGCTCGAGATCCAGGCGTCCTTCTGGAACTCGGCCGGTACGTCGAAGACCTTCTCTTCAAGGGATTCGTTTGCCACCATTTCCTCCGCTGTTTCCGGTTTTTGGACAACAAAAACCCACTCCCGATGGTTCGGGAGCGTTTACACGCCTGCGTAGGATAACATACCGCCTCCGTGCGGCCTCTGTACCGGCTCCGGGCACCCGCCGGCTCGGTGTGAGACAGTATGTCGTGCGAGACGCGGGTGTTACGCGAAGCCGGTTCAAGAGGAGGTCGGATGTTCCTGAGGGTCACCGGAGCGGCGCGCCAGGTCACCGGTTCCTGCTACGTGCTCGAAGTGGGGGCGACCCGCTTCCTGGTCGACTGTGGCATGCATCAAGGCGGTCGCAAGGAAGAGGCTCTCAACTTCGCTCCCTTCGCGTTCGAGCCGTCTGAGTTGGACTTCATGCTTCTGACCCACGCCCACATCGATCATTCAGGAAGGATCCCGCGGCTGGTGAAGAAGGGCTTCGAGAAGCCCATCTACTGCACCCCGCCGACCAGCGATCTGGCTGAGATCATGCTGCTCGACTCCGCCTACATCCAGGAGAGCGAGGCCGAGTGGCGTACGCGCAAGGCCCGCCGGGCCGGGCGTCGGGAGACCGAGCCTCTGTATACAGAGGAAGACGCCCGCCGGGCGATCGGCCTGTTCAGTGCGGTTCGATATGGCGTGCCCACGGAGCTGGCTCCCGGTGTGACCGTGGTGTTCCACGACGCCGGGCACATCCTAGGGTCGGCCTTTCTGGAACTGCGCCTCGAGGAACGAGGCGAGCAGGTCAAGGTACTCTTCAGCGGCGACGTGGGCCAACCCGACCAACCCATAGTGCGCGACCCGGAGATCATCGAACAGACCGACTATCTGATCATGGAGTCGACCTACGGCGACCGCCGGCACATCCGCGACGGCGACCCGGTGGACGAACTGGCTGCGATCCTGACCGAAGCGAAACGCAGCGGCGGCAACGTCATCATCCCGGCCTTCGCGGTAGGGCGCACCCAAGAACTCATCTATTTCCTGCGCGAGATCTTCGATAAGCACCAACTGGACATGCCGGTATATGTGGACAGCCCCCTCGCCTCCCGGGCCACGGAGGTGTTTCGTCGGCACAGGGAAGCCTTCGATGAGGAGGCCTGGAAGCTGGTCGGCGAGCCGGGCGGCATCTTCGACTTCCCCCAACTCCACTACACCGGCAGCGCCGATGAATCGCGGGCGCTGAACGATAAGAAAGGGATCATCATCATCTCGGCGAGCGGCATGGCGGAGGCCGGTCGCATCCGGCACCACCTGAAGCACAATCTGTGGCGCCCGGAGGCGCACATCGTGATCGTGGGCTTCCAGGCCCAGCACACTCTGGGCCGCCGTCTTCTCGAGGGGGCACAGCGGGTGCGCCTGTTCGGGGAAGATATCGCGGTGAAGGCTCAGATCCACGAGATAACGGGGCTGTCGGCCCACGCGGACCAGGAGCAGCTGCTTGCCTGGGCCGCACACTTCAGGCCTCCGCGGCTGACTATCCTCACCCATGGAGAGCTGGAGGCGGCCTTGACCCTCGAGCGCCTGCTCGAGGAGCGGCTGCACTTCTCGGTCGTGGTCGCCGAGAACAACCAGGTCTTCGAGCTGGAGGGAGGAGTGGAGTGACCGCCGACCCGGTGTGCGGCCGTTCCAGCGACATCGTCTTGATCGTGAGCGGGCACTCCGGGACCCTGGGTGAGTTTGCCATCGCCTACGATGAGGGCAAACTGATCGGTGTACTCCAGGGAACCGGGGGCATCGCTGATATCGTGCCGGAATTAGTGGAGGCGATAGACAAAGAGACCGGTTCGGCGATCATCTACGGCGCCGATCCCGAGCGATTGATCGACCGGGCCGTGGACCACTACGTCAACGTCCATTTCCGCCATCCGTCCATCTTCGTCCGCCAGGGGCAAGGGGAGGGGCCGCAGGTCGTGGGATAGGGATCGCCGTCGCGATCCCGGAGAGGAGAACCGGATGTCCGACCTGATGCAGGCTATGCTCCTTGAGAGCGCCGGAAGCCGATTGCGGGCGGCAAGAGTGCCTGTCCCCGTTCCGGGGCCGGGGCAGGTGCGGGTGAAGGTGCAGACCTGCGGCGTCTGCCGGACCGACCTACATGTGGTGGACGGGGAGTTGCGGCATCCCAAGCTTCCGCTCATTCCCGGCCATCAGATCGTGGGCACGGTGGAGGCTCTGGGCGAGGGCGTGACCTCACCGGCCGTGGGAGAGCAGGTAGGGATCCCCTGGCTGGGGTGGACCTGTGGTCGCTGTCGCTACTGCCTGAGCGGCCGCGAGAACCTCTGCGACTCGGCCAAGTTCACCGGGTACGACTTGGACGGGGGTTTCGCCGAGTTTTCCGTGGCCGACCATCGCTTCGCCTTTCCCATACCCCCGGGCTACCCTGCCGCCCAGGCCGCGCCCCTTCTCTGCGCCGGGCTCATCGGCTATCGGTCGCTCACAATGGCCGGTGACGCTGAGCGCCTGGGCCTGTACGGCTACGGGGCTGCCGCACACATCGTCACGCAGGTGGCGCGCTATCAGGGTCGGAAGGTGTTCGCCTTCACTCGCCCGGGCGACTACGCTTCGCAGGGTTTCGCCAGGGAGATGGGAGCTCACTGGGCGGGCGACACCGCCGAGGCAGTCCCCGAGGAGCTCGACGCGGCCATCATCTTCGCGCCTGCGGGAGAACTGGTACCGGTGGCTCTTCGAGCCGTCGCCAAGGGCGGGGTCGTCGTCTGTGGGGGGATCCACATGAGCGACATCCCGTCCTTCCCCTACGAGATCCTATGGGGAGAGCGCGCCCTCCGTTCGGTGGCCAATCTGACCCGACGGGACGGGGTCGAGTTTCTGGCCCTGGCTCCCCGGGTACCGGTCTGCACCGAAGTGGAGCTTTTCCCGCTCGCGGAGGCGAACGAAGCTCTCGAGCGGCTCCGCCGGGGAGCGATCCGGGGGGCGGCCGTACTCGTGGTGGAGGGCGGCGAATGAAGGGGCAAAACAGCCGGTTGGGCAGACAGCCGGTTCAACGGACAGCCGGAACGGGGACATCGAGGTCCCGGTAGACAAGGAGGTGAACACGTGCCCACCCGCGCTCTGGTCTCTTACTCGATAGACCGAGTCGAAGTGCTCGGCGCCGATGGCGTCGTCGACGAGACTCTCATGCCCGATCTGGCGCCGGAGCAGATCCAGCGGCTGTACCGGCATATGGTGCTTACGCGACAGTTCGACGAGCGCATGTTCAAGCTGCAGCGCCAGGGGCGCCTGGGCACCTACCCGCGGGTGGCCGGCCAGGAGGGGGCCCACGTAGGAGCCGCCTTCGCCCTGCGGCCGGACGATTGGCTGGTCCCCGCCTTTCGGGAGACGGGCGCGCTGACTCTGCGCGGCCTCTCTATGGAGCAACTCCTTCAGTACTGGGGCGGCGACGAGAGAGGCGCGGCCTTCCCCCGTGAATCGCGCACGCTTCCCATCTCCATCCCGGTCGGCACACATATGCTGCACGCCGTGGGCATCGCTTGGGCTATGAAACAGGCGGGAGAGCAGGTGGCGGTGCTCACCTTCTTCGGAGAGGGGGCGACCTCCGAAGGTGATTTCAGCGAGGCTATGAACATGGCCGGGGTGTTCCAGGTGCCTGTGGTCTTCTTCTGCCAGAACAACCAGTACGCCATCTCGGTCCCCTTCACCAAGCAGACCGCCGCTCCCACGGTGGCACAGAAAGCGCTCGCCTACGGGATGTTCGGGGTGCAGGTGGATGGGAACGACGTGTTCGCGGTCTACCGCGTCACCGCCGAGGCCCTGGAGCGGGCGCGCACGGCCAACGAGCCCACCCTCATCGAGGCTCACACCTACAGGGTCGTGGACCACACCACCTCCGACGACGCCCGGCGGTATCGGGAGGAGCAAGAGGTGGAAGAGTGGCGCAGGCGGGATCCCATCGAGCGCCTTGCCCGCTACATGCGCGCTCAGGGATTCCTGGACGACGCGACCGCCGCGCAGGCTTTGGCCGAGGCCGATGAGAAGGTGGCCGCGGCGGTCGCCGCCTATGAGACCATCCCTCCACCAGAGCCCGAGGAGATCTTCGCGCACGTCTATGCCGACCTCACTCCCCCGCTGGCCGAGCAGCAGGCGGCCTTGAAGGTTCGCCTGGCGAGGGGGAGGTGATCATGGCCCGTCTGAACATGGTGGAAGCTATCGATCGAGCCCTCTCTCAAGAGATGGAGCTTGACGGCAGAGTACTGGTGATGGGCGAAGACGTGGGTCGGGACGGTGGGGTGTTCCGCGTCACCGACGGTCTTGTGGACCGCTTCGGCGAGAAGCGTGTGATCGACACGCCCTTGGCCGAGTCGGGGATCGTGGGGATGGCTATCGGCATGGCCATCGCCGGGTATCGCCCGGTGGCCGAGATACAGTTCGCGGGCTTCGCCTATCCGGCCTACGACCAACTGGTCTGCCACGCCGCGCGCATGCGCAACCGCAGCCGGGGCGAGTTCACCGTCCCGCTCGTGGTCCGGACCCCCTACGGCGGCGGGATCAGAGCTTTGGAGCATCATTCTGAGAGCATGGAGGCGGTGTTCGTCCACGTGCCGGGGCTCAAGGTGGTGATCCCGGCCGACCCGTACGAAGCCAAAGGCCTGCTTGCGGCCGCGGTGCGCGATCCCGACCCGGTGATCTTCATGGAACCGGCCCGGATCTACCGGGCGATCAAGGCCGAGGTGCCCGAAGAGCCCTACACGCTTCCGCTGGGCAAGGCCCGCCTGGTGCGGGAGGGCCGGGACGTGACGGTGCTCGCCTGGGGAGCCCACGTGCGCACTGTGAAGGAGGCGGCTCAGCGCCTAGAGGCCGAAGGCGAGGCCGACGTGGAGATCGTCGATGTCCGCACCCTATCGCCCTTCGACTTCGAGACTGTGATAGACAGCGTGACCAAGACAGGTCGGGCTGTGATCGTTCATGAGGCGCCTCGTACTTGCGGGTTCGGCGCGGAGATCTCGGCCCAGATAATGGAGAGGGCGGTCCTGCACTTGCAGTCGCCGGTGGCAAGGGTCACGGGCTTCGACACAGTGCCCCCGCTGGCCAAGCTGGAGGACTACTATCAGCCCGACGTGGACACAGTGGTCGAGGCTGTCAAAGCCTGTATCCGTTTCTAGCGACCAGAAGAGAGGATGTGCGTGGTGGACTACGAGAACTATCTGGAATTCATCAAGGGGCGACGCACGCTGCGCGCTTTCAAGCCCGACCCCGTTCCCGATGAGATGGTGGACAAGCTTCTCGAGGCAGCCCGCTGGGCCCCTACCGGCTTCAACATGCAGCCCCTGGAGATGCTGGTGGTCAAGGACCTCGAGCTGCGCAAGGCCATCAAGAAGATCGTCGACGACTACAAGAACAGTGACTTCTTCGCCTTGGAAGCCACGCGCGAGGAGTGGCAGGGCTCGCCCTGGTCCATCGAGACTCACGGAGCATGGGATTGTCCCTTGGCGCCGGTGTTCATCCTGCTGATGGGCGACACGCGCCGCCGGGTGGGCCTGCCCATGGCCGCCCGTTACTCGGAGCAGAAGGGCGACTCCATCTTCGAGTCGTCTCTCTCCAACGCGTTCATGCTGATGTGGCTGGCCGCGCACAGCCTGGGTCTCGCCTCCCAACCCATCTCGGGAGTCAAGTATCCGAAAGTGCAGGGACTGGTCAAGCACCTCTTGAACCTGCCTGACTTCATCTACGTCTACGACATCTTCTTGGTCGGATACAGCGCGATGGAGGAGGGTCCCTCGGCCAAACTCATGCGTCACCTGGACGAGATGGTCCACTACGATCGGGCCTCAGACGACGAGTTCCTCGGCGAGGAGGAGCTCCGCAGGCAGATCGTCAAGCTCCGGGCCGGCAATGTGGCCCGGCATGTGGAGGCCGACAAGATCAGCGACTAGGGCCTGCAGTGGCCGGGGGAGGGGGTCAGCGTGGAGTACGAGGATCTGCTGGGATTGGTGAAGAGCCGCCGTACCATCAGGGCCATCAAGCCCGATCCTGTTCCGGAAGAGATGGTCGCGAAGATCCTTGAGGTGGGACGCTGGGCTCCTACCGGCTTCAACATGCAGCCGATGGAATTCTTGGTGGTCGAGGACCCGGAGCTGCGCTCCCGGATCAAGGAAATCGTCGACGACTGGATAGACACCGACTTCTACGCTCTGGAGGCTACTCGAGAGGAGTGGCAGGGCCCTTCCTGGGATCCGGAGACCCACGGCCGTTTGGAGTGCCCCCTCGCCCCGGTCTTCATCCTGATCCTGGGTGACAACCGGCGCCGCCTCGGTCTTCCCATGAACGCCCGCTATTCGAGACTGAAGGGCGACTCCATCTTCGAGTCGTCTCTCTCCAACGCTTTCGTCTTCATGTGGCTGGCCGCGCACAGTCTGGGTCTCGCCGCCCAGCCGGTGTCCGCGGTCAAGAACGGGAAGGTGCAGGGACTGGTCAAGCATCTCCTCGATCTCCCGGATTTCATCTATGTCTACGAGCTTCTCTTGGTCGGGTACAGCGCGTTGGAAGGTGGTCCTTCCACCAAACTCATGCGTTACCTGGACGAGATGGTCCACCGCGACCGGGCAGGAGAGGGAGAGTTCCTTTCCGAGGAGGAGTTGAGAAAGCAGATACGGAAGTTGAGGATGGGAAATGTAGCTCGTCACAAGGAGGCTGGGAAGGCCGATGAGTGAGCGATCGGGGTCGGGGGGGGGGGGGGGCGGGGCCCCCCCCCCCCCCCC
>CAZCCL010000120.1:2880-7818 GCA_964497095.1 uncultured Gaiellales bacterium | reverse complement strand
GCGGATGTAGCTCAGTTGGCTAGAGCGTCTGCTTGCCATGCAGAAGGTCGAGGGTTCGAATCCCTTCATCCGCTCCATGCTTTTGCCCCAACGAGGCGACGTGGCCGAGTGGCTTAGGCACGGGTCTGCAAAACCCGCTACGCCGGTTCAATTCCGGCCGTCGCCTCCTCAGAGGATCCCGCTCTAGATCCTAGGTTTCCCAACTCCGGCTGGGGCCGCAGAAGACCGGATTACTTTCAGGTCGGCGCACGATCAACGTGCACTTCTTGTCGTCTTCTTCAGGTCCTCATGTCCTTCGCTCGACCTAGTTCGGCTTCGAGGGCACCGGATCTTGACCACCGCCTGTCGGTCCATGCCTTGCACGGCGTGGGTGTAGGTCTCCGGGTGAAACCTGCGGCAGCCTGACGCTCGCGCGAGCTGCCGACCGTTTCGGGCCGAAGTCTGTTCGTCCGGATAACGCTAGGACGGAGGAATCGACCCAAAGGCGAAGGCGTCCACCCGCTCGATACCGCACCGCCACAAGCTGTCAGTACCACAGTCGATCAATGGCCCGGAGGTGCCGGCCAAAATCATGACTTTGTCGAGATGTAGGTAGCTCGGCTGACTGTCTGTCTCAGTGGGGGTGGTCGAAGCCTTGCTCGCGAAGGCTTCACCAACTTGTCGAGCAACACCACCGCCTTTGCCAAACGCCTCAGACAATCGGCCCAGATAACGCTTGAAGGAGATCAGCTCGCCTGTGAGCACGACACCGCCGACGGCCAGTGTGATCGTCGCTTGAAGGTCGAACTCGTCTACTACGCCCGCGAAGGTCATCAGAAGCTCATCTCGTGGGGGTTCCATACGCCCGCTCCCTTCTTGAACCGGAGGCCTAGGAGATCAGACTCAGTATCCACACAAACGGCCGCGATGAGAAGACGGCCTCTAGCGCAACTCTGCGTAAGGCCCACGGAGAGCCCTCTCGGGGCCCCGCGCAACCAATCGCCTATCGCCGCCGGCGCCGGCTGCGTCTATCGTAGGCGCGCACCTCCGCCCGTAGCTCCCAAGCTCGGCCGACAGGGACTCTCGTATCCCCAAGGGCACGTTTCCCTTCCTGATACTCGTCCTCGTCGATGATGCCCCACTCCCTGAACGTTTCGAGACGAAGAAGCCTCTGCTCCGTTTCATCGTACTCTGGAGGCTTGAGACGCTCCACCATTCGCCTGCGCGAGCGTTCCCGCATCGCTTCACGCCACGCATACACACTCATCATGGTTATGCCCCCGTTATGTCTCCCGGTGCTTTGAGCGGCCTCCTTTGATATCGGCTCCTGGCCGTTCTTCTCTTAAGGGCGCCGATACCGAGCCAAGTGCGCCCAAGCCCGGCCGGTGGGGCTCATCTCGGACAAACGACCTGCGGAATCGGAAGCCCGGGCAGGAGAACCGCGTACCGACAGAGTAAGAGAGTAGGTGCGAGTCGCCGACCTAGAGAAGAGAAAGGAGCAAAGATACTGGGTACTCTCGATACAATCGCCATTACCCTGTTGAGCCTGTTCTGCCTCGGGATCATTGGCATCCTTTGGGTCGACTGGAGAGAGATGGTACGCAAAGAGCGGGAGGGACCTGCCGAGTCACGGAATCCGAGTCCGCGCCCGAAGCGGCCGGCCTAGCCGGATGGATCGGCATCTCTCAGTTTGGGGGGAAGATACTTGAATAACGGTACTGAGGAACGCAAGAGGCGAAGGGAGATCAGCGGGGTCTTCGTCCCGGCGGGTCTTCTGATCGGCATGGGTGTCGGGTGGCTGTTCGGGCATCTGGTCCCGGGTCTGTTCATCGGATTGGGCGCTGGCTTCTTACTCATGGCGATAATGCAGGTCGCGATCCGTAGGTAGAGCCGTCCTGCAGCGCAGGCGGCGCTCCAAAGGAAGGCCCCCCACCGCAGGCAATCCCTCATCCTCGCGGCTTGGGTACGCGGCTCCGCTCCGTTATTCGGCCTCCAGAGCCGCCTTCACGGCCTTGGGGATATCACGCGACCCAGGAAGGAGAAGGCGGATCCCATAGGCCGAAGTCGATCCATCCTGGCGTCGGACCCCGCCTCGGATCAACGCTTTGCAGGCGACGGACTTCTTGCGCGCTGAGTAGACCTGCATCAGCGCTTCGTAGATCGCGGCGGCTTCATCCTGGGGGATGAAGCCCAGCAGCTCGGCGGGCCGCTCGCTATTCGCCATCACCTTCACGGTCTTCTCTTGGTCGCTATTGAAGGGCTCGGCCGTCAGAACGGCCGTCATCCATTCGTAGACGCCGCCGTCTTCTTCACGCTCTGCCGCGCTCACGCTGCGTCCAAGCGCGTCTTGATGCTGCGTGGCTCCGGCTACCTCCTGGAAGCAGAAACCGGCGTTCTTACCCTTACGCTTGATCCGATGCCCGCAACGCCGGCAATAGTTGAAGCCGGGCTCTATGTTGCCGCATCCCGGACACCTGTCCGGGTGATTCTCTCTGACGAAGTCACCCGAGTGACACTCGTCTATACGCTGCATCAACTCCACGTCCTCGAGGAGGACCCAGTCGAGAGAACCCGGCCGATCGACTGCCTCTCTAGATTCTCGCCCAAGCATACGACCGGACCCCTCCGCTCAGGATTCCAGTGGTCGTTTGAACGTGCAGAGGTATGAGTGGGTGTACCTGGTCGGTTCCGAACTGGGTCCGGTAGTGGGGATCCTCGCTCTAGCCTTGATCGCGCCGGTAATGGGATCGTCGGGGGCCTTCGGCCCTCCGTGGATCAACACGCCCGCATCTTCGTCCAGATAGACCGGTTGGATCTGCACCAGCTCCCAGCCATTGGCCCCATATTCGTTGAGCTTCGGGATCAGAGCCTGTGGAGCGAACCGCGGCGGTTCCCAGTCGGGCCACAGTGACGCCAAGTATTCCCTCGTGTCCGGGTCATGCGCCTGCGCGCTCAGAATGACGTTGCGGTACTCCCACTTCATCGGTCGCTCCCTCGGTCGATGCACCTGTCCACACTCTACAGCCGAGATGACCTGTTTGTGATCGTTCCCGACGGGATATGGTCCTCAGAGGGTTACCCACACGGCGTACAAACTACGCAACTAGGAGCCCGAGAAACAGCCGGGAAGGTCGAAGGATGGCTGCCCAAGCGTGCCAGCGACCTCTCACGGAACATCATGTACCCTTAGCATGATGCTCATTGCTCCCGATACTTGAGAGATAGGACCACGCGGGCGGGTGAGCACTTCTGGGGAAACTGTCCGTAGTCTTCGCCCGCGGCGCCACAAGGGGAGGAGTGGACGTGAAGAGACGCGGTTCAAGTAAGAAGAAGTACTGGGTGGGTCCGTTTCTGGCAGTGATCGTGGTGATCGGGATAGCGCTGCTCGCCTCCGGGCGGTTACGCGGCTGCTATCCGTTCTTCGTGCGTAGGGATCGTCCCCCCGAAGCCGACGGGGATCCATCTCCTTCTTTCGTCCCCAGCCCTGCGTCTGAGAGCGGTAGGCCACTCGATGAAGGTGCCCCCGCGGTGCCGGCCCGGAGGAGGTCGGCAAATCTGGCGGAGATCGAGGGGATCGGCCCCGTCTACGCGGAGAGACTCAGGACCCACGGGTTCAAGACTACGGACGATCTACTTCTGGCCGGGGCCGGTCCGCAGGGCCGTGACGACTTGGCGGCGGACACAGACATCAGTGGCACGTTGATCCTGCGCTGGGTGAATCAGGCCGATCTCTTCCGGATCAAGGGAATCGGGGGAGAGTACGCCGAGTTGCTCGAGGCAACCGGGGTGGACACCGTCCCCGAATTGGCCCGGCGGCGTGCGGACAATCTGACTCGGCAGATGGCCGAGGTGAACGGGGAGAAGAAGCTCGTCCGCAGGGTCCCGACCGAAGCCCAAGCGGCCGCCTGGATCGAGGCTGCTAGGAGCCTGCCCAGGGTGGTCACCTACTGAGATGCCGACTCCAGCTGCGGCGCACGAGAATACTCGCTGAATAGACCCGTTTGATGGTCGACAAGCAGCGGTAGAACCCCGGTCCAGCCCGTCTGGTTGTTGGTCAGGAGCCGGAGATCCACAAGGCCGAAATCTTCTTCTGGGACCGACCGAACCGGCTCCAGTGCCAGCGTCGTCTGCGCGGGTGCCGCTTCCGACCCGTCGGCACGCCAAGAGGACAGGCCCGCGGCGACCAGTCCCGGCGTGCAATCCGCCGACAGGACCTCGTCCAAACGGAAGAGCACGGGCGGGGTTCGTCGGGATCCGACGAGGAATGAGAACCTCTCCAGGTCGTCGACCACCAGCAGCGGCATCCTCCCATGCCGCTCCTCGGCCTCGCGCACTCTCGAGCGCAGATCCTCCACGAAGGCGCTCAGCGTATCGGGATGGGCCGGAATGCTATCGACCAAAGACACGAAAGGCAGCACCGAGTGCTGAAGAATTGCGTCGAGATGAGTGAGCACCTCGCCCGCGCGCTCGTACCCAGCCCGTCGGCGCGAAATGTGGCTAGGGGAACGGTCGGGCCGCCCAAGATACTGCCAAGCGCACCCATCAGACGCTGCCAGGCCCTGAAGCTGCCCTCGCGCAGGGTGTAGTAGATGACCGGACGTTCGGAAGCGATCGCCTCCCAGACCACCGAGTCCAGAAAGGCGGCCCGATCCACCCCGGACGCTCCCGACACCAGATGAAGCCCCGGGCCGAACCCGCCGGCCAGGCGGGCGTCCAGGCCTGCGATCCCGGAGGGAGCGATTTCCTCCGGTCGTATGGCCTGCCGCAGGAAGCGTCGTAGGAAATCGCTCGGCTCGGTAGTCGGGGCTTCGGGTGCGCACGGCGGCGTGGGACTCTCAGAGGGCCCAGTGTCGCCGGAGGATGGAGGTGGAGGCTGATCTGTGGGGCGAAAAAGAGCGGCCAGTTCTTCGCTCATCGAGGCGCGCCCTGCCGGCGGCGTCTCCCCGCCGGTCGGCGGCG
>CAZCCL010000120.1:0-2780 GCA_964497095.1 uncultured Gaiellales bacterium | reverse complement strand
CGGCGCGCCCCCCGGACGCCTTTCGGGCCAGAGCCGCCGCTATGAGTCCGTCCAGATAGCCGGCCAGTTGCAGTTCGTCGCCCGGGTCCGGAGCGGGGGTTCCGCTTTCGTCTGTCACTGGGGACGCATCCACGTTCATGTCGACATTCGACATGGACCCGCCGGCTCCTCGCGCTTGCCGTGACAGCTGGAGTCTCGCCGAAGCTGTTCGCGGACGTCTGAGAACGAAAAAGAGGGCGCACCTCCCAAGAGGTACGCCCTGGCAACGAACCACTCAATGCCGGCGCCAGGCTCCGACGGCGCGGCCGACGTATCCGCCAGAAAGCCTACAGACCCAACAGCTTGGCCTTGGCGGCTGCGAACTCCTCTGGGGTTAAGATGCCCTGCTGCTGCATCTGGGCCAGCTTCTGCAGTTCAGCGGCCGTGTCCACGGGGGCGGCGGCGGGAGCGGCAGCAGGGGGTGGGGCCATGGCCTGCTGCTGGGCCACGGCGGCGGCAGCCGCCTGGGCGGCGGCGGCCTCCATGGCGGCTTGTTGCTCCTGCGCCTGATAGGCGGCCAATTCCTGCTGATCGGCGGCCGCCTGCTGCTGCTCGTGGGCCTTTTTCTGCTGATGGCCCTTCATGCCGCCTACCACTGCCGTGGCAGTCCCGGCTACCACGGCCGTCCGAGCCGCGGTTCCCACCAGACCGGGCCCTCTTCTCATCGGGCGTCGTCGCATGATGCTCGTCTCCTTTCAGTCTGTCGTTAGTCAGGCTTCGAGCGCGTCCGCGTATTCGATCGCCGCCTGGACGACGTCGTACGGGATGCGGTCGTAGTCGACCAGGATGCCATCCGCTTCCCGGACGGTCTCCGCGAAGCGTCGAGCCCACAGGTTCTCCCAAATCAGCACGGCCGCCGACGAATCCGGTTCGAGCCTGTCGGCTATCAGCATCAGGTCTTCTTCGTTCAGAAGATCCCCGATCGCCTTCTCGAATGCGAAAGCTTCGGCTTCCTCGGTGGCGAGATCCTCCAGCTCCAGTGCGAGCACAGATCCGTCCGCGTCCTTTCTCACGAAGGCAAGGTCCATGATGCGGATGAGACCATCGGAAACCAGTTCCCCCAGAGCAGGCAGGATGTCTCCCTTGAACTTGTTACCCGGAAACCCGACGACGATGTACTCAACGGGTCCCAACGACATAATCGCCTCCCTAGCGTTCTACAGGCCGTGCCCCGCTCGGGGGGGCCGGCCCTTTTGGACGTGACTGTCGCACTGTACCCGCCGCAGACGCACGCACAAACATAGGTTACCTGCACAGGTCGCCTGCCGCTCCGATCAGATGCCACTCTTTTGCCTGTGGCCGAGCGGGCGCTTTGAAGCCCACGCCCAGAGAGAGGCCCTGCGGTCCGGTGGCGCTGTGGGGTTCGCCCCTGGTGGCTTTGCCCTGGCAGACGCGTCCGCCTGACCTTGCCACCTGCAGGGGGCGGAGGTATCATGACCGCCCTGATGGGCGCTTAGCTCAGGGGGAGAGCGCTTCCTTGACGCGGAAGAGGCCACAGGTTCAAATCCTGTAGCGCCCACTGTCTCGTTGTCGGCCCATCACTTCTTGCTTGCGAGGGTCCATGAGGGTTGCCCTTCCGGATGGATCGGATCTCGTAGTCTCTGACGGAGCCACCCCTGCCGAGGTAGCGGAGACCATCGGCCCGCGCTTGGCCAAGGCGGCGGTGGCGGCTCGGGTCGGGGACCAGTTGGTCGACCTCAGCGCCCCTTTGGCCGAGGGGGATCGTGTAGAAATAGTCACCGCTTCGTCTCCCGACGGGCTCGAAGTGATGCGTCATTCCGCGGCCCACCTCTTGGCAGAGGCGGCGACCCGGCTCTATCCGGGCACCAAAGTGGCGATCGGCCCGGCGATCAGAGACGGCTTCTACTACGATTTCGAGTTCCCCGAGCCGGTAGGAGAAGACGATCTTCCCCGGATCTCGGAGGAGATCCAAAGTCTGTTGGCCATGCACGAGCCCTTCGAGCGGCGCGCGGTGAGCAAGGAGGAAGCCCTCGCCCTGTTCGCCGACGAGCCCTACAAGCTCGAGCTCATCCGCGACCTTCCCGACGAGGCCACCATCAGCGTCTACCGGCAGGGAGAGTTCCTCGATCTATGTCGGGGACCGCACGTGCCCGACAGCGGCCGAGTCGGGGCGGTGGGACTGCTGTCGGTGGCCGGGGCCTACTGGCGAGGCAACAGCGAGAACACCATGCTCACCCGCATCTACGGGACCGCTTTCCCCACCGTCAAAGAACTGGAAGAGTACCTGCAGCGCCTGGAGATGGCCCGACAGCGCGATCACCGACGGCTGGGCCGCGAACTGGGCCTGTTCAGCTTCCACGAGGAAGGTCCGGGGTTCCCCTTCTTCCATCCCAAAGGCATGCGCGTGATCAATGCTCTGCTCGACTACTGGAGGCGCGAGCACATCGCCGCCGGCTACGAGGAGACCCAGACTCCCATCATGCTCGAGAAGACGCTCTGGGAGCGCTCGGGTCACTGGGACAACTACAAGGACAACATGTACTTCACCACCATCGACGATGTCGACTACGCGGTGAAGCCCATGAACTGCCCCGGGGGCACGCTCATCTACAAGAGCGAGCAGCACTCCTACCGTGACTTCCCCCTGCGCATGGCCGAGCTGGGCCTGGTGCACCGCCATGAGATGTCCGGGGTGCTTCAGGGCCTCTTCCGGGTGCGGATGTTCACCCAGGACGACGCCCACATCTACTGCCTACCCGAGCAGGTGGAGGACGAGGTTC
>CAZCCL010000119.1:5001-7990 GCA_964497095.1 uncultured Gaiellales bacterium | reverse complement strand
AACTTCTTCGGCGCCCAGACCGTGGCGGTCCTGCCCTACGAGCAGTATCTCAAGCGATTCCCCGCGTATCTGCAGCAACTGACCATGGAAAGCAACGGTAAGCACGTCACCCTGGACGGGACTCCGGTCACCTACGACACGGGCCCTATCTACTGGGGCGAGCCGGGGACCAACGGCCAGCACTCCTTCTATCAGCTAATCCATCAAGGCACGAGACTGATCCCTTGCGACTTCATCGCATTCATCGAACCGCTCAACCCCCTGGGCCGGCACCACGACATGCTCATGGCCAATGTCTTCGCCCAGACCGAAGCGCTGGCCTTCGGCAAGACCCGGGAGGACGCAGAAGCCGAGGGTACTCCGGACTGGTTGGTGCCCCACCGGGTGTTCGAGGGCAACCGTCCCTCGAACACCATTCTTGCCCAACGTTTGACCCCTGAGACGCTGGGCAAGCTGGTCGCCCTCTACGAACACAGCGTCTTCACCCAGGGGACCATTTGGGGCATCAACTCCTTCGACCAATGGGGGGTCGAGCTGGGCAAAGCCCTGGCCCGGCGCATCATCCCCGAACTGCAGAGTTCGGAAGAGCCCCCGGCCGGCCATGACAGCTCGACGAACACGTTGATTCGGCGTTATCGAGGACTCAAGAAGAACAAGTGAACGCCTCGGCCCACCGAGATTAGAGCCGACAGCAAACGGGTGAGTCGTGCAGAAGAACAGCGAAGGACTTCCAGAGACTCTCCACCTAGGAGGCGGCCCAGCCACTCGGGAGCGATGATTGCTGGCATGCGCAAGAAACTGTTCGTCGCCCGACACCTGCTCAGCGGGGATGCACTGGTGGTTCATGACGGCTCCGTTCGTCGAGAGGGTTGGGTCACGAGCGCGGCTGCTGGAGAGGGCGGGGGACAGCCAGCCGTCCGAAGAAAGAAGTCGGCCCCTCTTCGAGGACGGCGGCCCCAAAGCGTTTGACGAAGTCTTGTATCACGAACATGATCATACAATAGCCCCAGACCAGCCCCGCCCATTTCCAGCCTAGAGGCGTCATCAACAGGCCGTAGACGGCGATGAACGTGGCCACTATCTGCGTCCCGATCACGGCCGCGAGGAGGGGGAACGCCGGCCTGCTCGACCAGAACGGTCCCCGCGTTCTGGCGGCGAACAGGGTCAAGTGTCCGCCTATCGACAGGTTGAGGTACACGAGAGTCTGCACCACGTCTTGCTGGAGATCCAGGAGATGATCCCCGATGTAGAAGATCCCGAAAGAGCGGACGACCGCGAACATTCCCAAGATCGCGGCCGGACCCAGAACCAGTCTCATGTCCCACTTCTCGGGTCGATTCGAGAACTGGACACGGTCGTAGGCTATGGTGAGGATGGCTCCATCGTTGAGGATGGCGAGAAGCACGATCATGATGGCGGTAACCGGATAGAAGCCGGAGATCACGATGGTGAGCGTCAGAAAAATGAGCAGGGCGATCGTCTCGGCTATCCGGTAGATAGCGTAGTTGTTCATGCGCTGGAAGGTCTTGCGGCTCTCTCTGATGGCGTCCACGATCACCGACAGACCTGGCAGGAGCAGAACGATATCCGCCGCCGCTCGAGCCACGTCGGTGGCGCCGTCCACCGCGACCCCCGCGTCGGCCTGCTTCAGAGCGGGAGCGTCGTTCACCCCGTCGCCGGTCATACCTACGATATGGCCCGTCTTCTGCAGAGCCCGGACGATCCGATACTTGTGCTCAGGAAATACCTGAGCGAACCCGCCGGCATCGGCCACGGTCGCCGCCAGGCTGTCATCCTCCCCACTTTGTGCCGATTCGAGGGCCTCGGGTCCCAAGATCTTGTCGCTCAACCCGAGTTGGCCGGCTATCTCACGCGCGATCGCTACCTGGTCCCCGGTGATCATCTTGACGTCCAGCCCCATCTCGCGCGCCGCTTCTACGGTATCCCGGGAATCCTCACGCACCGGATCGTAGAGGGGCAAGATGCCCAGGAGACGGTAGGCCCCACTGTCGTCGGAGCGGGCGACTCCGAGCGAGCGGAACCCTCTAGCTGCGAACCCTTCGACCGCCCCATCGACCCTCGCCTGGATGTCCTCGTGCGCCGGATCCAGAGCGAGTATCACTTGAGGTGCTCCCTTGGCGACCTTGAAGGTCGTGCCGTCCGGTCCCGTCACTTGGGCCTCAGTCATCTTGCGCACGGCGTCGAAGGGCACAAAGTCGGATACGGTGAAATCACCGAGGGCTGCCGAGTCAGGGAGGCTTCCAAGCACGGCCAGGTCGATGGGATCCTGATCCGCTTCTCTCGAGGCCAGTGCTGCCGCCAACATCACCTGCTCCGCTGGGATGGCCTGGTCCAGCAGGAACGGTTGGCCGGCTTCCAAGCGGTTCTGAGTAAGGGTACCGGTCTTGTCGCTGCAAAGGACGTCGACGCCTGCCATTTCCTCCACTGCCGACAGGCGGGTCACGATCGCTTGTTTCGCAGCCAGAACGCGGGCTCCCAGCGCCATCGTCACCGAGAGCACCGCAGGCATCGCCACCGGGACGGCCGCGATGGTGAGGACGAGGGCGAACTGCAATACTTCGAGGACCTTCGCATGCCTGAAGAGGGACACGACGAAGATGATCAGCGCCAGGAAAAGTGCCACCAAGATGAGGTAATCGGCGATCTTGATCACCGCGCGCTCAAAATGGCTGCGTGACTGGCCGGCCTCCTGCACGAGAGTCGCCGTCTTGCCGAAGAAGGCTGAACCCCCGGTGGCGTAGACCGCGGCGTCCGCTTCACCCTTCTTGACCAAAGACCCCGAGTAGGCTACTTCCCCGACTCCTCGTTCCACCGGAAGTGATTCGCCCGTCAATGCCGACTGATCGATTTCCAGAGGCCCTGCCTCGAGCAAACGGGCATCGGCGGGGACCACGACTCCCGCGTGCAGACGTACCAGATCCCCAGGGACGAGCTCGCGGGAAGGTAGCACCCTCCAGCGCCTGTCGCG
>CAZCCL010000119.1:0-4991 GCA_964497095.1 uncultured Gaiellales bacterium | reverse complement strand
TTGACCGAGCTCTGGAGAGCAAGCCGCTGCTTGAGGGCGGCCACGGCATTGCCGGCTTGATACTCCTCCCGGAAGCCCACCAGGGCATTCATGAAGAGGAGGGCGAGGATGACTCCTAGATCCGGCCAGTGCCGCAAAACGGCGGAGAGGACGGCCGCTATCTCGATCATGATAGGGATCGGACCCCAGAAGTAGGAAAGGAACTTGCGGATGGGGTTCACGCCCTTCTCGGGCAACTCGTTGGGACCGTATTCTTGCAGGCGCCGCTCGGCTTCCTCAGACGTGAGGCCGTCCTTGGAGAAGCCCAGTTGCTGCAGATGTGTCTCGAGGGGAAGCTGGGCTACCGGCGAGGCTGTGGACGACAGCTCCTCCCCGCTGGTGCCGGTGCCGTTCTTGCTGTGGAGCCTCGTCACGGGCTTCCCCTTCTGGACGCGCGTTCTCGGTACTGATCCTTGTATGTTCCCTACCCAGTCTTCGGGGTAAGTATGTTTGAGCTCCGACGCGGCGACAACAGGAACCCTTGCGGTATCTCTCGCAAGGGGGATGGCGCGTTCCCAAATCCCGTGCGCGAGAGCGGTTCAACCAGGCATTAGCTCGACTAGTCGCCAGCTGGACCCCACGATGCTCCATTGGGAGCGCACAGGTCCCGAGGTGGACGGGCTCACTGCCTCTCTGAAGGCTCTACAGTTGCTCTACGCGCGCTCCTTCGCTTGTCTTGGAGCATTGTTCAACCCGATCACAACCAGGTTCTCCCTGAAGGGCTGATCACCCATAGCGGTTAAGTCTTTAGGCGGTCTCGCTGACCGGGCTTGGGCAACCACAGTAGGATCGATAGCAACAGATGGGGCACGCCCCACCTACACGGGCTATAATCAATGAGGCGGCGGGTGCGACAATCTATGCGGCAAGCGGGGCAACAGCTGCCGAAATGGTGGAAGCATTGCGCAGCGGCCAATTGCAGCGCTTCACTGGACCAGATCTGTGCTTCATGTCCGAGAAGCCGGATCACATGGCGAGTAGCTAGCCGCTACGCGGCTAGCTATGTTGGTGAGCATCAGAGATGAACGATTGGACTATCAATACCATCGTGCTTGGGTACGATGGCTCGGGTGGGTCTGAGAAAGCCGCTCAACTCGCGGCCACGATAGCGCGCCAGAACGATGCCCGACTTGTGGTTGTCACGGTCTTTCCTGAACCGGACGTGAGGGGAACGGGGGAAATGGAGGGACGAGTCAACCCCGCAGTCCCGGAGGCGCAAGCCACCGCCCACGGCATCGTCCTCAGACTGGAGGAGGCGGGCATCCAGGCGGAAGCGGATATATTGGAAGGGCACCCGGGGGAAGCCCTGCTTCGCGCAGCTGATGCTCACAACGCGGACTTGATCGTCGTTGGGCGACGCGGTCATGCGCTTTTGGCCGAGTTGCTCTTGGGGTCGACTTCTGAACACGTCGTGCGGCAGGCCAAAGTGCCTGTGCTGGTGGGGCATTAGCGGGGAGTTGGAGCAGAACCAACCCGCGACCATACTTCCGTTCACTCTTGTGAGGCACCGGGTTCTTCCCGCCTTGGTCCAGGCTGGGCTCCGATCTGTCTGCCTTTGTAGTCCGAATGGCGGCCCCCTTGACGACCACAGACGCGCCCAGAGATCGGCCGGGGCTAGCAGTACCAAGTTTTCCTCATAGAGCAGGCACTTGGCTGCCCGACCGCGGCGCCAGCCTGTTGGCCACGAGGCCGCCCTCGAGATGGCGCAACTCCCGATAGTGATCTCCGGCATGGATGTACCCCGCATGAGCGATGGGAGGAACCGGGCGGGCGGCGTTTGGAGGATCATTCTCCTCGGCCCGAGTGGCGAAGTAGAGAGAGCGCATGCTGGCCATGCTTTCACCTCCGAGAGAACCGACCATGTCTTGCTCCGTCACCTCTCTCATTCCGCTTCCTCTCGGCCGACATTCACACGATCGATCAAGTCAGCTACCTCATCCGGCGGCAAAGCGTTGAGCCAGTCAAGAACGGCGTCCTTGTCACAATCCCGGTCGAAGGCCAAGCAGAATTCCTGCGTAAGGGCCTCCTTAGCCCGGTCGAGATCGCGCGCGGCCCAGGGACCAGGGCCTGCCTTCTCGAGAGCCTTTTGAAGGAGAATCTCGTACACACCTCGAGCCACCACACCATTCCTCCCTTGATGCTCGCCCAAGGTTTGGCCGTGTCTTCCCAACCGCCGACCTGAACTCCCTCGCCTTCCGTTCTTTGCAGATGGAGAAGAGGGCTCCACTTCCCTCATGAAACACCCGGGGTGAGGGCGGAGAACGTTCGATCCTCGTCGTCGAGTCACAAGACCTATACCCCAGCAACCCCGGGCAGTAACCGCGTCAGCCTGTCGTCACTGATCCTCAACGAGTCTAAACGCTTGCCAAACGAGCTGGGCAACAACCGGATTGACCATCTCGGGATACTCTGCCTGTGGGTAGTGACCGGCTCCAGGGATCACTGTCAATTCCGCGCTGAGGCGCTCAGCGATGATGTCAGCCTCGGCCTCCGGGTCACCAAAATCCGGATAGCTGTCCCCCATTATCACCAGCACCGGCACTTGGATCTCGCCGAGACGCGCTTCAACCGGCTCGTGAGGCGTGTGGGTGGTGGCCACGAAAGCCCGCCAATGCCCGGGCATGAGTAGGCTTGTGCGAATACGGGCCCGGTGCTCGGCTGGTCACTTCGTCGGCTCGGGCATCGTCTACGGCGAAGACGACCATACCGTCACCAACGACCACGTGGTCACCCTGGATAGGGCCCTCACCGGCGGGCAATCGATAGTGGTCACGTTCAGTGACGGCTCGCAGGCTCCGGCCACCATACAGGGGAAGGACGCGACCAAGGACTTGGCTGTGATGAAGACAGACAAGACCGGCCTCAACCCCGTCACTTTTGCTCCGTCCACGGAGGCGAAGCTCGCCCAGTGGGCGATTGTCATAGGCAGCCCCCTCGATTTCCCCAACTCGGTGACCCTTGGGATCGTCAGCGGCCCGGACCGCACCCTGGATGTGGGGGGAGGCCAGCCGCCGCTGACCGGCCTCATGCAGATCGATGCGGCCATCAGCCCCGGTAACTCCGGCGGTGGGTGCTTCGACGCCCAAGCTCATCTGATCGGCATGCCCGAGGTCTATCTGCCGCCCGGTCAAACCGGAGCCGAGAATATCGGGTTCGTTATTCCCGCCGATACGGTGGCCGGCGTAGCAGAGACGCTCGCCGCCGAATGATAGAAGATTTCAGACCGGTCTGATGCCGTCCATATATCTCTCGTGAGATCGCGATCCGACTCGGCGTGATCCGACTCGACGTGGTTGGATTGCTAGTCCTGCTGCCCAGCAACTGCCTCAATCTTCGGCCATCCTGCCGCCCCGTTTCTTCAGTGTCAGCAATCGGGCGTTGATAGCCACGATGATGGTGCTGGCAGACATCAGTGCGGCCCCCACCGCCGGGCTGAGTACGATCCCGGCCCCGGCCGCCACCCCGGCCGCAAGAGGGATGGCGACCACGTTGTAGCCGGCGGCCCACGCCAGATTCTGGACCATCTTCCTCCAGGTGGAACGCGCGAGAAAGAAGAGATCGAGGACGTTACGGGTATCGCTCTTCACCAAGACTATGTCGGCCGACTCGATGGCCACATCGGTACCGGCTCCGATGGCCACGCCCACGTCGGCTTGGACCAGCGCGGGGGCGTCGTTCACTCCCTCCCCGACCATCCCCACCAGTAGTCCCTTCTGCTGCAACTCTCGCACCCGCTCCGCCTTATACTGAGGGTGCACCCCGGCGTAGTACTCGTCGAGGCCGAGTGCTTGCGCCACCCAACGGGCCACATCTTCGTTGTCCCCGGTGATCATGACCACCTGGATGCCGAGATCCTGCAGCCCTTTGACCGTCTCCTTGGACTCGGTCCGCATCACATCGGCCAGTCCCAAGGCACCAAGGGGCTGGTCGCCTTCCAGCAGGTAGACCACGGTGAGAGGCCGGCCCTCTTTGTCGACTGAAGGAGGCTCGATATCCTGCTCGCCGAGATAGCCCGGGCTCACTACCCTCAACCGCCTTCCGTCGATCGTCGCTTCTACCCCTTTGCCGGGGATCGAAGAAAAATCATCCACGGGAAGGAGCTGAAGTCCCCGTTCCTCGGCGGAACGTACGATCCCCTGGGCGATAGGATGCTCCGACCGGTTCTCCAGTGAGGCGGCAAGAGCCAGGACGTCGTCCTCCTGGTGACCAGCGAAGGTCCACACTTCGCCTACTCCGAACCGCCCTTCAGTCAAGGTACCGGTCTTGTCGAACACGACAGCGTTCACCATCCGCGAGCGCTCGAAGGCGGTGCGGTCCCGGATGAGAAGACCGCTCTTGGCCCCCAGTGAGGTGGACACCGCTACCACCAAGGGGATGGCCAAGGCCCAGGGCGTGAGGGCAGGTGATCACCATCACGGTGATGCTCCTTCCTAGAGAGAACTCGAAGGTCTCACCCAAGGCCAACCACGCGATCAGGGTCACGGCTCCCACAGAGAGGGCCACCAGCGTAAGCACGAAGGCGGCCCGGTCCGCCAGGTTCTGGCTGCGGGACTTGCCTTCCTGCGCCTGCTGGACCAGATCGATCACCTGGGCCAGGTAGGTATCGGCTCCGGTCTTCTCGACGGTGACCTCGAGCGAGCCTTCCCCGTTTGTGGAACCGCCGATGACCGCATCGCCGTCTCGCTTTTCGACAGGGGTCGACTCCCCGGTGAGCATGGCCACGTTGAGAGAACTAGCTCCCTTGACCACTTCTCCGTCGATGGGGACCTTCTCTCCCGGCCTGACGAGAACCCGGTCGCCGGGCTGAAGTTCGGCCAAGGGCACATCCCGTACGTTGCCGGCCTCATCCAACAGGTGGGCCTCGTCCGGCATCAGCCGGGCAAGTTCCTCCAGCGCCCGGGAGGCCCCCATGACCGAGCGCATCTCCAGCCAGTGCCCGAGGAGCATGATGT
>CAZCCL010000118.1:3277-8155 GCA_964497095.1 uncultured Gaiellales bacterium | reverse complement strand
CCGGGGCAGCGGGCCGCGCCGGCGCCGCGGGCTGAACCGGGGCCGGTGGCGCCGGGGCCGGTGGCGCCGTGGGTACCGGAGGTCGCGCCGGGGCCCAGGCCGGGTCCGCCGCCCCGCCCAACCGCCGCGTCCCGCCTCACCACCTCGGCCAGGAACTCCAGATTGACCTGGTGGCAGATGCCGGTTCCGGGAGGCATGACCCGCAGGTTGCCGAATTCTCCTTGAGCCCAGCGCAACAATGCATAGCGCTCGGCGTTCCGTTCCATCTCCAAACCCATGTTGATGCTGCAGGCGTCGGCCACAGCGCAACAGTCCACCTGCACCGAGTGATCGATGACCAGATCGACGGGCACGCTGGGATCGATGGACTTAGGGTCGCCCCCGCTCCGAGCCAAGGCCGAGCGCAGCGCAGCCAGGTCCACCACGCAGGGCACCCCCGTGAAGTCTTGAAGCAACACCCTGCCGGGCATGAAGGCCAGTTCAGGGCGCTCGGCCGCGGCCGCGTGCCAATCGAGGAGGTTCAGGACATCCCCTTCTTCCACCACGCCAAGGCCGCAGTGACGGGCGGCGTTCTCGAGAAGGATGCGGATTGAGTAGGGCAGCCGCCCTAGGTCACGACCCGTCGCCCGAGCCAGCGCCTGCAGATCCACGACCCGGGCAGCACCCCCCGGAAGGTCGATAGTCTTCCAGGCCCCGAAAGGACCCTCGGCTCCTGGGCGGTCGGCCCCCGAGCGGTCGGCTCCTGGGCGGTCGGCTCCTGGGCGGTCGGCTCCCGAGCGCCCTCCCCCCTGCGCCGGCGCGGAGTCGCCCTTCGGCGTCATGTCGAACTCCTACAGGTAGACCCTGTCGCCACGAGCGCCTCCCGCTTCCCGCTTCCTGGGCACGTTGTTGAGAGCCCGCACGTAGGCTTTGGCCGAGGCTTCCAGCACGTCGATCGACACCGCCTGTCCGGCGTAGCGTTTGCCGTCCACTTCCACGACCACCCGTACCTCCCCCAAGGAATCCTTGCCCGAGGTGATGGAGCGCACCTGGTAGTCCAGCAGCTTGCCGGTGACCCCCACCGCGTCGTCGATGGCGAGGAAGATGGATTCCACCGATCCCCCGGAGAAAGCCTTCCCCGCGCAGTGCTCGCCCTGCTTGAGCACGCCCACCTGGCTCGAAGGGATGATATCGGTACCCGCCGAGACATAGACGTGTTCGAGTGAGTACACGTCCTCGCGCTCGCGGATCTCCTCCCCCACCAGGGCTTCCAGATCGGCGGTGGTGACCTCCTTCTTCTTGTCTGCCGTCTCCTTGAAACGGCGGAAGACCTCGTCCAACTCCGGCCCGTCCAGATGGATCCCGATCTCGGCCAGATGGGCCCGCAACGCATGGCGGCCGGAGTGCTTGCCCAAGACGATATCCGAATCGATCAACCCGATATCCCGGGCGTGCATTATCTCGTAGGTGGTGCGCTCCTTCAGCACGCCATCCTGGTGAATCCCGGATTCGTGGGCGAACGCGTTCTTGCCCACGATGGCCTTGTTGGCCTGCACCAAGTGCCCGGTGAAGCTGGAGACCATACGGCTGGTGCGGGCGATCTCGGTGGTCACGATGTTGACCGGACGCTGGGTGATGTCCCGGCGGGTGATGAGAGCCATGGCGATCTCTTCCAAGGCCGCGTTCCCCGCCCGCTCGCCCAGGCCGTTGACCGCGACCTCCACCTGGGTGGCGCCTCTCTCCACCGCGGCCAAAGAGTTGGCCACGGCCAGCCCCAGGTCGTTGTGGCAGTGCGCACTCAACACCACGTTCTCGAGGCCCGGTACCTTCTCGTACAGCTGGTCCATCAGTCCGGCGTATTCGCCGGGGAGGGCGTAGCCCACTGTGTCGGGAACGTTGATGGTGGTGGCCCCAGCCTCGACGGCGGCGGTCAATACCTCGGCAAGGAAGTCTACGTCCGAGCGGGTGGCGTCCATGGCGGAGAACTCCACGTCCTCCGGGCAGAGCGACACGCACAACTCCACCATCTCCCGGGTCAAACGGATCACTTCCTCCCGACTCACATGCATCTGGTGCTCCAGATGGATGTCGGAGGTCGACACGAACGTGTGGATTCGCGGGCGCTCGGCGTCCTTGATGGCCTCCCAGCAGGTGCGGATGTCGCTCTCCGTGCACCGGGCCAGGCCGCAGATGACGGCCCCCTTGACCTCCCGGGCGATCGCCTGCACGGCCTCGAAGTCGCCGGGGCTGCTGGCCGGGAAGCCGGCCTCGATGACGTCGACCCCGAGACGCGCCAACTGATGGGCGATCTCCAGCTTCTCCGAAGCGTTCAGGCTGCTGCCCGGGGACTGCTCCCCGTCGCGCAGCGTGGTATCGAAGAAGACGACGGGCACCCCTATGTTGCGGCGACTCGTGGACATGGCTCTACCTCCTGGCTCTACTACAGATGATAGCTTCTGAGATGCCGGATGGCGCCGGCTTCGCCAATATCTCCCCCTAGCGGGGGAGGAGCAGGAGGAGGTCGAGAACGAGAGCGCGGCCTACAGCGACCACCGAGTCACCGACCTGGCGGTCCAGGTGACGCGCACGGAATACCGATCTGCTCTCCATGACAACCGAGTTTAGCAGGCGGTGGCAGGAAAAGGTACGCTCGCGACCCGCGTTCGGGAGAGGAGGACCACGCTGGAACTGCAGGGAGAAAGAGCGCGACTGCGGGACCCCCGCGAGGGCCGACGAGACCGACTTCTGATGGAGTTGGTCGTATGCGATAGTGGGCCAGGTACGCACGCGCCCAGGGGAAAGGAGTAGTAGCGAGTGGACCGTCAGACCGGCGCCAACGCCACATCGGAGGTCCCCACCCTGGCGGCCGTATGCGGCCTCTTGTGCCAGGCCTGCACCATCTACATCGCCGGTCACGAAGACCCGGAGAGGCTGGCCCGCCTAGCGGCCGGCTTCGAGCAGAGCACGGAGGAGACCTACTGCGACGGCTGCCGGGCCGAGAGGCGCATGAGCTATTGTCGCTCGTGCACGATGTTCGCCTGTGCCGCCGAACGGGGGTTGGCCTTCTGCGGCGAGTGCGTCGACTACCCCTGCGCCGACCTCCTGACGTTCGGCTGCGAACGGCCCCACCGAGCCGACATTCACGAAGACCTCCGGCGCATAGGCGAGATCGGGCCTGAAGCCTGGATGGAAGAGGCCCGCCTGCGCTACACCTGTCCCTCCTGCGGCACGATCAACTCCGCATACGATCTCAGATGCCGCCACTGCGGCCACGATCCGGGCAACGCCTACGTCGAGGCGCATCGCGAAGCCATCGCAACACGCCTCTCTCAGTCGTAGCCGCGAGACAGGCACTGCTTGCCGTGCGACCCCGCGCGAAGGTAGACTCGGGCACACCGAACGAGTAGCCGCTCCGGTCGGAGCCGACCAAGGAGACGTCCCGTGCTCAAGGAATATCCGAAGTTCATCGCCGCAGCCGTCCAGGCCGCCCCCGAATACCGCGACAAGCCCGTGTATTTCGACTCCACGGCCACGCTGAACAACGTCCTCGAGCGGATCAAGGAGGCGGCATCCAACGGAGCCCGTTTGATCGTCTTCCCCGAACTCCACATCCCGGGCTACTGTCACTTCGCCATCGACCTGACCAAGGGGCCCGAGTACACGGGCATCTGGGCGGAATACCTCCGCCACGGCATCGAGGTACCCAGCGAGGAGACCGACCTGCTCTGCAAAGCCGCCCGTCAGGCGGATGCGAACGTGGTCATTGGCATCAACGAACGGGATAGGAAGTACGGAGGGCGGCAGTACAACTCCATCCTTTACATCGACAACCGGGGCGAGATCCTGGGGGTACACCGCAAGATCAACATCACCGTCCAGGAGCTGATGATCCACACCCGGGGCGACGGCAGCCGGAACCTGCGCGTCCACGAAATGGATTTCGGCAAGGTCAGCGGCCTCATATGCGGGGAGCACGACCAGCCGCTGCTCAAGCAGTACTACATCGTGCAGGGGACCAAAGTGAACTGCTCGCTCTGGCCGGGTTACCTGGGCGGTGCCGAGGAGCTGCCCTGGGTGACACCGGCCATGACCACGGCCATGGCCGTGTCCGGCGCCTGCTGGTGCGTGCTGGCGGCCAACTACATCCCGCCCGAGAAACGGCCGACCGACTTCTATCCCAACACCGATTTCTACCAGAGCTTCGGGGGGAGCGCGATCATCAACCCGTTCGGGGAGGTGGTGGCCGGGCCGGTCCGCGACCAAGAGACCATCGTCTATGCAGATGTAGACCTCAAGCTGAACGAGATGGCCCGGGGGATCATCAACATCACCGGCCTCTACAGCCGCTGGGACATCCTCGGCCTGCTGGTACGGGAAAACGAGTTCGAGCCCGTGCTACCCATGGAATCGCTGGAGGGCCGCGCTCCGGCCGCAGCGATCGATGTAAGCGCCGCCCTTCGGGCCGCCGAGGCCGGACAGGCGGAGATCGACGAGTTGTGCGCGCGGATCGCCGAGTTGGAGAGGGAACTGGAGGCGCTCAGGGCGGCCGAGGGGTAGAAGCGCCCTGACATGCGCTTTTTTGACGCCCACTGCGACACGATCGGCAAGATCTGGGAGGGCAAGGCCGACTTCTCCGCCCAGGATTCTTCCGGGGATCTGCATGTCACCCTCCCCGGTCTGCGGAAGGCCGGGGTGTGTGCCCAGGTCTTCGCCAGTTGGGTGTGGAGCGAGCAGTACAGGGGCCGTGAGCTGGAGGTGGCCCTGGCGAAGGTCGAAGCCGTTCGCCGGCTCTGCGCCGACTTCCCCGCCGATCTCTTCCTAGCCACAACCGGCGCCCAGGTGGATGAGGCGTGCGAGACGGCTGAGGCGTGCGAGACGGCTGAGGCGTGCGAGACGGCC
>CAZCCL010000118.1:0-3177 GCA_964497095.1 uncultured Gaiellales bacterium | reverse complement strand
GCGAGACGGCTGAGCCTTGGGCGCAGTCCGAGCCTCAGGGACCGCGCGGTCGGATCGCCATCATAGCAAGCCTGGAAGGAGCCGACGCCCTCCTGGGAGAAGTCGAGAACCTGGCTCTGTTCTACGATCTGGGTGTACGGCTGATCACCCTGGCCTGGGGCGACAATGCCTTCTGCGGCTCGGTGTTCGGGAGCGGCAGCGGGCTTACCACGGCAGGCGCCGAGCTGGTCGGGGCCTGCGAGGAGCACGGTGTGCTTGTGGATGTCTCCCATGCCTCCGACCGGGCGTTCGCAGACATCTGCCGGGTGGCGACCAGGCCCCTCGTCGCCAGTCACAGCAACTGTCGCGCCCTCTGCCCCAATCCCAGGAATCTGACAGATGAGATGATCCGGACGGTGGCGCTCGGCGGAGGCGTCGTCGGGATCAGCGTAGCCCCGGGCTTCCTCTCCGCCGGGTTCTTCCGGGAGGAGAAGACCATCTCCGAGGAGTTCTTCCGCAGCGTGGCGGCGGGAGCATCGGTCGATGAGGCCGGCCGGCAGAGCTCCGCGGCCGTCGCTCTGATCCCGCGCCCACCTCTCGAGTCGCTTGTGGACCACGTGACTTGGGCCATCAACGTCGGCGGCGAAGACGCCGTGGGACTGGGTGGAGACCTCGACGGGATCGACGCCCTGCCGCTCGGTCTCGAAGGCGTGGCCGACTATCCGCGCATCGCCGGATTGCTGAGCGACGCAGGTCTGAGCCCGGCGCAGGTAGAGAAGGTCTGCTACCGCAACTTCGCCCGCGTGTTTCGAGAGACCTTGGGTTGATCGCGCCCGGCGATAGGACGGAGGCCCCGTCCGCCACTCGGAAGGAAAGCCGGTCCTAGCGGAGAAGACCTGACCGGGACCGACGCACCCGAAGATCCGGGGATGACATGGAAAACGTGCTCGTCATCGGCATTCTCGCCGCTCTGGCACTAGCCTCTGAGTGGTGGCTGAGAAGGCATGAGTCCAAGAGCCGCCGACCCACAAAAGAGGCCCCAGTCGACGCGTTGCGGGGCGGCCTGCCGGCCACCCGCCGTCCGCCCAGTATGAGCGCGAACTAGTACGAGCGCGAACTGACGACCCGGTCACTCCCGGGCCATATCTTCCTTTTCAGCCTGCCCAGTAGCCGTCTTTCCCCGTAGCCCACGATCAGCAAGATGCCGATCAAGAGGATCGCCTTCTGCATCAGCGGCATAGGTGTCCAGTGGTAGGCCACCCGCACTTTGATGATCGACCAAAGCGGGATACGGTCCGGCAGGCTGGCCAGCCACCCCTTTCCCGAGTCGGACACGAACGATGTGGCCGCGTCTTCCAAGTTCGTGGCCTGCTTGCCGGGGTAATCCACCCATACGTGGTCGAAGGAATAGCGCAGGGTGTATGGCATTCCCTTGGCCTCGAGGATGCTCGCCACCAGGAGCGCCCGAGCCTGGCAATCACCGCCCCGATCCCGCAGGACCTCGGGCACCGTGGGGAAATACCAGGGCAACCGATACAGCGTCCAGGCAGGTGTGTACGGCACGTAGTCTAGGGCAAAGTCCTCGATGGTCTTGTAGTCGTCGGGAAGCCCGGCTGCGATGCCGGTCACTGCCTGGGCATCCACCGGCGGGTGCCTCAATCTGTCGATCGAGGCGGCGAAGGGGCGCGGATCGGGATACACCACCGCTCCGATCCAGACCAGGATGGCGATCACCATCAGTACTCGCCTTGCCAGAGCCCGCCTCACCTTGCGGCGCCTCCTTCTTCAGCCCTCTTGTCCTGGTCCATACGCATCAAGCTTCACCGCTTCGGACACGATGTAGTCCATCCCGGTGCAGACGGCGATGTCTTCCAAAGCATAGCCTCGAGCTACTTCCTCCAGCACGAATCCCTTGTCCGGATAACGGCGGAACACCGCCCGCTCGGTGATGATGACGTCCGCTTCCCCGATGCCGGTCAGCGGGAAGATGCACCTCTTGAGCAGCTTGGGCCCGCCTTCCTTCGAGCAGTGTTCGGTCACCACGTTGACGACCTTGGCACCGGTCAGGAGATCCATGGCTCCGCCCATCCCGGCCACGATCTTGCCGGGGACCTCGTAGCTGGCTATGTTGCCTTCACCGTCGACCTGAAACGCGCCCAAGAAGGTCATGTCCACGTGCCCACCCCTGATTATCGCGAACGAGGTCGCCGAGTCGAAGTAGCTGCCTCCAGGAATCAAGCTGATCGGCTCTCCCCCTGCATTGGCCCGGTCGGGATCTGCGCAGAGATCATTCGGTAACGCTCCGACGCCTAGAGCTCCGTTCTCGCTATGGATGACGAGGTCCACTCCTGGTGGCAGGTGATTGGCAACCAGCGTGGGGATCCCGTAGCCCAGGTTGATGATCTGGCCGTCCTTCAGCTCACGGGCCGCACGATCGGCGATGATGTTCTCGATATCCATCTTGGGCAACTTGTTCTCTCCTCAATGAAGACGGTCGTCAGCAGGTTGCGGGCGCCGATCCGCAATAAGAAAGATCCGCCCTCACCACGGCGTGCACGTACAGCCCCGGGGTGTGCACGCTCTCCGGGGCGATCTCGCCCGGGCTGCAGAGGTACTCCACCTCCGCGATGGTGTACTCCGCGCAGGTGGCGCAAAGCGGATTGTAGTTGGCTGCCGTGCCCCGGTATCTGAGGTTGCCCCAAGTGTCGCCGTCGTGGGCGCGCACCAGGGCCACGTCGGCCCGGATGGCCTTCTCCAAAAGATAGGTCTTCCCGTCTAGCTCGAGGGGTTGCTTGTCCGCGGCTCTCATCGTCCCCACTCCGGTGGGAGTGAGAAAACCACCCAATCCGGCGCCGCCGGCCCGCAGCTGCTCGGCGAGGGTGCCCTGCGGCACCAGTTCCACCTCGATCTCGCCAGTTCGGTAGGCCTCGACCACGTCGGGGGTCGTACCGATATGGCTGGTCACGATCTTGCGGACCTGTCCCGCCTTGACCAGCTCGACGATCCCCCTGTCGCGAAACCCGGTCGTGCAAGAGACGATCGTCAGATCTTTGGCGCCAGAGGCCTTGAGCCCGCGGATGAGCGTGAGCGGGTCACCTTGGATCAGAAAGCCTCCGACGGCTACCGTCATACCCGACTCGATGCGGGAGATGGCCTCCCGGAGGCCTACCACCTTGTTCTTCGGCATCATACCTCAGA
>CAZCCL010000117.1:0-8340 GCA_964497095.1 uncultured Gaiellales bacterium | reverse complement strand
TACTACATCTCCTGCCCACCCTCTGGTTCCACAACACCTGGTGGTACTATCCCGACCTCGAGTCCCAACCACAGATCCGCGCGCTCCGCGCTGTCGGCAAGAAGACCCGCGGAGGCGGCAAAGGATCCCCGGCACCGGCAGGCCGCACCCTGGAGGCCCGGCATCCCCATCTCGGGACCTACCATCTCGCCTGCGACGGAGACCCCGCGCTCCTCTTCGTGAACAACGAGACCAACAACGAGCGTCTCTTCGGCACGCCCAACAAGTCGAAGTACGTCAAGGACGGCATCAACGACTACGTGGTGTCGGGAGCCCAGGATGTCGTCAACCCCGACGGCACAGGCACGAAGGCCGCCGCCCATTACGAGGCCACCATCGCTCCCGGCGAGAGCGCCGTTCTGCGTCTACGCCTCTGGACAGGAAACGAGGCGCCCGCGAAGACCGCCTTCGACTCCGACTTCGACACCGTCTTCTCCGCCCGGCAAGCCGAGGCCGACGAGTTCTACGCCTCCCTCACCCCGTCGGGCCTCGACGAGGATGGCGCCCGGGTCATGCGCCAGGCGTTGGCCGGAATGCTTTGGACGAAACAGTGCTACACATACAACGTGGACCGGTGGCTACGTGACCGGGGAGCCGAGAGGGAAGCCGGGCCGAAGCCTCCCACTCGTAATGCCAATTGGTTCCACATGGTGAATCAGGACATCATCTCCATGCCGGACAAGTGGGAGTACCCGTGGTTCGCCGCTTGGGACCTGGCCTTTCACACCATCGCCCTCTCGGTGGTGGACCTGGACTTCGCCAAGCAGCAACTGGAACTCATGCTCAACGAGAACTACATGCACCCCAACGGTCAGATCCCCGCGTATGAGTGGGACTTCGGCGACGTCAACCCACCGGTGCACGCTTGGGCGGCCGATTTCCTCTTCAATCTCGAGCAGGAGATCGATGGCAAGGGGGATATCGAGTTCCTGGAACGGATGTTCGTCAAGCTACTCATGACCTTCACCTGGTGGGTCAACCGAAAAGACCGTACCGGCAGCAACGTCTTCGAGGGCGGGTTTCTGGGCCTGGACAACATCGGCGTCTTCGACCGGAGCGCTCCTCTACCCACCGGCGGCTACCTGGAGCAGGCCGACGGCACTGCCTGGATGGCGCTCTTCTGCCAGAACATGCTCTCCATGGCGGTCAAGCTGGCCATGCGCAACCCGGCGTACGAACCGCTGGTGTGCAAGTTCTACGAGCATTTCCTCTGGATCGCCGGCGCCATGGACCGGATGGGCGAGCATCAGGACGAGATGTGGGATCCCGAGGACGGCTTCTTCTACGACCTACTTCGCCTGCCCGACGGCTCCGCCACCCGGTTGAAGGTCCGCTCGATGGTCGGCCTGCTCTCCATTTGCGCGAGCAGCGTCTTTCCCCACGAGGCTATCGAGAAGTTGCCGACGTTCCTGGAGCGGGCCCGCTGGTTCACAGAGCGCCATCCCGAGCTGACCGCCAACATCGTGGCCCCCGAGGTGAGGGGCGCCGGGGATCGGCACTTGCTCGCGCTTCTGAACGAAGCCAAGCTGCGGCAGATCCTTGCCCGACTGCTGGACGAGGATGAGTTCCTGAGCCCCTACGGAGTGAGGTCGCTGTCCCGCTCGCATCTGGAGCATCCGTACGTGTTCGGGGTGAACGGCCAGGAGTACCGGGTCGGATACCTTCCCGCAGAGTCCGACTCCGGCATGTTCGGTGGCAACTCGAACTGGCGCGGACCCATCTGGCTGCCTACGAACGCGCTCCTGGTGCGGTCTCTCATCAACCTGTACGCCTACTACGGTGATGAGTTCACGGTCGAATGCCCGACCGGCTCGGGAGTACAGGCCACGCTGTTCGACGTGGCCATGGAGGTCATGCGCCGCTCTTCGGCGATCTTCCTGCGCGATGCCGACGGTCGCCGGCCGGTCTTTGGCGGAGCCGAGAAGTTCCAGACCGACCCTCAGTGGCGGGACTACATCCTCTTCTACGAGTACTTCCACGGTGATAATGGCGCCGGTCTCGGTGCCAGCCACCAGACCGGGTGGACGGGAGTCGTGGCCCGCTTCCTCCGCATGTCGCACACCTTGACCAAGGAGGCGGTCCTCTCCGGGGAGACCTACCGTGACCTGGCCTTTGGCCGGACAGGGGAGAAGTGATGAACGCTTCTCGCGTCGAGGACATCTCAGGGCACATGCCCGGGCCGGGCAACAATCCCCTTCTCTACCAGGTCAACACCCGAACCTGGCTGGCCGCGCTGTCGGATGAGCTCGGGCGCCCGGCCACTCTCGATGACGTACCGGACGCCGACCTCGACCGTCTGGCCGACGCAGGCTTCGACCTGGTCTACTTCTTGGGCGTCTGGCAGACGGGCGCGGCGGGACGAGCCGTGTCGCTCAGCAATCCAGAATGGCGCGAGGAGTTTTCCCGCGTGCTTCCTGACCTGAGCGAGGACGACATCTGCGGATCATGCTTCGCCGTGACCGGCTATTCAGTCTCGGCGACGCTTGGGGGTGACGAGGCCCTCGAGCGCCTGCGTTCCCGTCTGAACCGACGAGGCCTACGACTCATACTCGATTTCGTACCCAACCATACCGCCCCGGACCACCCCTGGGCTGTGGAGCGCCCTGACTTCTACGTGCACGGGACCGAGGAGGATCTCGCCCGGGAGCCGCAGAACTACTGCCGCGTGCGCCCTCCGGTCGATCCCCAGATCGCCACAGAGTCGGCGGAGGCCGGATCCACGGAGACCGGAGCAGTGCTGGCCTACGGACGAGACCCTTACTTCGACGGCTGGCCGGACACGCTACAACTGAACTATGGCGATCCGGCTCTCCAGGCGGCGATGCTGGCCGAACTCAGCCGGGTGGCCGACCGATGTGACGGGGTTCGTTGCGACATGGCCATGCTGATGCTGCCCGAGGTCTTCGAACGCACGTGGGGAATACCCGCCCAACCCTTCTGGCCCGGCGCCATCGCCAAGATCAAGGCCACTTACCCCGGTTTCCTTTTCATGGCCGAGGTCTACTGGGGCCTGGAGTGGCAGCTCCAGCAGCAGGGCTTCGACTTCACCTACGACAAGCGGCTCTACGACCGGCTAATCGAAGGCGACGTGCAGCAGATCCGTGACCATCTTTGTGCCGACATGGGTTTCCAGGAGCACTCGGCCCGTTTCCTCGAGAACCACGACGAGCCCAGGGCGGCTTCCACATTCCCCCTCGAGAAACACCGGGCGGCAGCCGTGGTCACCTTCCTCTGCCCGGGGCTCCGGTTCTTCCACCAGGGGCAGCTCGAGGGAGCCAAGATCCGGCTGCCTGTTCATCTCTGCCGGCGCCCGGTGGAACCCGTCGACATGGAGCTGCAGAGCTTCTACGCATCGCTTCTGGGGTGTCTCGGCAACGCCGGGGTGCGCCGGGGCATGTGGACTCTCCTCGATTGCCGGCCGGCGTGGGACGGGAATTGGACCCACGACAGCTTCATAGCCCAAGGATGGCGGGGAGATCTGGGCGAGAGACTCATCGTCGTGGTCAACTTTGCCCACCATCAGAGTCAGTGCTACGTCTCTCTGCCCTTCAGCGACCTGGCGGGCAGCGGTTGGATCCTGCGAGACATGATGAGCGCCGTCACCTACAAGCGCGGTGGTGACGGGCTGGCATCTCCGGGACTCTACCTCGACCTGCCGGCGTGGGGCTACCACGTTTTCGAGCTGATTCCGGGTACGTAGGCTCGGTTCGGAAGGCGCGGCCCCTGGCGACTTCTGCCGCGAGCCCCATCGTGCTAGCCTCGGTGAATATGATCGCTAGCCCTTCATCTCGCCCCCGCCGACGGCCGAACTACCTACTCCTGGGGTCTCTGTGGCTCTCCCTGTACGTTTTTGCCGTGCTCCTTCCCCTACTCGCTCTTCTTGTAGGGCCGGTGCCTCCCGGGCGCGAGTTCCTTCGCGAGCTTTCGGTCGGTCTCGGCTTCGCCGGTGCTTCGATCATGTGCGTCCAGTTCCTCCTGACCGCCCGCTTCAAGAGGGTGCAGGCCCCCTACGGGATCGATCTTGTCTACCACTTCCACCGGGAGATCACGTATGTCGGGTTGGCCCTAGTGGTACTGCACCCCGTCCTTCTGATAGTCCTCGACCTTGCGAACGCCGCACTCCTCAACGTCGTCTCGGCACCGTGGCGCGCGCGCTTCGGGGTGATAGCGGTTCTCGCCCTTCTGGCTGTTGTCATCACCAGCGTCTATCGGGGAACCCTCCGGCTGCCGTACGAAAGCTGGCGGCGGCTCCACGGCATTCTCGCGGTCATCGTGGTCGGCGCAGCCATTGCCCACATCGAGCTTGTGGGGCACTATGTCAACACCCCGCTCAAGCGCGTGATCTGGATCCTTTATCCGCTGTTTTGGGTGAGCCTCCTCCTCTGGACCCAGGTCGCCAAGCCTTTGCTGATCAGAAGACGACCCTACAGAATCAAGGAAGTGGCCGGTGCCGGAGAGCAGACCTGGACCATCACCCTGCAACCTGAGGGCCACCAGGGTCTGCGTTTCCATCCAGGCCAGTTCGCCTGGTTCAGCCTGGATCGCCGCCCATTCGGGCATCGCGAGCACCCGTTCTCCTTCTGCTCCGGGACAGGAGAACTGCCGGAAGTCAGGTTCACCATACGTGAGCGCGGTGATTTCACGTCTCGGATCGGGCTGCTGGAACCCGGGACCGTGGCGTTCTTGGATGGTCCGTACGGACACTTCAGCTACCACCGCCATCCTGCGCCGGGCTACGTGTTCATCGCCGGTGGCATCGGCATCACCCCCATCATCAGCATGCTCCGGAGTCTCGCGACCGAGGGTGACGCCCGCCCACTTAGACTGATCTACGTCAGTCGCTCACTGGAGAGATCCGTCTTTCGCGAAGAGTTGCAGGAGCTATCGCAACGCCTGCGTCTGGAGATTATCCTGGTGCTTCGGTCGCCCCCGCCTGGGTGGCGCGGTGAGACGGGCAGGCTCACTCCTGACATGCTCGAGCGCCTGCTCCCGGAGGAAATGCGGGACTACCACTACTTCGTGTGTGGGCCCGACGAGATGATGGATATGGTCGAACGCGAACTCCACGAGATAGACGTCCGTTTCGGTCAGGTGCACTCGGAGAGATTCGATCTCGTGTGAATCGGGGAGAGACCTATAGAGGAACAGTTTGCGCGGCATGAGACAGCGATACTCCACATACGTAGCAGTTTTGGTGGGAGTAGCGATCGTTATCCTGGCTGTGGTGTTTGCTCTCACCCAGACCCTGTAGCAAAGGAAGGCGCATACATGGAGGAGTTGCTTGGCAAGCTCGTCGGAGAACTGGCGAGCAAAGATGGGATGGCAAGGAAGAGAGCCCGGGAGACGCTCGTTCTCGTCGGCGAGCCGGCAGTCGCGCCAATACGAGCCCTGCTCGCCAGCCCTGAGAAGCAGGTCCGCTGGGAAGCCGTGAAGACTCTGGCCGCCATGATCGACGCCCCCTCCGTGGAAGCCTTCGTGCAGTTGCTGGAAGATCCCCGTTCGGAAGTGCGCTGGCTCGCCGGGGACGGCCTGATAAACCTGGGTCCCAGATCCGCCGGACCCGTGCTCAGATCCCTGCTCCACGAGCCTCTCTCTCCAGGCCACCGGCAGATGGCCCGGCGGGTGCTGCGGCAGCTGTCATCCGAGAACGAGGTGCTTGCCGAGATCACCCATCCGGTCGTGGAGGTGCTGGACATGGAGACCCTCGACCCCGGCGTCATCGCTCCCAAGGCGGAGCGCGCACTCGGCGAACTCGATCATGTGACCGGGCGGCTGCCGGCCCTCGGTGGGTGAGCCGACCAATCTCGTCCCCCGGAGACGGGGTGAGTAGACCCGGACGCCGGCGCCACTGTTGGCGTTCACGTTCACTTCCATCTCGCGCAAGGCTTCGATCAACCCTTCCCGATCCCCGGATAGGGTGCGGCCGTCGCTAACGCGCTCCTTATGCCCCCGGGTCTAGGCTGGCCACCAGTCGCTGCCGTCCACCACTGAGGCCTCCCAGTTGATGGAACCAATCCAGACGTCGGAAGAGGCGCATCCTCAGAAGAGCGACCGACGCCGGCCTCGCTCTTGGTGGAGCATGGGCGCCCTGGCTGCAGTCGCGGCCCTCACCCTCGTGCTCTACACGTGGGCGCTCTCCCGGAATGGAATGGCCAACAGCTATTACGCCGCCGCGGTCAAGAGCGCCACGGTGAGCTGGAAGGCCTTCTTCTTCGGATCGCTCGACCCCGGCTCGTTCATCACCGTCGATAAGCCGCCCGCCTCCCTGTGGGTCCAGGCGCTTTCCGCCCGGCTATTCGGCTTCTCGAGCTGGAGCCTCCTGCTCCCCCAAGCACTGGCCGGTGTCGCCTCGGTCATGATCCTGTACCGGCTCGTACGCCGCTGGGAAGGAGAGGCGGCGGCGCTCCTCTCCGCCCTCGCGTTCGCACTGACCCCGGTGGCGGTCTTGGTCTTCCGGTTCAACAATCCAGATGCTTTGTTGACGCTGCTTATGCTGCTGGCAGCCTGGGCGGTCTGGTCGGCGCTTGAATCGGGCTCCACCTGGAAGTTGGCAGCCGCGGGTGTCTTCCTGGGCTTCGGTTTCCTCACCAAGATGCTGGAGGCACTCATGGTCGTCCCAGCCTTGGCCATCGTGTACCTGATATGTGGACCCGCGCGGCTCGGGCGGCGGTTGCTGCAGCTACTGGCCGCTCTGGTTGCGTTCGTGGTTTCGTCGGTCTGGTGGGTGGCGGTCGTCGAGTTGTGGCCAGAGGCTACCCGGCCGTACATAGGCGGTACCGACGGTAACTCGCTCCTGGAGCTCATCTTCAACCGGAGCGGAGGCTATCTCACCAACGGCAACCAAGCACTGTACATGAACGGGGAGCCGGGATTGTTGCGCATCTTCAATTACACCTTGGGAGATCAGATAGCGTGGCTCGTGCCCATGGCTTTGGTAGGCCTGGCGGGGGGGTTGTGGACGACGTGGAGGGCACCCCGGACCGACAAGAAGCGGGCGGGCTACCTCATGTGGGGAATCTGGACCGTGGTCATGCTGGGGGTGTTCAGCTATGCGACCGGGACCTTCCATTCCTACTACCTCGTGATCATGGCCCCGGGGATAGCGGCGCTGGCAGGCGCGGGGGTCGTGGATCTGTGGCGACTAGATCGCGACAGGCGTGGGCTCGCGTGGCTCTTGCCGGCCGCCCTGGCCGGCACGGCCGCCTGGTCGGCCGCGCTGTTGGGCCGCACCGAAGGCTACGCCCCTGGGTTGGCGACGGCCGTCCTCGTACTGGGCGCGGTGAGCGCTGTCGCCCTGCTCCTGGCCGCCGTGCTGGTAGTGAAGGCACGCGTCCTTATGGGGGCTGCCATCGTCGCCGCCACGATAGCGGTGCTCGCCGGTCCGACGGCTTACGCTCTCAGCACCATCGGCAGAAGCGTCACCGGGAATCAGGCAGTCGCGGGCCCGGCGACCGGCCGAACGACTATCGGCGGGGGCGACACAGCCCTGACGGCCGACGAGCCCTTGCTGGCGTACCTCGAGGAGAACCGGGGCTCGGCCGAGTTCCTGGTCGCGGTAGAGGGCTCTGCCGCATCTGTGCCGATCATCCTGGCCACGGGCGAGCCGGTGGTGACCCTCGGCGGCTACAAGCAGCGCGACCCGACCCCCACCGCGGCCCAACTGGCCGGAATGGTCGAAGCGGGAGAACTCCACCACGTCCTCGTCGGTGAAGGAGAAACGAACGGCGATGACAGATCTTCGCAATCGAGCGGTGACTCGGCGGGCTCGAGTGGTGCTCTCGTCACAGGGGATTCCGGCGAGGTTCTGACCGGCGTCATCCAATGGGTGCTCGCAAACGGGGTGGAGGTCGATGCCGAGGACTACGGGGGCGCGTCCGACCTTGGCACTCTCTACTACCTTCCCTAGCTGAGCGCGCTTGACGATTCCCTGGCCGAGAGATAAGATATATCGTGATATATCTAGGCTGACAGCGCGAGGAGCGCCCCGCGCGAAGACGACATCGACGACGCGCCGCGCGGGCGTCACAGGGAGGTAATCATGCACCGAGCATTCGACCCAGAGCGGTTCATGCGTCACATGCACGGCCCGGGAGCGCACTTCTTCGAGAGGGGCGGGATCAAGTTCACCATCCTCGAACTACTGAAAGAGAAACCCCGACACGGCTACGAGATCATCCGCGAGATGGAAGAGCGCTCGGGAGGCTTCTATAGTCCCAGCCCGGGCGCCATCTACCCCACCCTACAGGCCCTCGAAGACCAGGATCTCGTCAGTTCGACCACTGAGGGAGGCAAACGAGTCTA
>CAZCCL010000116.1:0-8391 GCA_964497095.1 uncultured Gaiellales bacterium | reverse complement strand
ACCCTCGACCTTCTGCATGGCAAGCAGACGCTCTAGCCAACTGAGCTACATCCGCCCGGTACCTCGCGGCGGACGGATTATAGACCAGCCCCAACGGCGATGCAAACCGGCCCGGCGCAACCGGGGTGCCGCGTAGCCCGACCTCTCACGCCAGGGGAGCGTTGTCCAGCGCCTGATTGACGAGTTCGTCTGCCTGGGCATTTTTCTCGCGCGAGACGTGCTCGATCGACACCCGGTCGAACGTCTCCACCCGCGCCCTGGCTTCCTCGTGCAGTGGCTTCAGACCCTCGTTCTTGACCCGGTACCGACCGCTCATCTGCCTGACTAGGAGCTCGGAGTCGGACAGCACCTCCACTTCGCGGGCTCCGTGGTGCTTGGCCAACTCAAGGCCTACCAGGAGTGCCCGATACTCGGCCACGTTATTCGTAGCCACGCCGATCGTCTGGCTCACTGTGTCCAGAACGCGGCCGTCGACATCCTCGAGGACGACGCCGATGGCGCTGGGGCCCGGGTTGCCGCGCGAGCCACCATCGACACGGAGGCGCACGAGGGATCCGCTCGAGTCAGCGCTGGGCGTGGCCGCCGAGGTGCCACTCGTGACGCCGGGTGAAAGGCCCCCGTGCGCCCCGCCGTCGGGTACGGGGCGTGGGTCGGCCATCGTCGGTCCTTCCCACGGGGAACGCCACTCTCGCGATATCGTCACGGTCACCTCGCCTTCTGCCAGGGAGCCACGCAGGCGTGTCTCGGTCCATCGGCGCAGGGCCCACCATTCCAATTCCCCGTGGGGTGCGGCGACCAGCGAGAGACCCAGGTCCGCCGCTCGCTCCGCATCGTGATAGCCCAGGTCGCCTGTGACCAGGGCCTCGCAGGACGCGGCCGCACCCTCGATGAGACTGCGACCGCTTCCGGGGACCACCCCCACTCTACTCACTTTCCGCTCGCCATCGCCACTCCACCAACAAGGACCCACTGCGAAGATTTCCGCCACCCGAGCGGCCAAGTCGGAAACAGTGATTGGCTCGGCGAGGGTCCCCACCCTACCCAGACCGGCGTTCAACACGATGTCCTGTATCGGGTAGATGTCGAAGGCAGGCTCCTCGTAGGGATGGGCGTCCACATAGGCGGCTACGACCGCCGCCAGTCTGTCTTGGGGCACGACCGCTTCCCATCGGACCTCAGGGATCCGTTGCGGCACTGCCGGTTCCCCGATGGTGGGGTGTGCCGCCGGCTCCGGTGTGAACCAGCCCCTCCCCTCCGCGGCAAAGGCGCATTCTCGATACTCTCCGATGGCCCCGCCCCCGGCTGCAAAGAGCGCCGCCGCGATATCCTCGGCCGACTCCGGAGGCAGGAAACCCACCAGCTTGTACCATCCTGCGGGTGCGTGCTGCAGCGGTCTCATGTTCTTTAGACTTAGAGCGCCTCCCACCACATCGGCGAGGCCGCCCGGTGCCGAATCCAGATTGGTGTGGCAGGCAACGAGATTGATGTTCGCCGCGACCAGACGACGGACCGGACGCTCGCGCGGGTGCGACTCCACCAATGAGCGGAGGGGCGAGAACACGAGCGGATGGTGCGTGAGGACGGTGTCGTAGCCGCCTGCGACCGCTTCGTCGAGCACGGGCTTCGTGAGTTCCAGCGCGACCAAGACACGGCGCACGACTGCCTGCTCCGAGCCGACGAGCAGCCCGCAGTTGTCGCCGGGCTCAGCCAGGCCTTTGGGCGCCAGCTTCTCCAGCAGCGCTTCCAGATCGGCAACACGCATCATCCGCCCCCCAAATCCTCGCCCCCAAGGTCTCTAGAGCGGCTCACCGGGCCCGGCCGAGCCTGCCAACCAGGCCGCACCCTCGGCGTACAGCTTTTCCAAATCGGGTCCACGCATGCCGGGCAGAGCAGGCTTCACCTTGAAGCCGACCTTGGTCTGCAGGTAGGCCAGGTGCCTGTAGCCCTCGGGGAAGACGGCGAGCAATCCAGGGTCCAGTTCGAGTTTGGCCGCCGGGTCGACCGGGTCCAGGCGGTCCTTCTCATAGATGGGCTGTCGACGCACGATCCCCCAACGACCGTCCCGCTTCTCGAAGAAGTCGTAGAAACGCCCCCAGCAGACCACATCGACCAAAACGCCTTCTAGTGGAGCGCGCTGATGGATGGTCATCTTGACTTGAGAGATGGCCCGGGTCCCTACGATGTCGCACGACCAGCCCCCGAGCGTGTGGAGGATGTTGGAGCCCGAGTCGAAGGCCTTTCTGCTGACCTCGATGAAGTCCTCGAAGGAGCCCTGGAACCACGTGGCCGTCATCCACCCCTCAGCGTGCCAGACAGTAGCGAAACGCTCCCAGTCCGCGGCGTCCCGCCAGACGACCCAGTTCTCGACCGTCTCTCGGATCGCCGACTTGTCAGCGGCTAGGTCGTCCGACATCGTCGTTCTCCTTTCGGATCGATGGGATTGGATGCTCCCAAAACAGAACAGTGGCCAGATCGGAATCGTCTCCGACCGTCGCCGACTACCATCAGCTTAACATCAGGCTCCAGCGTGAGGGGAAAAGCTGAGCGCACTCGCGCGCGGCGTGGGCCGCAACGGAGTCGCGGATCGACTAGCCCTTCTCCTTCGGGGTCGATTTCTCCCGGACGAGCTCTTCCCAATCAAAGGCCTGAGCGTCGGCCCTTCCTACCACGAATCCCAGTCGTCTCAGATGGTTCCGCGCCTGGTTGGTGGCGAAATCCAAGCGGTCAAACTTGGTCGCCCGTGCAAACACCTGCTTGACCGGATAGCGTGTCCCATTGACGTCCACCCAATGAGTGCGTATCGGTTCCGGGGAGACACCGATCAGTGACTGGACCACCTGTCCCTTGGTCAGTGCGTAGATTTTCCCCCCGTGAGTGAAAGTAATCTTGTCAGCCGCCACGAAATATTTCCCCTGGTAATGACCGTAATTTTACTAACACTTATACCATCCCCTGAGGGATATTTCTTAACCCTTCTGCAGAGCTGGAAGGTGCCCCATTGACCCGCCAACATGGGCCGGTATGCCTCCAGGAGAGCGCGGCCCCGCCAGGCCCGTCTGTACATCATGTAAAGAAAGGCGGCCGCGGACTTCCCAGGTCAGTTCCCAGGCGTCAGGCGCCGTGGTTTTTGATGGTCACCATCTCCACTCCATTCGCGCTACTCTGGAAGCGTCCAATCCAAGGAGGAGCTATGAATGCCTACGACATCATGCACGAGTGGGACCGGGCGATGGGCGTCGCGCCCAGGTCAGATGCGGATCTCGACAAAGAGATCCCTCCTCAGCTTGGGAACACCGACTACGAATCATGGAAGGCCCGCCTGGAAGCCCGCGACGTCGATGCCATCACGGAGGGCATGAAGCTCTGGGGCCTGCCGATTGCTCCTTTGGGCCAGTTCGAGATGGACGCCGAAATCGAGGTCATCGAGAGGCCGTTTGCGCCGGAGGGGTGAGGGAAGCCTAGATGCGATGACACAGACCTCCGGCCGCACTTCACCTCCGAAGCATGTTGTAGAGCACCAAGCACACCTCTCCGCGGGTCGCGGGAGAATAGAAGTCGAAGCTCGGACCCACCCCCTCCCATCCATCGAGCAACCCGGCATACGCGGCCTTGCGGGCGTTCGAGTAATGGACGGGTAGGAAGGGTGTGAACGGCGGGGAGTAGTCGGCCGGCGGATCGGGAAGGTCCACCGCCCGGGCCACGAATGTGAGCAGTTGCGCTCGGGAGAGGTGATCGATAGGGGCAAAAGTAGTCGGCGTCTTACCCTCGGTAATGCCCAGTTTGTAGCACACCGCCACATATTTGTCGGGATAGAACGGATCGGTGGGATCGAGTCCTCTCGGCACATCCACAAAGGGGCTGGTCTCATTCCCCCAGACCGGAAGGTCGAGGCTTCTGACGATCATCTTCGCGAACTGCTGACGCGTTACCAGGGCGTCCGGGCCGAAGGTGCCGTTGCCGAAGCCCCTGACGATGCCGCGGGAAGCCAGCTCGTCGATGGCGTGTGCGTAGGGATGGTCCGCGGGCACGTCCGAGAAGCGAAGACCAATCAGCTCGTGCGCGATAGAAGCCATGTCATCTGCCGCCATCGCCCCCGGTTCGACATTGCCGATCCTCCCATAGGGGTCGATGAAGACCGTGGTGGTGGCGGATTCGATGCCGAAGCCTTCCCAGATCGAGTTGTCTGGATCGACAAGAATCGCAAAGTCGTATCCCTGGTCCTGTACGAATTGACGGACCGCAGTCTCTGCACCCTTCAAGGTGATGACGAGGAATCCGTAGTCTACGCTATGTTCTCGATAGAACCTATCGAGTTCGGGAAGCTTATCCCGACAGTGCGGTCACCAACTGGCCCAGAGAACGAGTACGAGTGGCTTCCCGGCGTATGAAGCCAAGGAGACCTGCTGCCCGCCCACGGTCGTGCCGTGAAAGTCGTAGGCCGGCTGACCGGCGCTCGCCGCCTGGGCCGGTGGTGCCCCGATCGCAAGAGCGAGCATGGCCAGTCCGACCACGGCCATCAGACACCGGCCGCGGAAACCGGCGTTGGACCGCGCTTTCATGTCGTCTCCACTTCCAGCTCCACCTCCACTTTCTCCTGATGCCTCTCTTTGCCAGCACCGCCCAAAGGTAGCATGACGCGGACTTCGGGCGCCGACTAGTGTCGGCCCCCGCGCTTACTCAAGACCGTCGCTGAAACACCGACAAGCCTTGGTTGCAGAGGCGGCACCTAGTACGATAACGTCCGACAGTCGAGGAGAACCTACCTGCAGGAGGCAAGGGTGAGTGAGGCGGAGGTCTGCGCTAGTTGTCGTTTCTGGGCCGAGGAGACCCACCTCTGTAGGAGACATGCGCCACTGCCGATCGTGGACAACCGCGAGAAAGGCAGCGGCGAACTGAGGGCGCTATGGCTCGCAACGGACGGCGAGGACTGGTGCGGAGAGTACGAGTCCGTCCTGATAGAGGAGGAATACGAGGAAGAAGAGGCAGAGGAGGCAGAAGAGGAATTCGAGGACGGCGAGTGGGCGGAGGACGGCTCACCCGCGTGGTAGCCTCGCTCACCAACTTAGTCTACGGCGAAGAACACTTCCACATCTTCAAACGAGAACGCCTCGCTGAGGCGTAGCGTGCCGCCGGCGACTTGGGCGGAAGATACCTCGAAGACCAGGTTACCCGATATGGATGCGCCCGGATCGGCCTCGCCGGTTTCGGAGATCGGGTCCGGTATGTCTGCGTATCCCACCTCGAACGTGTTGTCCCCACCCCCGATGAACTCGTAGTAGGTGTCCACCCAAAACGCGGCGGCCTCCTCACCGGTGCGCGTGGCCTCGACCTTGATGAGCACGTATTGGCCGCCGGCCTGAGGCGCCTCGTTGAATTCGCTGTGGTTGTAGACGATCTCGTCGGCGTCCAGCGTCACCTCCAGCACTTTGACCTTCCACGGCCCGACCTGGGCCTCCTGCCCGAGGGGGATGGGGTTGTCGCGTGTGCCTTGATACCCGCTATTGGCCGTGGCTGCGGCGTTGGCAGCGGTCGAACCAGCCGCTGTGGTGTCGGGGTGGTGGCCCGAGGATGGAGTCTCCGGCGGTGCCGGCGCAACTGTTGTCGTGGTGACTGTCGGCTCAGCCGCGGTCGCGGGGATACTGGAGGGGGCCTCGTCTACGGAAGACCGACAACCGATGAGAACCGCTGCGGCAACCAGGAGGAACGCGGCTAGTGTCAGCGCTACTCGCTTCATACCCACTGCCTCCCCAGCTCACCTCAAACCCGCCACAGCCCCCGTGCTTCCACTGTACCGCTCTTCTGGCGGTCAACAAACCCCGAGCTCTCACCGGCCGAACGCGCAAACGGCAAAGGCTCCGGGGACGCCGTCCAGCCAGAGCCTTCTGCTCACACAATCGGCAGCCACGAGTCAGTGCATTAGCGAATAGGAAAGCCTCCATCACCGAGCTCGGAAGCTTCCGAAGGGGGACAGAGACGGAGGCCCCGAAGGACCTCCGTCTCTGTCGAACAAAGCCTGTATCTAGAATCGAGCGTTGCGCCCGCGGCCCAAGGGGCAGGATTCGAACCCGCGACCTTCAGGTCACGAGTCTGTGACGTCTACGTGGTGCCCGCGCTGGGAAGGGGTTCTCGGGAGGCCGATACACAGTCGCCGTATTGGAAGCGGCCGATCAGGGAGTCGAAGACATGTCCTGATTCTCGGCAGGCGCGGCTGGCATGGGGTCTTCCGCTTGAAGTGTCGTTTCGGTGCCGTCTTTTTCGACGTTGGGCCGCGGAGTATGCGGAGACGGCTCGACGGAATCGAGAGCGGTCTCAGTCGTCGCTGAGGTTGTCGCCTCCGTACTAGGTGGCACTGCAGCGTCTGAGGGTGGCGGCGGCTCGCCCGAGTCGACGAGTTCCGCGCTAACCGGAGGTGAATCTTCGTCCGCAGCGGCCGTCCCTGTCGCTTCTTCTGCAATCTCCCACTGGCCTGCACTTACCTCGCCAGACACCCATTCGCTGTCACGAAACCAAGCGTTGGACTCCAACCCGGCGAGACGCACGTTGTCCAGCAGTCGGCCCAGCTTCGGTACCCAGAACCGGACCACACCCACAACTCGCACGTCTTCCGGTTTCCACGTGTCCGGAGTGCCATTGGCATCGCCTTCGGTCACCAGTGGGTCCACTTGGAGCACCCGATGGGTTACGATCTTATCTTTGACCTGCATGGTCACGATCATGCCCGGCTTCAGCTCTTTGGGAGGCTTCGTGATGACGATGAGGTCACCCCAGCTGATCGTCGGCTCCATCGAGCCGCCCTCTACGGCCAAAACGTGATACCAGCGGTTGTTCAGAAGTCCATACCCAAGAAACAGACCGAAACATAGGATCAGGACAAGCAACACTGTGGTCACGCGTGAGAAGAGCTTCCACCATCTCCCCCGCGTTGGCCCCGATCGCGGGCCCTGTGTCGACATCGGAGAGGGAGGAGTGGGAGGAGCCAGCTCGGGGCTCGGCTCCTCCCACTCCTGATTGGAGAGAGCGACGTACGCCCAGTGCCCGACGGCGCCCATGCCTCCGCCGTAGCCCAGGTAGGTCAGTGGCCTTCGCATCTCAACTATCCCAGTCCGCTCACATGCCTTGCAGTCGTCTTCAGTAGGCCTTAGAAGACGGGATCATTGGGCTGGTAGGCGTCGATCTTCACGTCGAACTCAACCCCTGCACCCTGATAGTTGTTGCCAGCGCTCGGGTCCAGCCGGAAAGAGAACCGATAGAGGCTGGTGTGGTTGGGTTCGAGAATGCCATAGTTGTGCGAGCTGCTCTCACCGTTCACCGTCGACTGCACGAGAAAGTCATTGAACAAGCCCTCATAGACAGGAACCCAGGCGCCGGTGGCCATACCGGCATACCAGCCGTCGAGATGCACCCAGAGCTTATTCTGCAGCTGTACACCTCCGGTTCCGCCCGACGCAGAGACGTTCGCAAACGAGAGCTGGTATTTGAGGGGCAGCGGGGTGATTCCGTCCTCCGGCCACTTGTCGTTGTAGGCTGCAAGAACAAAGGTCTGGTCGGCCGGGACCCAGGCGCCTGGATCACTAGATCCAGCCGGGAACATGCCGGATACTTCCAGCGGGACGACGGCACCACCACCGCCCGCCCTAAGGTCGATCTGGAGCTTGCCGGCAGCGAGAGTGTTCCCTGCGATTGAGTCCGTGTCGGTGAACCAGGCGCCGGTTCCGACTGCGCCCCCGACCATGATTCCTATTGCGACGACAACGATGAGGGCAATGAGATACCTCTTCTTCATTTGTTCCTCCCTTTCTTGTCACCATCTACTACACGGAAAGCCTCGTGTCAGCATGGTAGATGGCCATGTATTGGCGGACTGTAACGGCCGCAAAGGTCGCAACAGTACTCATAACAGTCGACCCAAGAGCCAGACGCACCTCCCTTCTCGGGCGGGACAAGTCGAAAGGCCAGTGGTCTCGACTCCCAGTCTCGAGCCAAAAAGAAAGGACAGCCGAGTGCCGTTCCCGGCAACCCAGCCGCCCGTAGACTCCGTGGGCCGATGGCTTTGCGTCCCCGCCTCACGACGGGTTTGCCTTTATCGGGTTACTGCGCCACTTCGAGTCGCTCGCCGACCCGTCGTGCACACGCCTCCAAACAAGGCGCAATACAACCATATAGTGTAGAAAGAAATGTGTCAAGAGGCGAAGTTTCTACTGTTACGCTAGTCCATGTAGCTTTGACCTTCTCGACTAGGAAAAGAATATGCTCACGAGGAAACAATTGGTCTGTGGGAGATCACGCTATCTGTCGGGGGGACCGCGCTGATACAGCCGCGCATTTCGCCCCTTCTTCTAGTGTCCTGAGTTGAAAGTACGAGGCAAAAGTGTCCCCATGGCGAACTTCATC
>CAZCCL010000115.1:0-8448 GCA_964497095.1 uncultured Gaiellales bacterium | reverse complement strand
GGTGATCCTGGAGTCCGTGGAGAAGGCGGGCTACGAACCGGGGACAGATATCGCCATCGCTCTCGATCCAGCTGCCAGTGAGTTCTTCGATGTGTCGCAGGGCGCTTATCTTCTGGCGAGCGAAGGACGGGCGCTCAAGCCCGAAGAGATGGCTGCATATTATGCAGATCTCTGTAAGCGCTATCCCATCGTCAGCGTCGAGGACGGTATGGCCGAGGAAGATTGGGAGGGATGGGCGGCTCTGACGAAGCTGGTCGACGATTCCGTGCAACTGGTCGGCGACGACCTGTTCGTGACGAACGTGGACCGGCTGGCGATGGGGATCGAACGGGGGGTGGCCAACAGCATCCTCATCAAGCTCAATCAGATCGGGACACTCACCGAGACGCTGGAGGCCATTTCCATGGCTCATCGGGCAGGCTACACAGCGGTGGTCAGCCACCGTTCCGGGGAGACCGAGGACAGCACCATAGCCGATCTGGTGGTGGCGACGAACGCCGGCCAGATTAAGACCGGTGCCCCCTGTCGGGGCGAGCGGACCGCCAAGTACAACCAACTTCTGCGCATCGAGGAACAGCTCGGAGACCTGGCCTCCTATCCCGGAAGGGCGGCGTTCGGGCGGCGTACGAGCAAATAGCTGGTGCTGAGCCTTAGGAAGGACGCACAGCCGGCAGCTGACGCTCGACCGGTGGACCAAAGCTGCGCATACGGAGCGCCGCATCCGAGCGGGCGCGGGAAGAGCCGAGTGAACGACGCATTCCGACCAGCTGAGAGGAACGGGCAGTCCGAAGAGACGTGAGAATCGAAGCATGGTGAGAGAAGCCGGCACCCGGTGCAGAGGACAGTCCCGCAGCGGGGGCGAATAGAAAAAGAACGATGAGCAATGCTAGTGCGCAAACAGCGCCGGCACTGTCCGGCGACGCGACATCAGCCGACTCCCGGCGTTCGCGCTGCGTTGCCCGTCGTAGGCTGCTACTGCTGGGCTTCTTCCTTCTCCTGGTGGCTGTCGGTGCGGCGGCGAACTACGGTCCCTTGCGCCAGTACCTAGATGCGCGTGCTCGTTTCGAGAGGGTCGCCGAAGAGGTGGCGGGGCTGGAGGAACAGAAGGGCGCACTACAGGCCCAGTTGGCCAAGCTCAGCGAGGCCGGCTATCTCGAGGGCCTTGCGCGAGACGAATTGACCTACGCGCGGCCAGACGAGGAACTGTACATCGTTGCCCAGTCTGCAGGTGGGCCGGTGCTCGCCAACGCGGGTGCCGGCGATGAGACCTCCGCAGGCGACATGGGCGAGACCACGCGAAGGGCCGGCCAGGAGACCGGAGGGGTTGCTGGCGAAGCCGCTGGGGCTGGATCCGCGGCTTCGACGGTCGGAGAGGTCGAGGGGCAGGGGCGGACCCCCAGTGCGGGAGTCGGCGCGGGCGTGCCCGGCGCGGATGCTGTGACAGGCTGTGGGGTCGGAGCGGCGGTGCCGGGGGCAGAGAGGTCAGGAATCGATAGGGCCGACGAAGCCGGACTCCTGGAACGCATCGTCGCGGCTATCGCGGGGCTCTTCTGACGTGCGGGACCATCACGACACTCGGAATGAACGTGGCGCGCGGGGTGACCCAGGCACGCGTACTCGCCGCGACGTTCGGGAGAACCCAGAGAATACGCGTCCGCCGACGACTGCTAGGCGAACCGTCAACGGCCCTGGGTACGAACAGGGTGTGGACGAGAACGAAGCGCGTGCGGCGGCCTATCGCGAACGTCCCGAACGCACGCGCCCTCGAAGGGAACGCCGATCGCGAATTGCCGCGGTGGTGGTACTTATGGTGGTTGCCCTGGTCATTGCGATCATCGGCGCGACAGCTGGGGCCTCACTGCTTGGCGACGAGGGCGCGGGAGATTCTCCCCCGTTCAGGCTGCTGCCGATAACAGTACCCGCGTCCACGACGTCGACCGCACCGGTCTCGACGAGTGCTTCGGCAAGCGCTTCCTCCGCAAGGACGGTCCTGCCGATGAGAGAGGCCACGACATCAGCCAACGATACCGGTCTCGCCAAGGCCGGCGTCGCGACAGGTATCAGCGTGTCGGCGACGCTTTGCGCGGAGCTCATGAGGGACCAGATCACGGCGACCAACACCCCAGCCCAGGGTATCGCCCAGACGCCTTGAATCTTCGGACGCGCGAAGATGAAGTCGTCGGGCGGGTCAGCCCGGGAGATTTGGCTGTGGTCGCGGGACAGCTCGGGCGTCCTCCGCGTGACATCGCCGGCGTCGCGGTGCATTGTCCCTTTGGCTATCCCGCAGTCATCGAGACCGCACCCTTGGTCGATGGGGCCCCGAACCCCACGCTGCTGTATCTGACCTGTCCGACCATGGCGGCAGCCGTGAGCCGGGCGGAAGCAGCCGGTGCGGTGCGGGAGTTCAGAGCGTGGGCAAGGACCGATGAGGAGGCTCGCCGGACTCTGGAGGAGATCACGGAATGGTATAAGCTGCGCCGGGCCGTCTTGGCGGGGAAACAGCCCGTCCGAAACCGTTTTGATGCGGGAATAGGGGGGCCGTCAGGACCGGAGAGGGCTTCCTGTCTGCATGCCTATGCGGCCGCCTTGCTCGCGGTGGTGTCCGGATGGCTTCACGGTGAATCGGACGAGACCTCGTGCCATGTCGGCCCAGCCCGGCGAACCTGGGCGCGATTTCTACCTCCAGCGGACGAGATGTGGTGCAACGACGGCGCGTGCGCCCGGCTCTCGTCTCGGGAAGACGGGTGAGCCATCAGCTGCCCCCATCATCCTGCCGCGGTTTCTGAAGGTCGTCCTGCATATGGCCACGCGGTCTAACGGCTAGCGGAGTCGCGTGGTTGCGACAGCTGACCGTCGGCGCGGTCTGATTCTCAGTTGTGCGTGCTAAGGTAACCGTTGTCTTTGCGCGCGACCCTGAGAGTCACGGGCAGAGCCGGCTGATCGCCGGAGTGGCGGAATGGCAGACGCAACGGTCTTAAACACCGTAGGGCTATGCCCGTGCGGGTTCGAGTCCCGCCTCCGGCATTCTATCGATCTATCGGTTTGCAGGCAAAACGACGTTCGAGGTCGACGTTCGCCCAAAGGGGCCCCAGAATCTCTCCTCGCCTCAGGCGTGAAAAAGGGTAGGAGTTACGATGATTCTCGTGCTAGCCCATTGGAGAACTCCAGCCCTCATACCTTCCTGTGCGCCATCGAGTTAGCGAACAAGCCCGGCGTTCCGAATTGCCATTCCCCTCTAGGCCGAAGTTTTTGCCCTAAATGAAGCCCGATCCCGCTGCTGGTGCCGGATCGGGCTCTCTTGTCGTGGTTTGGTGTAGCCAAAGTATAGCTTGCAGTATGCGGGTATGTGCTTTATGATGTAGGTATGCCAAAGCGCGGTGGATCAGTTCACGTAGCCACAATAAGGACGAAGGGGCCGGGGGGACGCATCTACACCTCCTACCTCTTGCGCCGCTCCTACCGGGAGGGGGGGCGGGTCCGGCATGAGAACCTGGGTAACCTCTCCCACCTGCCCGAGGCGGCCATCGAGGCGGTGCGTCGGGTGCTCTCCGGTGAGACCTTGGTCCGGGCGGAGGACCGTTTCTGGGTGGAGCGCTCCCTACCCCACGGTCAGGTGGCCGCCGTGCTCGGGACCGTGCGCGCCCTTGACCTGGAGCGGCTCATCTCCCGGGAGCCCTCGCGGGAACGGGATCTGGCGGTGGCTCTTGTCTGCCAGCGCCTCCTGGCCCCGGGATCCAAGCTCTCGGCCACCAGGCGCTTCTTTCAGACCACCCTGGCCGAGGAGCTGGCCCTGGGCGAGGTGGGGGAGGCGGAGCTTCTGGGGGCCATGGACTGGCTGCTTACTCGCCAAGAGCGCATCGAGCGGGCCCTGGCCCGCCGTCACCTTGCCCCCGGCGGCTTCGTGCTCTACGACCTCTCTTCCAGCTACTTCGAGGGATGCTCCTGCCCGCTGGCGGCCCGGGGGTACTCCCGGGACGGCCGCACGGGCACGCTCCAGATCACCTACGGCCTGGTCTGCTCACCGGAGGGGCGGCCGGTGGCGGTGGAGGTCTTCCCCGGTAACAGCCAAGACCACGAGACGCTCCCTCCCGCGGTGGCCTCGGTGACGGCGCGCTTCGGGATCGAGCGGGTCATCTTCGTGGGCGACCGGGGCATGATCACCGAAAGCCACGCCCAGACTCTAAAAGAGCAAGGGGTGGGCTTCATAAGCGCGCTCCGGGCCCCCCAGCTGAAGGCGCTCGCGGCCTCCGGCGAGCTGCAGCTCGCCCTCTTTGACCAGACCAACCTGGCCGAGATCATCGCCGATGCCTTCCCCGGCGAGCGCCTGGTCGTCTGCCGCAACCCCCAGGTGGCCCTCGAGCGGCGGCGTAAGCGCGAAGACCTGCTCCGAGCCACCGAGGCCGAACTGGGCAAGGTGAGAGCCATGGTCGAGAACCCACGGGGGCGGCTTCGCCACGCAGATGCGGGCCAGATCGGCGAGCGGGTGGGGCGCGTCTCCAACAAGTACCGGGTGGCCAAGCACTTCCGGCTTCGGATCGGGGACGGGGCCTTCTCCTTTGAGCGCACCAAGGACGAGATCGAAAAGGAGGCGGCCCTTGACGGCCTCTATGTGCTGCGCACCACCTGCGGGCGGGAGGAGCTCGGGGCCCGGGCGGTGGTCAGGGCCTACAAGCAGCTGAAGGGGGCCGAGCGCGCCTTTCGCACCATGAAGTCCTCCGAGCTTCTGATCCGGCCCATCTACCATCACCTGGAGGAGCGCGTGCGCGCCCACGTGTTCCTCTGCCTGCTCGCCTACTACGTGGCCTTCGAGCTAAAAGAGCGCCTGGCGCCCCTCCTGTTCACGGACGACACCCCCCTCGCGCCCACAGACCCGGTGGCCCCGGCCCAGCGTTCGCCCGCGGGGAAGGCCAAGGCGGGCTCCAAACTGACCGCGGACGGCTTCTCTGCCCAGTCTTTCTGCGACCTCCTGGCGGAGCTCGGCACCCTCTGCCGCAACCAGGTGCGCATAGAACCCGGTGGGCACACCTTCACCCAGCTCACCAAGGTGAACCCCCTCCAGGAGCGGGCCTTCGAGCTGCTCAAGATCCGCCCGTAGCCAAAGCGTCGCCCGTCCGCAGCGTCACGAGCGCAGTGATGGCGCGGGATTCGGACTCGGAGGGGCGAAAAACTTCCGCCTAGGCCTCCGTTTAGGGTTCCCTGATTACGTTCTGCAAGGTCACACCGTTAGCCGTCCCAATAGTGCTGCCGTGGTAGACGCCGTTCTGAAGCAGAACGCTGTCGGCATGGCCCTCAATGAGGCGGTCGCCTCCGAAGGCTACGAAGTCGCTGATGACGATGTTGGAACCGCCGAGGAAGAAGAAGACGCTGTCTGCATTGCCGTAGAACGTGCAGTTACGGAAGCGGATGTTGTCGAACTTCGGCCCGATCACCAGGCAATTCGTGCCTGACCTAGCATCGAAGGTGACGTTCTCAAAGGTGATGTCACGCGACTGTCCACCCTCGCTCCAGAGCTGGACCACGAACCCTGAACCACCGCGGAACACACTGTCTTTGATAGTGATACCTGCTAGGTTGCTCTCCAGGTAGAGCGCGTGGTACTGATTGCTGCGGGAGTCGCGCGGGGAACTCACGTTCAGGTCGGCGAAGGTGGAACTCTGTACGGTGTCGATGTAAACGCCGGTGCGAGCATCCTTGATCGTCAGTCCGTCAACGGAGACGGACTTGCTCACTGGCCCGCCTCCCAATTTGAAACCGAAGTCGCCACCGTTGATGGTGACATTCTTGACCACCGTGCCGCTCAGGCCATCACCGTAGATGCCGTAGGTGCGGCCAACGGCGTCAACAGTCAGGCCGTTGTACGTCAGGCCCGAACGGAGCACGAATGGACTTACGGTCGCTGGTGATTGGATAGGCAAAGAGACGTTTGACGAAGGCGGCAAAGCACTCGTGGGCGTGACGGGGAGTGTAGTCCTGGTGGTTGATACTTGCGGGGAAGTCGAAGACGTCGTGGTGGCCGGAGGAGGAGCCGTGGAGCTCGTCGGGGCATCAACGACGACATCGATAGAACTCGGCTGAGTCGTGGTTGTTGTGGAACTGGGGGGTACGACCAAGGGGGTTTCTGGGTTGGGCTGTTTGTCATCTTGGTTGGATAAGGAAGGGCTCGGGGTTTGAGAGAGTAATGCCCAAGAACCAGTTGGAACCGTAGCGAGGCCAATCGCTTCAAGCGTGCGGATACCGGCCGCCCTGGGCGCGAGGAATTCTTCGATGGGGGCGGGAACCCCGGTGGTGTTGGTCAGAAGCAGAAGTCCCTTGTCCGACGCAAGATATGGGGCCGCGCTCAGACCATCTGGAAAGCTATCGCCCCTAGCGAAGGCCACGTGGGTGGCCGAGAGTCCTTGGCCCAGCGCGTAGTCGGCGATCAGGGCGCAGGTGTCGTAGCGGTCGACTCCCACCTTTCTCACCACATTCGGAAGGTCGACATGGGCGTACGTACCTATCTCGAGAGCTGAGTCAACCCCGAGCTTCATGAGCTCGTGCCGGGTGATTTGAGGGAGTTCCCCATGCTGGGGCGTGTAGAGTATTGGCCAATGGTTCAACGAAGCCAGTGGTCCAACAGCCAAGGCATCAGCGAAACTATCTCCCGGCGCAATCACCACCCTATCTGGGGGGCCAGTTTTGGCCGAGATCTGGTCCGCCACCAGGGCTGCCGTCTCATAGCGGTCTTTTCCTATCAGCGTGGTCACACTTTGGGGCCCGACTACGTTCTTGATTTGTGTCAACAGGGGTGACGACCCATCTCCGATCCCGATGAGGAAGACTTGGGACGGACTCAGGCGACGGAGTTCGGACATGACGGTCTCGGGGAGGCCGCTCTTCCGCGTCAGAAGTAGAGGGCCGCCGTACGCGTATGCTAGTGGAGCACTGCAGAGCGCGTCCGCAAAGTCGTCGCCCCTGGCTATCACCACAGTCGGCGCTCCCTGAGGGAACCCAGCTTGGGACACTAGCACGGCGGTCTCGTACCTGTCTGAACCGGCAATGACTCTTGCCGTCTTGACGTCTGTCGATGCTTCAGGGGGGAGGCTGCTGGCCGCGTAGGATGACGAACTACCCGTTAGTGTCAGTATGCCGACCAGAAACGTGGCAAGTGACAGTATCGCTATTAGTCTTCGCACTTCTCCATCTCTCCTCTATGGATTGCGTCAGGGTCTCGGATATCGTTTGACGGTTCGGATCGAGGTTCAGGTGGGCCGGCGAGGTGGTGCCCTTTCCGTAGCCTGTCGGGTGACCGCTGATAGCGGCAGCGGTCACCCGACAGGCGCACCCTCGAATCGTCGGGTCGAGGTTTTGAACCGACCCTTGACGAGGTACTAGGAAGGTACGAATTGGGATGCCGCCGGGCAACCTGATTCGGGGGAGACGGTGAGTCTCCCCGACGAGGGGCCAGCTTCCAGCGAATGCTTGGGCCCCTCTCTTCCTGTGTTGAAGGGTCGGGAGGAGCGCGTTCCTGCGCAACCGCGTCAGGAGTCAGAAGGTGCATGAGAATCGACTCACTCGCTACCAACTACAAAGACTCCTATCAATATTTGCGGTTCCCCCAGGGAAAATGACATTCAGTCGAGAATATTGTTCTTGGCGGGTTGGCAAATGTGCCAGCTGCCGCGATCGTCCCGGGTATGCAGGGCAGAAGGAAGCGCACAATGGCTCCTATCGCTCTGTATCTGCAATAACGCCTGCTGGTGTGTCGCAAGGCAGAAGTCGTCTGCCTCCAAAGACCGACAAATGTCAGTCGGCGGCCAGTCTAACGATGTTAGACGACGATGTCAAATCGGTTTGGAGGGCGTTTTGGGCGGAGGAAATGGGCGAAGCGGCAAAGAGCGGTTGACCCGGGATCGCATCTGCGAGGTCGCTCTCGAAACCATCGACTCGACCGGCCTCGAATCGGTGAGCATGCGGGCCCTGGCGAGCGCCTTGGGTGTCAAGGCTAGTTCACTCTATTACCATTTCGACAGCAAGGAGGAACTGCTGACCGGCGTGGCCGAGTTCCTCTACCGCCGGTTGGGGCGCCCGCCGGACGCGGGAGACTGGACGGAGCAGGTGAAGGGCACTTTCATACAACTCCATGATTTCATTCAGGCGCACCCCCATGCTGCTCCGCTGCTGGTCCGTGATCTCGCTTATTCCCCGGTCGCGAAAAAGAGAGCTAATGTTCTTATGAAGATGCTCTTCAGGGCGGGGCTGGATACCAGAACAAGCGCGAGCTTGGTCAGCAATCTGGTCGCACTTCTCGTGGGCCACACGTTCCTGGATGTGTGGCTGCGCGAAGAGTCTGGGTCTTCGCCGGATATTGAGGGGACGGATGGCCAGAGCGGGGTGGGATTGCTGATTGGGCTCGACGGCTCGCGCCCATGCGAACACACAATCTATTACGCCGCAGATAATTCATCTGAC
>CAZCCL010000114.1:0-8482 GCA_964497095.1 uncultured Gaiellales bacterium | reverse complement strand
TCGATCTTTCCCGACACGGCTGCGGCCGCGGCTCCGAGCGAGACCGCTCTGGCCTGGTACTTCGTGTTCTGGGGCCTTTTCACAGCATACATGTTCGTCGGTACCCTCAAGCTGAATCGCGCCTTGCAGGTAGTCTTCGGCCTCCTCGTCATACTCTTCTTCCTTCTCGCCATCCGTGATTTCGGAGGGGGTGCGGTCTGGGGCAAGATCGCCGGCTACGAAGGCATCATCACCGGACTTGCCGCCGTCTACGCCGCCTGTGCTCAGATCCTCAACGAGGCCTACAAGCGGATTCTGCTGCCACTGGGCCCGATCAGCCATCTATCGAAGGGTTTCGTGCAGGATTTCGGGGAAGAGATAGCCACTCTCTGGCTGGAAAGTCTGCGTCGAAGTCCGCAGACCCCCTCTTACGGAGTGGTATCCGACACCGAACTGATCAACGCAAGTGAGTTCGCCCTCACCCAGGTGGACGAGTACTTCACCGGTAAGCCCACCGAGGCCGATATCGGTGAGTTCTTCCACCGGCTGGGAGCTACGAGAGCCGCCCAGGGTCTACCCCTTCCCGAGCTGATAAGCGCCATCCTGCTCTTGAAGCGGGAGATCTGGATCTCGGCGCGCACTCACGGGGTGTGGGAATCGGCTATGGACCTGCAGAGGGCACTGGATCTTAGCCGCGAGTTGGGCAGGTTCTTCGATCGGGCGGTCTACTATGCCAGCGCCGGCTATACGGGGTACCCGCTCAGTCCGAAGGACGCCTTCTAGACCGGCGGTCGAGACCGTAAGGCCGGGCAAAGCGAGAAGCCGCCGGATGCGGACCCGCATCCGGCGGCTTCTTCGTACGGACGATAGGTGCCTAGGTTATTCGGCCGGTGTCGCCTCCGCCGGGACCTGCTGAGGCCCCGGGTCGGGGGCGTGCCGACCCACGCTCTGTTCGTCCATCATGTCGGGCTTGGTGAGCTTGGACACCACGTAGATGGCGATGAAGCTGAGCGGGATGGAGATGATACCCGGGTTCTTCAGGGGGAACGGCGCGTCGGCGGGAGTGAGCCCGTAGAGTTCCCACGCGGTAGGCGAGAACACGATGAGCCCTACGGAGGCCACGATACCGACGATGATCGACGCCACCATCCCCTTGGACGTAGTTCGTTTCCAGAACAGCATCATGATGATGCAGGGCAGGTTGGCCGAAGCGGCAACCGCAAAGGCCAGACCCACCAGGAACGACACGTTGACGCCCTGGAAGGCGATGCCGAGGAGGATGGCGATGGCGCCCACGGCGAACGCCGCGACCCGGCCGGCGACGACCTTCTGCCTCTCGTTCTTGATCAGGCCGCCGAACCGGTCCATGAGGTCGTGCGCCACGGCCCCGGAGGCCGCGATGATGAGGCCGCTCACGGTCCCGAGGACGGTGGCGAAAGCGATGGCGGAGATCATGGCGAACAAGAAGGTGCCGAAGGAGCGGGCCAGTAGCGGGGCCGACATGTTGTTGTCGAGCGGGTTGACGGTGTTGCTGGTCATCGCGCCGAGCCCCATGAACAGCGTCAGTATGTAGAAGAACCCGATCGCGGCGATGGCGACCACCGTCGACTTGCGCGCGGCTCTCTGGCTGGGCACGGTGTAGTAACGGATGAGGATGTGCGGCAGAGCGGCCGTCCCCAGGAACAGCGCGATCATCAGGGAGATGAAGTCGATCCGGTCGGTGAAGGACCCCTCGAGCTTGAAGGACTGCCCTGGCCTGACCACCGTGTCTCCCGAGACCTCCACTGAATAGTAGATGGACACATGGTCCCCTCCGTCCTGGAAGGACGCCGACTTCCACAGGTTGATGACCGTGTCCGGGTCACCGATAAGGGCGAGGAACTTGAAGGGATTCACGGCACCGCCGTCCGTGATCGTCTCGCCGGCGATCAGGCTCGCGTGGCTGACCTGCCTCAACTGGTTGTCATCGGACTCGGGGAGGCCGTTGATCAGTTTGGTGCCGTCTTCCTTGACGACTATGTCCTGAGTCTCGTGGAGCTCCAATCCCGAAGAAGTGCTCGTGACCTTCCACCAACTCATGACGCCGCTGTTGTCCAGCTCGACGAAGGTGGTGGTCTTGTCCTTGACCGTCACCTCGTGCGTGCCCACCGTCTGGTAGGCCGTATCATCCGGGACAATGGTGCCGTTGGTCTCGGTCGCGGTGATCGTCCTGTAGTGATAGAAGGGGACTCTGCCTCCCTGATCGGGCTCGGTCGAGAAACCGCGTACACACAGCGCGACCACGATGACGAAGACGAAAACGATCAGGAGCGCCCCCTTGATGAACTGCACGTAGGTCGTGGAGGTCATCCCGGCTGTGGCCACGATGGTGATGACGATGGCGCCCACCAAGACCACGCCCACCCACTGGGGGAGTCCCAGCAATGGCTCGATGAGGACACCCGCCCCCACCATCTGGGGGATCAGGTAGAAGATGGAGACCACCAGGGTGGCGATCGCCGCAAAGAGCTTGAGGCTGCGCTTGTTGAACTTCGCGTCGAGAGCGTCGGTGAACGTATACCGGCCGAGACGCCGGAGCGGCTCCGCTACTACGAACAGGGCGACCACCCAACCGGCCAGATAGCCGATGGAGTAGAGAAAACCGTCATAGCCCGAGACCGCGATCAGTCCGCAGATGCCGAGGAAGGACGCGGCGGACAGATAGTCTCCGGCGAAAGCGATGCCGTTGACGCCCCAGTGGATGCGCCCTCCGGCCGCGTAGTATCCATGGGCTGAACGCGCTCGGCGCGCTGTGTAGAAGGAGACGAAGAGGACGATACCGACGATTACGAGAAAGATAACGATGGCTAGGGAGGAGACTTCGTACATCAGACTTTCCCCTCACCCTCGAACGACTTCTCGTGCCTGGTGCACAGCCAGTTGTAGACGACGGCTAGGAGAAAAGCTATGACAATCAACGCGAAGCCGTAGACGATCGCGAGATTGAGTCCATACACCACAATGGTGCCCATGGCCTTGGGCCAGGCGACATTGATGATGATGAAGACGACGTAGAGAATGCCGTAGACGAGTAACATCCACAGCCCGAGGCGCTTCTTGTAGGAAGCCGCCTCGTCTACCCCGTGCGTTGCTGGTGCGGGCTCATGGAGCATTCGCATCCCCCTCGGTGAGTTGTGGTCGTGACAGACCTTGTTCTGCCTGCGCCTCATGGCGACAAGTCTTCGGTATTTTGAGTGCCGACACGGGCGCTGTCAAGCCTTCTCCGCGCGCCGGCGGCGACGGTCGCCCTGACTGTACCGTGGCGATGGGGAGAACTTGGGGGGAGTTTTGGGTTAGAATCTGGCCGTGATCCTTTGGGGAAACATCCGTGAATTCCCGCTGTTCAGCGTCCTTCAATTCCTGGCCTCTCAGCGAAGGTCCGGAGTCCTCGAGATCCAGGATTTCGAAGAGTTCGGGGCTATATACCTTTCCGACGGGCGCATCCACGCAATAAGCATGCCCATCTCCGACGAGGCGCTGGGCGCGAAGTTGGTGAGCGCGGGGGCTCTATCCGAGGGCAAGGCCAAGGAGTGCTGGATGCGGTACTCCCAGGCGGATGAGGAGCAGCCGGTCCTGGCGGCGCTCTTGGAGGCGGCTGTGGCCGATCGCGAAGCCCTGGTGGAGATCGTCAACCGGCATACTGCCGACCAAATCATGCAACTCATGTACTGGAGCACCGGCACCTTTCGCTTCGTCGTACCGTCGCGGCCGGTGCAGTTCAGCGTGGTCCCTTCCGTCGACGTGGAGAACCTTCTTCTCGAAGCATACAGGCGGGTGGACGAGGGCGAGCGGCCCGGTCGGGAGAAGGTTTCGGTGGAGGAGGAGTTCTGTCTTACCTGCACCTTGGCGTGTTCTCCCGAGATCAAGCAGCGCTATCTGAAGCCGGACGTCTGCCTTTGGCGGAACATGCCCAGCGTTCTCAAGGATCCCATCTTCCGTCGTATGCGACAGCCCGATGCGCTCGACGAAGATGACACCGGCGAACTGCCGTTCCTCTGACGGATCATGCGTGCGACCCTGGTCTGTGTGGGCCGCCTCGCTCGCCACTATCAACCGGTCTGGCGGCACTACGCGGACCTTCTACGCCCATTTGTCCAGGTGGAAGTGCTTGAGACCTCCGAAGCACCCCGATCTCTCACCATCGAGCAGGCGCGGGCTCGCGAGGGAGCGGCGCTGCTCGCTCTCCTGAGAAGGGACGCCTTCACCGTCGCCGTCGACGGGCGCGGCCGCGAATACTCGTCCAAGGAATGGAGCGACTTCCTGGCCGCGAAGAAGCTGCACGGGGTGAATCACTTCCAGTTTATACTGGGAGGCACCGTCGGGCTCGACCGGAGCGTGCTTGTAGCCGCACAGGCGCACTGGTCGTTATCGGCGCTCACGTTCCCCCATCAGATGGCTCGGTGCATCGTCCTGGAGCAACTCTACCGAGCGGTTAAGATAGAGCGAGGCGAGCCCTACCACTATTAGAGGAGAAGACAGGCAGAGGGATGCGACAGCAACTGAAAACCGGGCTCATCCTGCTGGGGGCGATCCTCGGCGTGGTCGTGATCGGCACCGTCGGCTACGCGCTGATCGAGGGTTGGAGCCTGCTAGACTCGCTCTACATGACCGTGACCACCATCTTCACGGTGGGATTCGGGGAGGTTCACCCCTTGTCACGAGCGGGTTCGGTGTTCACCATCCTGCTGATCTTCGGCGGGGTGGGTACCATCCTGTACGGTCTAGGGGCGATGGTGGAGTTCGTGATCGGGGGCCAGCTCACGGGTGTGTTCCGGAGAAGGGCGGTGAAGCGACAGGTGGACAAACTAGAGGGACACTACATCATCTGCGGCTACGGGCGCGTCGGGGAGACCGTGGCCCAGCAATTCGCGGGAAGCGCAGCCAAGTTCGTGATAGTGGACAACGATCCGGAGGCCCTCTCCCGGGCGGAGACGGAGGGGTACCTCGTGGTCCGCGGAGACGCTGCGGCGGACGATGTCCTCGAATCAGCCGGCATCACCCGGGCCAAGGGCCTGATCGCTGCCGTGGGATCCGACGCGGGCAACATCTTCGTGACGCTTTCCGCTCGAGTGCTGAATCCGGGACTGTTGATCGTGGCCCGGGCCAGCTCCGAGGACACGCAGAGCAAGCTCGAAAGGGCCGGGGCCGATCACGTGGTGTCGCCCTATGGCATAGGGGGCAAGCGGATGGCCACGCTGATGCTCAAGCCGCTGGTGAGCGACTATCTAGAGGTGGTCGCGGGGGGCGGCGAACTGGAGTTCAGGCTGGAGGAGTTCGAACTGAACGCCCAATGCTGCGCCATCGGTCGGTCGATCAGGGACCTGCGCATACGGGAGCGGACTGGGGCCACCATCCTGGCCGTGCGCCGTACACACAGCGGGGTATTCGACACCAACCCGTCTCCGAAATTACCCTTGGATCCCGGCGACAAGATCATCGCCATCGGGACCCCTCCGGAGATAACCAAACTGGAGGAGCTGATCGCCGCTCCCGCCGCCCCGGCGGAATAAGGGGGACGGGGGAAGGTGCTGGCCGAACATGTGAGGAAGGTCCTCTCGGACTGGGCCGCGGAGCGGGGCTACACCGATCTGGCCGCCTGCGACCTCGCCCGGCCCAGCGAGGAAGCGCACGGCGACTATGCCACCCCCATCTGCATGCAGATGGCCAAGACGGCCAAGCAGCCGCCTCGGGTCCTGGCGGAGGAGATGCGCTCGCGCCTGCTGGCCGACGACGAGCTGGCGCGGCTCGTCGACAGTATCGAGGTCGCCGGCCCGGGTTTTCTGAACTTCACACTGAGCAGAGCCGCCTACGTCGCGGCCATAGCGGAGATGCTGGCCCAGGGTGATGCGGTAGGCGGGGGCCCGGCGCACTCTCATCCGCGGGTCAATCTGGAATTCGTCAGCGTGAACCCGAACGGCCCGCTGCACGTCGGTCATGGACGCTATGCCGCGTATGGCGACGCACTCCACCGCCTCCTCGACTTCAGCGGTCTCAATGTCTCCACGGAGTTCTACATCAACGACTTCGGGCGCCAGATGGACAGATTCGGCAGCAGCATCGCAGCCCGCTATGCCCAATCCTTCGGTATCGATCTTCCGGTGCCCGACGACGGCTACCAGGGGGACTATGTCACAGATGTAGCGGACGCGGTCAAGGCCGAGGTGGGAGATCAGTGGGTAGAGGCGCTCCGCGTGGCGGCGGCCGCTGTGGCCGGCGGCGCCGCGACGCCGAGGCTGGGGAAGACCGGGACGGAGGCGCCGGCGGGTTCGGAGATGGAGGTCCTCTCGGCGGGGGTCGGGCTGGAGAGAGGCGGGTGGCCCGCGCTTCCGGGGATCGAGGAGGTGGTGGGCTTCTTCCGGGCCCGGGGATGCACCCTGATGCTCGAGGAGATGAGGACGGAGCTTGAGGGCTTCGGCGTGGTTTTCGATCGTTGGTTCAGCGAGACTACCCTGCACGAGAGCGGCCGCCTCGAACGGGTTATAGAGCGGCTGCTGGCGGAAGGGGAGGCATATCGGGAGGGAGACGCGATCTGGCTCCGCACGTCTTCTCGAGGCGATGACAAGGACCGAGTGCTCATCCGCAGCAACGAGCAACCGACCTATTTCGCGGCCGACATCGCTTATCACGAGGACAAGCTGGAGCGTGGCTTCGAGCACCTCATCAACATCTGGGGAGCGGATCACCACGGCTACGTGGCCCGTATGAAGGCGGCCGTGGAGATCCTCTCCGGCCGGCCGGGCACGCTCGAGGTCATCATCGGGCAGTTGGTCAACCTGTTGGAGGAAGGCGAGCTCAGACAGATGTCGACCCGGCGCGGGGAGATGGTGACCCTGGCCGAACTTATCGAAGCCATCGGAGTGGACGCGGCCCGCTTCTTCTTGGTGATGCGCTCCCACGATCAGACGCTGGACCTCGATATCGGTCTGGCTCGCCGGCAATCACAGGAGAACCCCGTCTACTACGTGCAATATGCACATGCGCGCATAGCCAGTATCCTGCGAAACATCCCCGGTACCGTTGAAGCCGCGGTGCCGGTCGAACCGGGCGTGTTCGAGTCTCCCTATGAGAAAGACCTGGTGAAGAGACTGGAGAGCTTCTCCACCGTGGTCCAGGATGCGGCCGAACGCAGGGCCCCGCACCGCATAGCCGGCTACGCGCAAGAACTGGCGGGGGATTTCCATGTCTTCTACAAGCATTGCCGCGTGATCGGGGTGCAACCCAGCAAGGCCGCTTCGCGGCTCGCCTTGTGCCTGGTGGCGAAGCGGGTCATCCACCGCTGCCTCCACCTTCTGGGTGTCAGCGCACCCGAGAGCATGTAGAAGGGCTCCGGGTGCCCGAGCTTCCCGAAGTCGAGACGGTTAGGCGCCAGCTGGCGGCTTCCCTGTCGGGTCGACGCTTCGAGGTGGTGGACAAGGTGGAGCCGGCCATGCTTCGGGACTGCAGCGAGCAGCAGGTGCGGGATCTTCTACCCGGCCGCCGGGTCGACCGAGTCGACCGGCTTGGGAAATTCCTGATCGTGGCCTTGAGCGAAGACGGGTATCTCACGCTGCATCTGGGGATGACGGGAAACCTTCTCGTGGCCGCTGCGCCGGACGATGACCCCGCCGACCACACCCGGTTCTCCTTCCGGCTGAAGGACGACGAGGGTCGCCGGACGTTGCTCGAGTTCCGCGATATGCGTAAGTTCGGCCGTCTCCATCTGACCGCCGGCGGGCCGGCACCTCGCCTGCAGAACCTCGGGCCGGACGCCTGGCAGGGATCTTGGGATGTAGCCTACCTCGAGGAGCGGCTGCGGGGACGCACGGCCCCACTCAAGGCCTTTCTTCTCGACCAGCGACATCTCGCCGGCATCGGGAACATCTACGCCGACGAGATCCTCTGGTGGACCCGGCTGTCCCCGCTGCGGTCCGCTGGCTCGCTTTCGGCGGAAGAGACGACCAGGCTGAGAGAGGAGATCCCGCGGCGCCTCGGGGAGGGCGTGCGGCTTCTGGGGTGCTCGATAGCCGATTTCGTGGACACCGAGGGGAGGGAAGGGAAGTTCCAGGAGTGGCTGCGGGCCTACGGGAAGCACGGCCGGCCCTGCTCGCGCTGCGGGCTGGAGCTCACGCGGGTGGTGGTGGCGGGACGGGGGACCACTTTCTGCCCGGGTTGCCAGACCTAGGACCCGAGGGTCCGCCCGGCCGGGGGGGACCGAAGAAGCGGGCGAGTGGAGGGGTCACGGAAAGCGGGATCCAGCCGGGTATGTGACCCCGATATGTGGACCCAGTATGCGGCCGGCCGTAGCAAGATAAAGCGAGCCCCGAGTGCACTCGCTTTGCGCCTTTCACCGGCTCTCACTTCGTCCCCGCTTCGCTGTACTCCGCGGCCATTTACCTCCGCGTTTCCTCTGCGGGTCCCCTTGTAAGCTCCTCAGGTGCTGCGCTGAACTCTCGGGACTCTGGGGAACACTCTACAACGTTCGCCG
>CAZCCL010000113.1:3037-8589 GCA_964497095.1 uncultured Gaiellales bacterium | reverse complement strand
ATCGCCCCCGTAGAACAGGTCACCGTAGCCGAGGCGGTCGCCGATCTCGAGCGCTATCTGCCAGTCCTCCCGGCACTCTCCTTGCGGGGGAACAGGAGTCCGTCCATACAGTGTGCGGCCGAGCACGGCAAAGGGAGCCTTACGTTCGAAGTTCATGGCGGCCGGTAGGACGACATCTACCATATCGTGGCTCCAGGGCCGGTAGAAGTAGTCGACGGCCATGCTGAACTCGAGGGACTCGATGGCCTTCTGGTAATCCTTGGACTGTGCCCAGATCATGGTGTTGAGACCCCAGCCGAGGAAGGCCTTGATCTTGCCGTCCTCGGCCCACTCCACCAGATGGTTGGTCTCCACTTCGAACATCTTCTCCGCCCAGGCCGGGAACTCGTGGAGATCGAGCCGACGCTCGCTCATGCCGAGCAGGTCCTCCCGCAGGCAGAAGGCCGGCGGACCGTCCGCCCAGGGGCCGCCCGAGCCTTCGAGCGGATTGGTGGGCTTGGCGATGCCGCCGGGTATGTCGATCGCCCCACACACGGCCGGGACCATCAGCAGAGCCCGGTGGTTGTTGACGGCGTTGTGGTTGTGGGTGGGGCCCTGTCCCCCGGTCAGAAAACCACCCGGGGGGTTGGAAGCGTAGAGCCGAGCCGCCTCCACGATCTTGTCCGCCGGCACCCAGGTGATCTCCTCCACACGTGCGGGCGGGAAATCCGCCACATAGGCCTTGAGTTCGTCGAGGCCGTGGATCCAGTTCTCGCAGAAGGACTTGTCCTCCAGTCCCTCCTTGAAGATCACATGCATCAACCCGGCAGCCAGAGCCGCGTCGGTGGCCGGGCGGGGAGCCAGATGGAGAGCGTCGAGAGTGCCGACCAGGGGGGTGTTGCGCGGGTCGATGACGATGAACTTGACGCCCCGCTCCTTGGCGTCGGCGAGGACGCCGTGGCACATGTAGGGCTGGCCGGAGTAGGCCGGGTTGGTACCCCAGATCATCATGACCTTGGTCTCGGCCGTAGGTAGGCTGCCCATCGTGGGAAAGCCGTAGGTGAGCATCTCCGCCAACTGAGCCGCGCGCCGGCAGGCGGTAGAGCTCTCACAGCCGTAGTTCGGAGATCCGTAGGCCACGGCCAGCCGCTGGACGGCGGCGCGAGGCTCCTTGGGATCACCCACGTAGAAGAAGACGGAATGCGGTCCGTGCTCTTCCTTGATGCGTTGCAGGTGGCCTACGATCATCTCGTAGGCCTCATCCCAACTGATGCGCGCGAACCCAGGGTCGGAGTATCCCTTCGGGTTGGTCCGTTTCATCGGGTACATGAGGCGGTCGGGATGATAGAGCCTCTGCAGCGTCGCGTATCCCTTCGAGCAGAGCGGCTCGGCCGGAAAGCCCGGCCAAGACTCGACACTGGTGACAACATCGCCCTCGCGGGTGAAGCGGATGCCGCAGAAAGGAATTTCGTTGCAGCCGTCGCAGAACGTGTATCCGTATTCGACCTCGGTCATAATCCTGTCCTTCCTCTTAGCCCCTCGAGGCATGGCTCCCACAGCGGCAATGATACTCATTCATCATGATACGTGGGCAGCATGTATCGTGGCCACTTCACATGGCCACTTCCAAACGACCGGCAAATGCCTACCGAATGGCCCCGGACGAAGAGAGGAGCGGACCCGTCGATGTGGTGGAAGTCCTGCAAATGGAAGCGCGCCTGGCAGGATTCGAACCTGCGACCCACGGATTAGAAGTCCGTTGCTCTATCCAGCTGAGCTACAGGCGCACATGCCATCGCGGCCGCTGCGACGTTCGACCGGCGAAAGAGCGGGCGACGGGACTCGAACCCGCGACAAACGGCTTGGAAGGCCGATGCTCTACCAGCTGAGCTACACCCGCCTGCATAGCCTGCTGCTCCCGCCGAACCATGGTCGGGACGAGAGGATTTGAACCTCCGACCCCCTGCTCCCAAAGCAGGTGCGCTACCAGGCTGCGCCACGTCCCGACAGCCGCACGCCTCTGGCTTCGGCCGCGAGAGTATAGCGTATCGGCTCACCGCCTGACCTCCGGGGCGTTTGTGCACTACACTGGAGCGGTCCAAAGGCAAACACGCCCAGAGCGGGAGGAGAAGATTGAGGATACTGGTCACCGGGGGAGCCGGCTTCATCGCCTCGCATGTGAGCGACCGTCTGCTCGATCTCGGCCACCAGGTCGCCATCGTCGACAACCTGGTCACCGGTGAGAGGGAGAACCTACCCGGTGGCGCAGCGTTCTACGAGACGGACATCTGCGACCAGGACCTTCACGATGTGTTTCGCGTCGAGCGCCCGGAGGCGATCGTACATCACGCGGCCCACATCGACGTCACCCGGTCCGTGCGGGAACCAGCATACGACGCGTCCATCAACATCCTGGGCTCGCTCAACCTGCTCGAATGCTGCCGGGAGCACGGCGTGCGGAAGGTCATTTACGCCGGGACGGGGGGCGCACTTTTCGGCGAGCCCAGCTATCTGCCTGTGGATGAGGACCACCCCATCGACCCCATCTCGCCTTACGGCGTCAGTAAGCACACCGTCGAGCACTACCTGTTCGCCTACCACGCCAATCACGGTCTCGACTACGTGGTCCTCCGCTATCCCAACGTGTACGGTCCGAGGCAGGATCCTCACGGGGAGGCCGGAGTGGTTGCCATATTCGCCCTGCAGATGCTGACCGGTCGACAGCCGGTGATATTCGGTGACGGTACCAAGACGCGCGACTACTGCTACGTGGCCGACATGGTCGAAGCGAACATCATCGCCCTTAACAGCCCCGGCTGTGGCGTCTACAATCTTGGACGAGGTATCGAGGTGAGCGACCTGCAGGTATTCGAGACCGTGCGTGCCGCCGTGGGTTCGGATACGGATCCGGCGTTCGCCGCCGTAAGGCCGGGAGAGGTCGAGCATATCGCCTTGGACGCCTCCAAGGCCGAGAGAGAGTTGGGGTGGAGATGGAAGGTGGGTCTGAAGGAAGGGGTGGCCGAGGCAGTGAGTTTCTACCGCAGACAGACCGAGGGGAACCTACCGTGAGCAGGAGAGACGGGCGCGGCGGTGAGCGACGGGACGACCGTAGGGAAGAGCGGCGCGATGATCGCCGGGACGGCCAGCCGGAAGATGAGCAACAACGCCGGACCGGCGAGGCCGACGCACAGGAAGGCGAATCGCTCACGGCGCTCAAGGGCATCCTGGCCAAGGTCGCCTCGCTTCTCAAGCCACTCCAGTTGACCCCAGATGAGTCGACACGGCTCGTCGAGCAGCTGTACGGGAGCGTATTGGAGATGGACCTCAAGCTCGCGGGCGAATCCGACGACACCCGCAAGTCCTCGGTGCTGGCGCATATCCAGAACACCGTCGTTCGTCGCGACGGGGACAAGTTGGTAGTCGAGTATCCGGTCGAGACGACGCCCGCGGAGGCGCCCGCCGGCGACTGATCCCCGGGCCGGGACCAACCGATCGGGCCACCTGATCCGTGGATGCCCCCCTCACAATGCAGCGCGATCTTCGGGCGACGTCCGGGCGGCTGCGGGCCACGCGTCCCCGGAAAAAAGCGGTAGCTACTCCTCTTCGAAATACGTCAGGCGCTTGAAGTGGCGGAAGCGCTCCCTGATCTGGTCCTGCGTGAGGCGTAGGAGACGATCCAGACTGAAATCTTCGACCGCGAACGACGCCAGCGTGCTGCCGTAGATGATGGCGCGCGCCATCGCCGCGTCGCTGACCTCGCCGCACGTGGCGAGCGACCCGATGAAGCCGCCGGCGAACGTGTCACCGGCCCCGGTCGGGTCGAACACTTCCTCCAGCGGCATGGCGGGTGCCGCGAAGAACTCGGCTTCCCCCGGACACGTCATCAGTACGCCGTTCTCCCCCCGTTTGATGACCACCGTACAGGGCCCCATCGACCGGATGGCGCGCGCGGCCTTCACGAGGTTGGCCTCGCCCGACAGTTCCCGCGCCTCGGAATCGTTGATGATCAGCACGTCGATGCGCCTCAACACCTCATGCAACTCGTCCGGCGTGCCCTCGATCCAGTAGTTCATCGTGTCGGCGGCCACCAGCCGGGGCGCCGCCACCTGGTCAAGCACGTCCAGTTGGAGCCGGGGGTGGATGTTGCCCAGGAACACGAACGGCGACAAACGGTAGGCCTCGGGTATGACGGGCCGGAACTGCTCGAAGACGTTCAGCTTCGTGTAGACCGTCTCGCGCGTGTTCAGGTCGAAGCCGTACTCGCCCTTCCAGCGGAACGTCTCGCCGGGAACGGTCTGCAGGCCGGCAAGATCGATGGGACGCCCTTCGAACACCTGTGCGCCTCGTTCTGCGAAATCCTCGCCGACCACGGCCACAAGCCGCACGTCGGTGAAGAACGAAGCCGCCACGGAGAAATACGTGGCCGAGCCTCCGACGACCCGTGACGCCTCACCGAACGGGTTCTTGATCGTGTCGAAAGCAACCGAGCCAACGGCCAGAATCGGGGTCATGCGCACTTCACCCCAGATATTTGCCGATGATCGGGGCGAGATTCCGCTTCGTCTCCTCGGAGATCGCATCGGGGCTCGTGATGATGGCCGCCGCCAACGCCCCGGCGCATGCACAACCGCGTTCCGCCGGCACGCGCCCGACAGCCTCCGCGATCAGTCGTTGAGCCGTCTCGGCGTTCCGAAGCAGGTTCGTGACGATCATGTCGACCGTCACGTGATCGTGTTCGGGATGCCAACAGTCGTAGTCGGTGACGAGCGCGATCGTCGTGTAACAGATCTCCGCTTCACGGGCCAGCTTCGCTTCCTGAAGGTTCGTCATCCCGACGACGTCCATCCCCCAACTGCGGTACAGCTGGGATTCGGCCAGAGTGGAGAACTGGGGTCCCTCCATGCACACATAGGTACCACCGAGATGGGCGCGCGCGCCCACCGTCTGCGCCGACTCGAACGCGATCCGGCTCAGCTCGGGACAGACCGGGTGGGCGAAGGAGACGTGCCCGGCGATGCCGTTACCGAAGAAAGTACTGATCCGTCCCTTGGTCCTGTCGAAGAACTGGTCGGGCACAACGACGTCGAGCGGCGGGTACTCTTCCTTGAGGCTGCCGACTGCGCTTGCCGAGAAGATGCGCTCGACTCCGAGCAGCTTGAAGCCGTAGATATTGGCGCGGAAGTTGAGCTCCGACGGCAAGATGCGGTGACCGGCCCCGTGACGGGCCAAGAACGCCACCGGGCGCCCGCGAAGGGTCGCAGTGACGTAGGGCCCGCTCGGATCACCGAACGGCGTCGACAGTCTGACCTCCTCACGGTCGGTCAGTTCCGCCATGTCGTAGAGCCCGCTCCCGCCTATGATGCCGATCTGGACCGACATGCTCCTCCTTCATAAGAGTGAGGCCGCTTGACCTCTCCCGATCTCCACGCCTGACGTCCTCGACCCGGCCCCGTGACCGGCGTCGGGGACCGCCGCCAGAACAGCCTATCACGCAGCGGCTGTCAGTCCCGGCCCTCCGGCTCGCCGGTCGGGGCTTCAGCCGAGGCGTCAGCTGTGGCTTCAACCGGGACGTC
>CAZCCL010000113.1:0-2937 GCA_964497095.1 uncultured Gaiellales bacterium | reverse complement strand
GCTCGCCGGTCGGGGCTTCAGCCGAGGCGTCAGCTGTGGCTTCAACCGGGACGTCAGCTGTGGCTTCAGCCGGGGCGTCGGTGGGAGCGTCGGTCGGGGCTTCGGCCAGAGCCTCGGTCGGCGTCTCGGTTGGGGCTTCGGCCAGAGCCTCGGTCGGCGTCTCGGTCGGCCCTTCCGGCGACTCGGTCGGCCCTTCCGGCGACTCGTCCGCTGCCTCACCCGGCGGCGCCTCCTCGGCCCCGGCGTGACCGAGCACCGCGACGTAGCTCATCTGCAGTTGCGACAGCACGCTCCGTTGGGCGGCCATCTCCTCCGGCGTTCGCGCCTTGCCCACCAGCTCGAGGAGAGCCTTGAAGGCGTCTATGGCGAGCCGGGCCTCATCCGGGTCACGACGACCGCCCGCTTCCTCCGTCAAACCCATACGATCGACGGCCAGCGCCGACAAGGAGTGCATCATGAAGAGCAGATGATCGCTCACGGTCAGGCTCTTCAGTTCCTCCCGCAGTTGCTGCATCATCTCCGCTTCATCGGCCTCAGGCCCCACCTGCTCGTTCTCAGCCACGGGTATCGTCACCTCCCTCAGCGATATCGTTGCGGACCGACGTTACCATAGCGACGAAATCGCGGAGAGTGAAGACGGCGGGCCGCCCCCGAGCGGCAGTCGGCGGACGTTCCGGAGCGGCAGACGCGGACCGAGGAGGATCTGAGCCGAGCGCCTCAAAGGCGGGCGAGCCTGGGACATGTGACCGGGTGCCCGAGAAAGCCCCAGGTACCGGGACCCTCCTGACGACCGCGCTGTTAGAATGTGAAGTCAGAGGCCCATTCGAGCCGGAGGAGCCGAGACTAGAGCGTGAGCGCGATCGAACAAGTGCGGGATGCGGACGCCCATCTCGTCCAACGCGCGCGGGAAGGGGATAGCGACGCCGTGACCGAGCTCTACCGGCGCCACGAGCGTCGCGTCTACAACTTGGCGCTGCGCACGCTGGGGAATCCCTGGGATGCGGCCGACGTCTCTCAAGAGGCCTTTATCAAGGCCTTTCGCAGTCTGGATTCTTTCAAAGGCGAATCGCGCTTCACCACCTGGCTGCATCGTATCGTCGTGAACGCGGCATACGATCACCTCCGGCGGCAGAGACCGGAGCCGATGGAAGCGGAAATCATCGATGATCTCTCCAGCCCATCTGGAGCGGGGGCCGTCGTGGGTTCGAGCCGAGAGGGGACCGACCCGGCGCTCGACGGTCTGTCCGATCCCCTGCGTGACGCCCTGATGAGTCTAAACGAGGGCTTCCGCTTCGCCGTGGTGCTCTGTGACCTGCTTGGCTTCCCCTACGGCGAGGCAGCCGAGATCCTGGGGGTGCAAGAGGGGACCATCAAATCCCGCATCTTCCGAGCTCGGGAGGCGCTTGCCACGGCTTTGGTCGACGCCGGATACGAGTTGCCGGGGGCGCGGAACCCGGACCAACAGCACGGCGTCACACGACAGGGCACGATAGGGGACGACGGATGACTTCACGGGGCAATGAAAAAGACGGAAACGGGCGGGTACCTGCACCCGTGCTTTCGGGCCATGTAGATGACTGGGCCGAATCGGCCGTCGATTATCTGGATGGGCGGGTCTCACCCGAGGTCAAAGCCGCCATCCAAAGCCACCTGCAAGAATGCCCTGCCTGCGCCGCCCGCCTGCGTACCCAGCATAGCGTAGTGGTCTACCTGCAAGAGACCTACCTCGACGATCCCCCGCTCGATCTCGAGGACCGAGTCCTCGGAGAGATCCTCTTTCCCTCAGAACCCGTGACTCAGCCCCGCAAGGAAGAGCCGCGGGGCTGGTCGGTCACCTGGAACAAGAGGATCAGACCTTGGCTCCCCGCCACCATCGCCGTGATCGCGCTCATGGGAGCCGTCATCGGCTACGGGGTGGTCAAATCCGACGGCGACCTGTCTACGGAGGGTGTGGACACATCCCAGCCCGTGGCGGCCGCGGAAACGGCAGCCGATACCACTACTCGTGAAGAGACGCTCGGCGCCACCCCGACCACGGCGGCCGCGGAGACCACCGTCCCCATCACGGCGGCAGCCGGTCCCCCCGAACCTGCGGTCGTGGTGGACCAGAAGGCCATGGTCGCCGGCCTTCGCGATGCGGAAGCGCCGGCCTATCTCGCCTTCATGGCTGCTGCTCCGGAGCAGCCCGAGGACACTGGGTCCGGCGAGGCAACCACGACCATCACCACGGCAGCCGGCGATGCTGCTGCTACCGCCGACACGGGAGGAGTGACGCCCGAGAAAGCGGACGACGTCGCCTCTCAGATCACCGCTCTTACAGGACTGACGCCACTAAGAGACGCGAGTCTCTGGCTGGGAGGTCCTACGTTCGCAGCCTACCTTTCCCGTGATGATGCGGACGAATTGGTCGATCTGGTGCGCTCTATAGGAACGTCCCTGGGACTGGTGGTCGGCCTGATCGTGGCTCCGCCGCTAGGAACCACCGATATCGCCTCCCGCCTGCTGGAACACAAGCGCGAATTCTGCGAGCTGGTCGCCGAAAGAACCGCCAAGCCCGCCGTTGTCAATTGGAGCTTCACGACGTCCACCTTGCTTCCCCCCGGGGATCAGCAAGATGACTGGACGCCACCCGATGACGCAGGGACACACGTCCTCGTCGTCATCTACGTACAGAGTCCTTAGCTCGGATCCCCGATACACCTCAGAAAGGTCCCGGAACCACAGAGAGCCGCTCTCGCGGCTCACTGCAGCTCATGGTCGGGGTGCCGGGATTTGAACCCGGGACCTCATCGTCCCGAACGATGCGCGCTACCAGGCTGCGCTACACCCCGCCCCCAGGCCTTCCGCCCGGCGCGGTCGCCTATTCTATACCATGACCTGCGGAACCGGCCATTCCGGCGCAGACCGGAGCGACCGAACAACGGGCGCAGTCTTCCC
>CAZCCL010000112.1:3119-8592 GCA_964497095.1 uncultured Gaiellales bacterium | reverse complement strand
TTCGGATGCTCCGATACCACCCGGGCTGCCAGAAGGATCTTGCGCCCGTAGTTCCAGAACATGTTGGGGGTGACTTCCTGCGTTCCTCTGCCCCACAGGGGTAGGAAGTCGAGGGGGATGATGTTCACCCCGTAGTAACGGCGGAGCTTGGCCGGGATGTCCATATTCACCCCGGCGTCGTAGATGTTGTAGGGCCTCCCGACCAGGACTATGCCCAGCTCGCCGTGCTCTTCAAGGGTAGCGAGAGCGTCGGCACCGGCCACCATCTGGCGACTGCGGAACTCGGCCTGGGCCTCATAGGCTTCCTCGAGCGCCCGATCGACCACATGCGCCGGTACGGAGAAAGCTCTCATCGCCACCCGGAGGGACCGGCGGACGTACTCGGGGCCGCGGCGGAAGTGTAGGGTTGGTGCGAAGAACCGTTCGCTCCATGCCTCGAAGTGAGGCGCCAGTCGGAGCACATGGGGGAGAGTCTGACCCCAGGGGCAGGCGTGGGACTCGATCTCCGGATGGTCGGTCTCTTCGTTCAGTTGGTTGGGTATGAAGATGTAGTCCGCCCCTTCTTCCAGAAGTTCGGCCACGTGTCCGTGGGCCACGCGGATAGGGAAACAGGGCTCGGCCACGGCGTGCTCGATTCCCATCCCTCGTATCTTCTTGTCGGTTTCGCGGGAGAGCATGATGTCGAACCCGCAGGCCTTGAAGAAGGTAGCCCAGAAGGGAAGGCGGTCATAGGTGTACATGGCTCGGGGTATGCCCATGGTGCCGCGCTGAGCGTCCGTGCCGCTGCGAAGCAGGGTGGAGGTGTCCTCGGCTTCGGCAACGTACGAATAGAAGAGGGCGTCTCGGAACCCGATGAGGTCGCGGAGGACGGGCTCCTTGTCCACCTTGGCCCGCTTCCGGTAGCGGTCGGAACACTTGTCGCCCCAGTAGGTCTTCTCTTCGCCTATGGTGAACTGGCGGATGTCGCACTCGTTGCTGCAGCCCTTGCAGGTGAACTCCCGCACGGTGTAGTCGACCTGCTCCAGGTCCCACCCCCGGAAGCGGGAGGGGGTCTGGGTGGCCGACATCTTCTCCCGAGCCAGGAGCGCCGCCCCGATGGCGCCTACCACCCCGTTGTACGGGGGCACGATGATGTCTTTGCCCAGGATCATGCTGAAGGCTGCCGCCACCGAGTCGTTGTAGGCGGTCCCACCCTGGAAGTAGATGGTGTCGCCGATATGACGCTGGCCTACCAGGCGGTTCAGGTAGTTGTAGACAATGGAGTAGGCCAGGCCGGCCACCAAGGCTTTCTTGTCGGCCCCCCGTTGAAGGTAGGAGTTGACGTCTCGCTCCATGAAGACGGTGCAACGCTCGCCCAGACGTACCGGGGCGTCCGACGACAGGGCCAGCTCCGCAAACTCGCCGATGATGCTGATCCCCAGTTTCTCGGCCTGCTCCTCCAAGAAGGAGCCCGTCCCGGCCGCGCATGCCTCGTTCATGGCGAAATCGACGACCACGCCGTCCTGAAGGCTGATGAACTTGGAGTCCTGGCCCCCGATCTCGAAGATGGTGTCGGGCACTCGGTCGATCAGCTTGCGCCCGATGAAGGTGGCTCCGGTCTTGTGCGCGGTGATCTCGTCGTTGACGGTGTCGGCTCCGATGAGCTCGCCGATCAACTCTCGGCCTGAGCCGGTGGTGGCGACGCCGAGGATGTTGAGGCGGGGGCCCATCTCGCTCCAGATGTCGGCCAGACCCTTGTTCACCACTTCCACCGGACGGCCGTCCGTCTTGACGTAGATCTCCTTGACCACCTCGCCGTCTTCGTCGAGTACCACCAGGTTGGTGGAGACGGAGCCCACGTCGACCCCCAGATAGGCCTCGATCTGCCCGTCTGGCGGGAACTGATAGGGCTTGACCCGGTCGCGGAGGAGGATGACCCGCTCCATCGAGAGGGCGTCACCGGTGTCGAAGTCCGCGGACTGTCCGGCTTTCAGCCGGTCCGGGTCTATGGTGACCATCGCGACTCCCGCGCTCTCGTCGGCGGCGGTCAGCGCACTCCCTATCGCGCCCATCCATGCATAGTAGGTGGGGATAATCAACTGACCCTCATCCATCTCGAACGCTTCGCGGAGAGCCGCGACCGCTCCGCTGTTGGCTGCCACGCCCCCGATGAACGCCACCCGGTCGCCGATCTCCTTGCCCTTGGTGATGGTGCCCCGGTAGTTGCGCACCACCGCGTTGCAGAGGCCCTTCAGCACTTCCGGCGGCTGGTAGCCCTTCTGCTGAGCGTGGATCATGTCCGACTTCGCGAAGACCGAGCAGCGGCCGGCGATGGTCGCGGCCTTGCCCGCTCCCCTCACGATCTCGCCTACGTCTTCTATGTTGTAGAGCAACCGGTTGGCCTGCTGGTCCATGAAGGAACCGGTGCCGGCAGCGCAGTCGCCGTTGGTGCCGTAGTCCGCTATGCCGACGCGACCAGAGCTTTCATCGGTCTCCAGGCGTATGAACTTGGAGGTCTCACCGCCCATCTCGAACACCGTGGTCACATCCGGGTGCAGCGCCCCTACCGCCCGGGCGATGGCTTTGAACTCGTTCTCATAGGGGAGGCCAAGCAACCTCCCGACCAGCCGACCTCCGGTGCCGGTCACCCGCGCATCGGTGACCGTGCCCTCGGGCAGGGCGGCCAGCACTTGGCTGAGAAGCCCGCGGGCCGTATCGGTCGGCGAACCTTTGATGCGCCTGTAAGTCGTGGCCAGGATGGGGGGAGAGGCCGGGTGGGGAAGGACCCTGTCTTCCGTCCCTTCGCCCGATGGCTCGAGAAAAAGGGCGGAGCCCGAAGCTAGAGCCCGAAACTGCTCCCGGTCTTCAGGTCCACCCACAACAGCGACTTTGACGCTGATGCAGCCTATATCGATGCCAAGCGTAGCCATCGTCCGTGTACAGCCTCCGTGTGGGGTGGCCCCCGGTCCCCCGCCTTGGGGCGACACCCATAGGCCGATATTCCCCGACCCGCTCTCGGGGAGAGCAGCCAGGGGGCAGTGCACCGCTGACCTGCGTAAACCCAGAGTGCCGGCGTCCGCTGATGGACGCTTTCATCCCGGGTCGCAGCCGGGATAGATTACCACGTACGCGGTTCCCGGGGCCCGGTCTGCGCGCCAGCAGCCGCCGGCCGAGTGGCACACAGGTCTCTATAATCCCCGGGGGCTCCGGGGCCGGCACCTAGACAAAGAACACCACCGTCACCACCGCGAAGATGGGAACGAGGAAGGCCACCGAGTACCCCATATAGCCGAAGAAAGACGGCATCTTCAGGCCGGAGTGATCGGCTATTGCTTTCACTGCAAGGTTGGGGGCGTTCCCGATGTAGGTGTTGGCGCCCATCATGACCGCTCCACAGGAGATGGCGGCCAGAAACTCCGCCGGGGAGAAGCCGAGTCCCGGCACGACCTGTGTGGCGGTCAGACCGCCTATCGTGTCCACCCCTACCTGGCCCTGGGCCGTGGCCGTGAAGGCCAGATAGGTTGGAGCGTTATCCAGGAAGGACGAGAGCCCACCGGTGGCCCAGAAGTACTGCCAGGGGTGACTGGGGCCGATGGTCTCTCCATGGGCCTGGAGGAGCGCCAGGGCCGGGATCATGGTCGCGAAGATCCCGGCGAAAAGCACCGCCACCTCGATGATGGGCGCCCAGTGGAAATGGTTTGCCGCTCGGGGTCCCCGGGGCCCCAGCTTGACCGAGAGCACCGCCAGCACGATCAGTAGCACCTCGCGGACGAAGGGGAAATGGATGGTCTCGCCGACTCGTGCCCAGACATCCGAGAAGAGGATCGTGACGATCACGAGGGCGAAAAAAAGCAGGTTGATGCCGCCCCTGATCCTGATGGGAACGTAATCTGCCTCATCCCACCGCTTGGCCACCTCCGGTTCGCGCCGATACTGGCGGATCTCGATCGCCACGTACAAGACGAGGGTCAGACCGAGCGAAAGCAGCCACTGCGGCCACAGGCCCAGCGGCCAGGAGAAGGGTACCCCCCGCAGAAAACCCAGGAACAACGGGGGATCGCCCAGAGGAGTGAGCATCCCGCCTATGTTCGAGACGGCGAAGATGAAGAAGACCACAGTATGCTTGGTGTGGGTCCGCTCGGAGTTGGCTCTCAGCAAAGGGCGAATGAGCAGCATGGAAGCGCCCATGGTGCCCACCAGACTGGCCAGGACCCCCCCCAGTAGTAGGAAGATGAGATTGGTCCGCGGTGTGGCCACCAGGTTACCGGTCAGGTAGACGCCGCCGGAGATGGTGAAGAGAACGAAGAGCAGGATTATGAAGGAGACGTACTCCTCCGCGGTGCCCGCGGCCACATGCAAGCCGAGGCTACCGAAGTGGGCGAAGAGATATATCAGGGTAGGCACACCGAGGACCGCCGCGACAATCCCCTTGTTGCGGTTAACGTGGAACCACTTCTCGGCTACCAAGGGGAGGACGGCTATGGCAATGAGCATGCACGCGAACGGAGCGAGTGCCCAGAAGGTCAGTTGTTGGCCGAGTTCGATATTCATGGAAATCCAGAGCCTCAGATTAACACGGGTATTGTCGATAGCCTGCGCCGCCGGTAAGACGGGGTCTTCACCTGTACAGATGTCCAATCGCCACGCCTGATGGTATCTTGCCTCTCATCATGCCGGTCACGGTCGCGCAGATACTCGAACTAGACGTGCTCGAAGAAGCTCGTCTGCTGGCCGGTGCGAACGGACTCGACCGAAGAGTGACTTCGGTGACCGTGGGAGAGGTCCCCGACATCGCGGATTGGCTCTCCGGGGGGGAGATGGTCCTCTCCACCATGTACGCGGTTAGGGGTGACCTGGAGCGCCAGCGCGAGTTCTGCCGGCGGGTGATGAGGGCCGGCGCAGCCGCCTTGTTCGTCAAGACTACCCGCTTCGTCGAGAACGTCCCGGCCGACGTCATAGCCCTGGCCGACAAGCGCAAGTTCCCGATCGTCGAGGTCCCTCAAGGGCTGCGCTGGACACGACTGATGCAGGACGCCACGGAGGTGATCATCAATCGTCAGGCCTCCCAGTTGGAGCAGTCGCAGTCGATACATCGCACTCTCCTGGGAGTAGTGATCCGGGGCGGGGGCTGGCAGGAGTTGGCCGACGAAGCCGCTCAGCTTCTGGAGAACCCGGTGGTCATCTTGGACATCTCTCTGGAAGTCCTGGCCGGGTCGAAGGGTCTCCCTCTCACCACTGCCGATCTGGAGGCGCGTCTGGATCGGGAGGAGGTGCGCGGGCGTTTCACCGGAACCGGTCGGGGGGGCAGCCTCTTCCGCATCCAGGAAGAAGGCCTCCCTGCCATGTTCGTTTTGCCCATCGTGGCCAGTCACAAACGGCTTGGCTACGTGTGCGCTTTGAGCGACGTCCCCGAACTCTCGTCGATGGAGACTTTGGCTCTCGAGCACTCGGCCACCATAGCCGCCTTGGGGATGGCCCAGGACCGGGTGCGGTT
>CAZCCL010000112.1:0-3109 GCA_964497095.1 uncultured Gaiellales bacterium | reverse complement strand
GACTCCGGCGTTGCCATTGAGCGGAGCGGGCGCTGTCCAGGTGACGCCGGCATCAATCGATTTGTAGACGATGTCATCAGTGGAGAGGGACGGGGGGGCGATTCCCTCCTGCGCCGGGGTGCCTTCTTGGGCTGCGATCTCAGCCAGGGGGCCACGGTGCTGTTGCTGGGAGTCGATGAATTCGACGGGCTTGTCACTCGGAAAGGCCTGGATCAAGAGGCGCTCGACAAGGCCGTCGAGCGGTTCTTCTCTCTGTGTTCCCGCTTCCTGTCGTCGTCCGAGCCGTCTTCTCTGGTCAGCCTCAAGTCGGGACACGTCGTGGTCTTCATATGCGGCAAGACTGCCCGCGATACAGGCGCTTTGGAGCGCTTGGCCGCCACGCTCCAGGGCATGGGCAAAGAGGCAGGAGGACTGAGCATCTCCATCGGCGTGGGCGGGTTTGCCCCCCACTCCGCCCAGATGGACAGGGGCTACCAGGAGGCGCTCGTGGCCCTGAAGGTAGGGCGCAAACTGAACGGGCCTGGGAGCGTGCTTCATTTCCGTGATGTGGGCACCTATCGCCTTCTCTTGGACATATGGGAGCGGGACCCCGAGGAGGTCCGTCGGCTCTACGAGGAGACCATCGGGCCGGTGGACCAGCACGACGACGCAAGCGGGACTCAGTTGACCGAGACCCTGGTGGTGTTCTTCAGAAACAACGAGAGCCTAACGAAGACCGCGGCCGAGCTCTACGCACACCGCCATACCATCCGCTACCGTCTGGAGAAGATCGCCGAGATAAGCGGACTGAGTGTGTTCCAGACCGAGCACAAAGAGCGCCTTGGTCTGGGTCTGAAGGCGCGGAGTCTGCTCAGTAGCTGATCCCGCGTATGATCCCGCGTGCCGTAGGCCGATGGGCCTGGGGCCGGCTTCATCCCAGTCTCCTTGCCGCAGTCCAGCCGCGGCACCGCGCCTTTCCTCTTACAAATGTACAAAAGAACTACCCCTGTCTTGTACTCTGGGCGATACCCTCTGTCGATTCCATGGGCTGTAATTCGATTGGTGTGTTTTTCGGCCGGGGAGCGCCCTGGACCAACGACCAGTCCGTCGATCCGGACGAGGAGGGTGGACATGGAGAACATCAACACTGGAGACACCGCCTGGATGATCGTCAGCACCGCGCTGGTCATGCTGATGACCCCGGGTCTGGCCTTCTTCTACGGCGGCTTGGTCCGCCGCAAGAACGTTCTTTCCATCATGATGCAGTGCTTCATGCTGGTGGGGGTGATCAGCATCCAATGGGTGCTTTTCGGCTACAGCCTGGCGTTCGGCCCGGATCACGGCGGATTCATAGGCGGTCTGAGTTGGGCGGGCCTGAACGGGGTGGGACTGGATCCGAATCCCGACTACGCGACCACCATCCCGCATCAACTGTTCATGGTGTTCCAGATGATGTTCGCCATCATTACCCCGGCCCTCATCATCGGTGCGTTTGCCGAGCGCATGAAGTTCAGCGCTTTTCTTGTCTTCTCTCTGCTGTGGGCCACGATCGTCTATGACCCCATGGCTCACTGGGTGTGGGGCGTAGGCGGTTGGCTGCGGGAGTTCGGGGCGCTCGACTTCGCCGGAGGCACCGTCGTACACATCGACGCGGGTATGGCGGCGTTGGCGGCCGCCCTGGTCATCGGCAGGCGCAAGGGCTACCCGGACACGTCCCCGCCCCACAACCTGCCCTTCGCCATCCTGGGTGCGGCCCTGCTGTGGTTCGGCTGGTTCGGCTTCAACGCCGGGAGCGCGCTGAGTGCCGGCGGTCTGGCGTCCTCGGCGTTCGTCGCCACCCACCTGGGAGCCGCCGTCGCTGCCTTCTCCTGGGCCGTCCTCGAGTGGATCACCAGGAAGCGGCCGACCGCGCTGGGTCTGATCTCGGGAGCGGTGGCCGGCTTGGTCGCGATCACTCCCGCTTCAGGTTTCGTCACTCCCCTCGGGGCTATGGGGATCGGAGCCCTGGCCGGCGCGGTGTGCTATGTCGCGGTAGTGGTCGTCAAGGGCCGTCTGGGCTATGACGATTCGCTCGACGCCTTCGGCGTTCACGGTATCGGCGGGATGGTGGGTGCTCTGTTGACAGGGTTCTGGGCGACCACGATCGTCAACCCCGCTGGGTCGGACGGCCTGTTGCACGGGGGTGGCGGGTTGGTGCTGCGGCAGCTTCTCGCCCTGATCGTCTGCGCGGCCTACTCGTTCGTCTTGTCGTACGGACTTCTCAAGCTGGTGGACAAAGTGATAGGTCTGCGCGTGAGCGAAGACAACGAGAACATCGGCCTCGACCTCACGCAACACCGCGAGTCCGCGTATACGGTACTCGGTTAGAGCACGAGTAAGGAGCAGCTTCCATGAAATACATCATCGCGATAATCCAGCCGGACAGGCTCGACGAGGTGCTTGAGACCCTGACCCAGGCGGAGATCAACCTCATCACGGTGTCCGACGTCATGGGCCGCGGCCGCCAGAAGGGAGTGGCTGAGGTCTATCGGAGCCACATCGACAGAGGTGGCCTGCTACACAAGCTCAAAATCGAGATTGCGGTCAACGATGAGTTCGTGACTCCCACCATCGAGGCCATCGTCAATGGTGCACGGACGGGCAATATCGGGGACGGAAAGATTTTCGTGTTGGACCTCGAGGAGTGCGTTCGCATCCGCACCGGCGAGACCGGGGGTATGGCCATAGGCTAGAGTGCTGTCCCACCCCGGGGATGTGGGGCGCGGGGGGCCCGGGGGCCCGCGCTCCCCGCCCCCCGTTGGGGGGGGTGAGGGGGGGGCCCGTGTCGGTGTCGCACGACCCTTGGGGGCTTTCTTCGTTGGGCTCCGGGGGGGGGGATCTTTTTTCGGATCCGGTGGAGTTCGGTCCGTTCGACCGGGTGGAGCGGCACGTGGTGGACGTGACGACGGCGACGCTGGACGGGGCGGTGAGTAGGGAGGAGGCCTCGGTGGGGCTCTTTCGTTTTCGTGTTCTGGATGAGGAGCGAGCGGGTGTGCGTGTGGTGAGCTTCCAGACGGCGGACGGTTCGTGGGAGGTGGACACGCAGGTGTCGTATGCGAACGCGGTGGGGGCATCGGGGGTACCCTCGCGG
>CAZCCL010000111.1:1338-8646 GCA_964497095.1 uncultured Gaiellales bacterium | reverse complement strand
TCTTGTGCATCGTGCGCTTAGGGATGCTGTTCGGTGGGGCAAGCTGCAGAACAACCCGGCCGATCGCGCCGATCCTCCGAGTCTCAGAATAACGAGGGACAACCAGATGAAGACCTGGTCGGCTAAGGAACTCAAGACCTTCCTCGACAAAACCAAGGATGAGCGGCTCGGCGTCCTCTGGCACGTCCTTGCAGCCACCGGCATGCGTCGGGGCGAGGCCCTGGGCCTCCACTGGGCGGATGCCGATCTAGACGGCACAAACGGGACCGGTCCAGTGCTCCGAGTGAGGCAGGCGCTGGTATCCGCGGGCTACAAGGTTTCCCTCTCGGGGCCCAAAACGCAAAGAGGTCGCCGTACCATCGCGCTCGATGCCGGCACAGTGACGGTTCTTAAGAAATGGCGCGACCGGCAGAAAGCGGAGGCTGAGGAGTGGGGGGACCTGTGGACCAATACCGGCCTGGTGTTCACCCGGGAGAACGGCACTGCCTGGCACCCGGACCGGGTCAGCAAACTCTTCGAGCAAGTGGTCTCTGCATCTGGACTTCCTCGAGTTCGCCTGCACGATTTGCGGCATACGCATGCGAGTTTAGCGCTTGGGGCAAGCATCAGCCCCAGAGTGATTTCCGATCGTCTGGGGCACAGCACGACTGCCTTCACCATGGACGTCTACTCGCACTACCTGCCTGCCCTCGCCCAAGACGCAGCCGAGAAGATCGCCGCGTTAGTCTCTGCGGCCGAGTGACCCTTGGCCGGGTACTCTCTTCGTGCTACCTGCTTTCGGCCTGTGCCGACCTGTGTCACAAGGTTCGTTGATGAAATGTTGATGGCGAGGGCGACGGATTCCACGGAGGACTCCTGCTGAAAGAAAAAGCCCCGCAAATCGGGGCTTTTCATATGCGCCTGGCGCGACTCGAACGCGCGACCTTTGGTTTCGTAGACCAACGCTCTATCCAACTGAGCTACAGGCGCACGCTGGCGGAGAAGGAGGGATTCGAACCCTCGGAAGGAGAATTCACTCCTTCACTCGCTTAGCAGGCGAGCGCCTTAAGCCAACTCGGCCACTTCTCCCAGTGGGGCGGCGAGGCCCGCCGCCTCAGCGAGCGACTATTCTAGCAGAGCGCTCATGGCCCGTCACCGACGGCTCGTCGCCTGCGCGCTCGGTTTATGGGCGGCCATGCAGGCAGCCGCTCAGACCTACTCCGCCACATGGTGCCGGCCACGCCACAACGGTCTGAGCCCCGGCCGGTCCGAGGCTTTGACGCGACGTTCGTCTCTCCGTTAAGGTGGACGATGGTGGTTTCCACCCCGGGGAGGCGTGGCCCGTGCTGGCAGTTATGGTCATCGTCAATCAGATCATGAACGTGGGCGCGACCACCTGTTTCGCCCTCTCCGGCCAGAGCGACAACATCAAGCGTTTCGTCATCTACCAGATCATCGGCGGACTGTTCGGCCTGGGAATCAACCTCACGTACGCCGGTCTGGTGCGGTTCTCCACCGTGCAGACGGCCGCCGCCATCGGCATCGGACTGTCGTTCGCCTCGGTGCAGGTCTTCAGTTCCTACCTGCTGCTCGACGCGGGCTTCACGGCCTGGCAATGGCTGGGGGTCTCGCTGGTGATCGGTGGGATCCTCCTTATCGCACTCGGCGGCTCCCTCGGCAAAGCATGAAGCTGGGGGCGCTTCCCGGGAGAGTGGGTAGGCGGGGAGTGCTCCTGATCGATGCCATCCTTGTGCGCCACCATGGGGTGGAGACTTTCGCCGACGATCCCGAATGCATCTTGAGGACGAATCTTCGTCGTCTCGAGGCGGGTGTCGGCCTACCCGACGGGACCCGGTTGGAACCGGGGGACAAGGTGATAGAGATCCATTTTTGGAACGAGCACCTGCCGGCGATCGAGCAGGAAGGGGCGGACTTACTCTGGGGCAGGCAGTTCGGCCGGCGTTTGGCTCACTCTTTGCGGCTGCTGGCCGCTCATGCGCAGGCTGACCCTCGGTATGAGGATTTCGCCGCGATCCACGGCCGGTTGGGATTCATCCCCGGAGACGACGTCGACATCATGAAGGGTCTCGCCACCCGTTTCGGGTTCATCCTGGAGCTCGAGGTCGCTCCAGGGATGCGCTTCTGGAGCGGAGCCTTCTGGGCCGGGGTCTACTCGTGGTGGCTGATGTGGACCTTCAATCCCAATACCCTCCGGAGAAAACGGTTTCGGCAGATAGCGCTCTCGGACCTTTGGATGACTCGCGAGACCCTGCTTGGACGCTACGGCGAGGGATCCCGCCGTCCAGGGCCCTTCTGACCGCGTCCCGGTCCGTGCATGGTCGGAAGGGAGCCGGGGTACCTATCTCGACATGGAGCCAAGAGGGCCGGGTAGCGCTGCTGCCCGGGGAGACCTATCGCTTGAGATCGGGAGGTTGTGATGAAGCTCAGTGCGAGGAACATGCTCAAGGGCACGGTCAAGAGCGTCACTCACGGAGCGGTGAATTCCGAGGTGGTTCTCGAGTTGCCCGGCGGCATCCAGTTGGTCTCGATCATCACCAAACAATCCGCGGAGAACTTGAAGCTGGCGGCCGGGTCCGAGGCCTACGCCGTGGTCAAGGCCAGCAACGTGATGATAGCAATCGACTGAACCGGGTCGACTCGGCCGACGCGACGGGGCGGTCCTGGGGCCGCCCCTTTTCGTGGGCGGAGCGCCCCTCTTGGTCGGGTTTCTCGCCCGAGCCCCCGTTCCTCTGGGCGGGCCTTCCGCTCCTGTCGTCGCTCCGGGCCGGGTCCTCGCAGGAGTCCGGCCCTACGGCCGCGAATCATGCTGTGAACCCGCGATCGAGGAGCCTCGGGAGGGCAGTAGTTATGGAGGGCACTATGGCCGGCATGCTACGGACCATGAAGCTGCTCATGGTGGCCGTTGTCCTTGCCGTCGGCGGTCTGGCCTTCTGGCGATGGCGAGAGAAGGCCAGGCAGACCTGGATCTCCATCGGCAGTCTGGACGGGATCATCGACTCCGCTGGGTACCTGGTGCAGGCCACGAGACCGGTCAACCGCCCGGTCACCCCGATGCCGTACCTGTGGTAGACGGTCTTCTTCGCCTAGCAGACCTCGGATGACGGCCGGTTCCGCGCCGTGCGGCGCCGGATCCACTTCTCCGATTCCACGATCACGTGGATGGCGATCCCGGCGCCTATAACCCATCCCCAGGACTCGGGTGAGACCGGCGCAGTGGAGAAGAGCCGGTTCATCGCGGGCAGGTAGGTGTAGAGCAGCTGCAGGGCGATCATGAGGCCCACTCCGCCTAGGAGGAAGCGGTTGGTCTTCAGGCTTGAGCGCCACGAAGGCAACGTCAGCGACCGGCAATTGAAGAGGTAGAACACCTCCCCGAAGACGAACACGTTGGCCGCGACGGTGCGGGCCTCGGCCACGGTATACCCGATGTGCTGGGCGTATTCGAAGAGGCCGAACGCTCCGGCCAGCAGCAGCACCCCGACCAGGACGATGCGACCGATCAGCACCCGATTGAGGATAGGGGCCCTTGAGGACCGAGGCGGTCGGAGCATGATACCCGGTTCCTTGGGCTCGAACGCCAACACGAGACCCAGCAGGACGGCAGTGGTCATGTTGATCCACAGGATCTGCACCGGAAGGATGGGCAGAGCCACGCCGGCCAAGATGGCGGCCAGGATCACCAAGCCTTCGCCCAGGTTGGTGGGCAGCGTCCAGGCGATGAACTTGGTCAGATTGTCGAACACGCCGCGGCCTTCCTCGACGGCAGCCTCGATGGAGGCGAAGTTGTCGTCGGTGAGGACCATGTCCGCCGCCTCCTTGGCCACCTCGGTGCCGGTGATCCCCATGGCGACGCCGATATCCGACTGGCGCAAGGCCGGGGCGTCGTTCACGCCGTCGCCGGTCATGGCGACCACGTGGTCGAGACTCTGCAAGGCGTTCACGAGCCGGAGCTTCTGTTCGGGGGTCACCCTCGCGAAGACCGTGGTCTCTTCGGCCGACCGGACAAGGTCGGCGTCGCTCATGGCTTCCAGTCGCGTTCCCGTGAGCGGCTGCATGTCCGCGATGGCCTTACATCCCGGTTTGCGCAGGTTCAGCTGGTAGCCGATGGCCGCCGCCGTGAGGGCGTGATCGCCGGTGATCATCTTCACCTGGATGCCGGCCGCGTGGCAGGCTTCGATGGCTTTGATGGCCTCCGGCCGAGCAGGGTCGATCATGCCTTGAAGCCCCAAGAAGACCAGGCCCGATTCCACCTGCTCGTGGGTGATCTCGTCGGTATCGGAAGGGAGCTCCTTGCGCGCGAAGGCCAGGACTCTCAGTCCTTGAGAGGCCATGTCCAGAGCCACCTGCTCCCTGCGCTCCGCGTCGAGCGACTGCAGCGCGTCGTCGTCCGCCAGCTCCGACGAACAGCGGGCCAGCACCTTCTCCACCGCCCCTTTCACATAGGCGATTCGGCCGCTCGTGTCCAGCCGATGCAGCGTGGCCATGTACTGGTGTTCGGATTCGAAGGGCACGGTGTCCAGCCGAGGGAACACGTGCTCGAGCCCTTCATAGTTCAGACCGGCTTTGGCCGCCGAGACTATGAGCGCGCCTTCAGTGGGGTCGCCGTTGACGTGCCAGTGCCCGTCCTCGAAGAAGATGGAACTGTCGTTGCACAGGGACCCGGCCCGAAGGGTCTCGAGCAGCGCCGGGGGTACGTCTGTTCCCGCGTCCGCATCCGTTCCCGCGTCCGCATCCGTTCCCTCGTCCGCGTCCAGATCCTCCTCCGCGCTATGCCGGATGCCCGCGACCAGGACCCCTTCCATGTCCGTGATGGCACCCTCCGGTGCGTATCCTCCTCCGAGGACTCCATACAGGTTGTCGCCGGCGGCGATCTGCTGTACGGTCATCTGGTTCTCGGTCAAGGTGCCGGTCTTGTCGGAGCAGATGACGGTGGTGCTCCCCAACGTCTCTACCGCGGGCAGTTTGCGGATGATCGCTTGGCGTCGCGCCATGCGGGAAACCCCGATGGCGAGCGTTATGGTCACGGCGGCCGGAAGACCTTCCGGTATCGCTCCCACGGCCAGCGCGACCGCCGCCAGGAACATGTCCACCAGCGGTTCTCCGCGGAGCAGGCCGATGACCACGGTCAGTACCGCCAGGCCTAGGATGATGTACAGAAGCAGCCGGCTGAACTCCGCGATCTTGCGGGTGAGCGGGGTCTGCAACTCGTGGGCCTCGGAGATCAGGCTGGAGATCCTGCCCACTTCCGTGGAATCTCCGGTCATCACAACCACTCCCGCCCCCTGCCCGGCCGTGACGAGAGTGGAGGCATAGGTCATATTGACGCGATCGGCCAGGACGGTGTCCTCGGGCAGCGGATCGGTGCTCTTCTCCACCGGGACCGATTCGCCGGTAAGGGCGGACTCGTCCACCCGGAGATCGCGGGAATACGTCAAGCGCATGTCGGCGGGTAACTTGTCGCCGGATTGCAGTACCACCACGTCGCCGGGTACCAACTCGGTGGCCGAGAGACGGACCCGCTGACCGTCGCGGACGACGGTGGCCTCGGTGGTCATGGTACGCGAGAGGGCCTCGATGGCCTTGACCGCCTTGGATTCCTGCAGATAGCCGATGAAGGCGTTTATCACCACCACCCCGAAGATGACTCCGGCATCCACCCACTCCCCTATGGCGGCGGTGACGGCCCCCGCCGCGATCAGGATGATGACGAGGGGCTGATTGAACTGGGCGAGCGCCCGGCGCCAGGGTCCGATCCCTCGCTGTGGGGTGATGGTGTTCGGCCCATACTGGGCCGTCCGGACCTCGATCTCGGAAGCAGTCAGACCCTCGTCCAGGTCGGTGGCGAGTAAGCCCAGGGTCTCATCTATTGTCAGCCGGTGCCACTCTCGACCCGGCTGCTGCTGGGGCCCAGGCATGAGATGTCCGTGGTCGTTGGTTGTCAGGCGCCCGCGTGCTTTCAGCACGCGCAGCTAAACAGCGGTCGGCAGCATCCCGGCAAGCAGAACTCCCTCAGGAAGCCCTGGATCAGCCGGCGCTCAGCTCTGCGCGGTCGTCTCGCTCTTGGCGGCGGTGTCGGTCACTGCGGTTTCTGCTGCCGCGGTGCCGGTGGTGGCAGTATCGGTCGCTGCGGGGCCGGTCTCTGCGGTGCCGGTCTCTGCGGTGCCGGCAGTGGGGGCTGGCGTACTGGCAGCTGCGGTGCTCGCGGCCGCGGTGTCGGCCGTGCTCGTCGTCTCCGCGGACACATCTTCCTTGATGGCCGACTTCACATCATCTTGGGTCTCTTTGAGACCTTTTCTGAAGCCGGTGATCGAGCGACCCAGGGACGAGCCGAGATCGGGGAGCTTCTTGGGCCCGAAGATGAGCAGGGCCAGAATGAGAACGATGGCGATTTCCCACGGTCCGATCCAACTAGGCATCCAAACACTCTCCTCGTTAGAACTTCCGAATTCGGAGGTGACGTATTATCTCACGGCTTGTCGAACTCCGTCATGACAAGGCCCTGATCCATCCGACTGCCCATCCCGGCCGGGCGTTCCCGATGGTCGGCCGCGTCGGCGTGGTCAGAACAGGTCTTTCAGGCGGCGCCGGATATCGGCGCTGGTAACGGACCCGCCGAGGTCTTGTACGCCGTCCCCGTCCACGGCCTTCTGCGAGCGGGCTCCGGCTGTCTCAGAAGCAAGCCTTTGCTCGAAGAAACGACGGGTCTCCACGGGAAGGAAGCGGGTGAGTTGGGCATATCCGTGGACATCGCTGAACGTGCGCGGGTAGGAGTAGTACCTCAGCGGATAGCAGACATAGAGCCAGTCCTTAGCCCGAGTGAGAGCCACATAGAACAGCCGCCGTTCTTCTTCGATCTCCTCCAGGTTGCCGGTGGCCATATCTGAGGGGATGTTGCCGTCGGCCGCATGGATCACGAACACCACGTCCCATTCCAACCCTTTGGCCGAGTGCATGGTGCTGAGGATAAGGAAGTCTTCGTCCAACACAGCTGGGCCGGCCAGATCCTCCGTATACGTGGGCGGATCGAGAGCGATCTCTGCCAGGAAGCGAGCCCTATCCGGGAAGCGAGCCGCCAGCCATTCCAGCTGTTCGAGATCCATGAGACGAGCGCGGGCATTGTCGTAGAGACGTTCCAGAAGCGGCGCATAGAAAAGTCTGATCCGTTTGATCTGGGAGGCGAGATCACCCGGCTCGCGACTCCCGATGCCGGCCATGAGCGACACCAGCTCGCCCCAGAGATCGGCCGCCGCGGGGGAAGGGGCGGGATGGGAACCCCAGGCGGAGAACCCGGCTTGGGCCGCCCCGGCTTGG
>CAZCCL010000111.1:0-1238 GCA_964497095.1 uncultured Gaiellales bacterium | reverse complement strand
AGGGGCGGGATGGGAACCCCAGGCGGAGAACCCGGCTTGGGCCGCCCCGGCTTGGGCCGCCCCGGCTTGGCCCGCCCCGGCTTGGGCCGCCCCGGCTTGGCCCGCCCCGCCCTCCTCCGTTGCCGTCCCCTCTGTCAGACGGTCGAGGAGCGCCCGGGCCTTCTTGGGGCCGACGCCGGGTAGGAGCATGAGCACACGGGTGCCGGCCATGCGATCGCGGGGGTTCTCCGCCAAGCGCAGGAAGGCCATGAGGTCTTTGACGTGCGCCGTCTCCACGAAACGCAACCCCCCGTACTTGCGGAAGGGGATGTTCCGCCGGGTGAGTTCCAACTCGAGGGCCAGGCTGTGATGCGAGGCCCGGAAGAGGACCGCCTGGCGACGCAGTTCGAGGCCCGCTTCCCGGTGTTCCAACACCTGGTGAATGATCGCTTCGGTCTGCTCGTCCTCGTCCTCGCAGGAGAGCAGGTGCGGCTTGGCGCCGCCGGTCCTTTGGGACCACAGGTCCTTGGGGTGCCGTTCGGCCGCTCCCGCGATCACCTCGTTGGTGGCGTCCAGAATGGCCTGGGTACTGCGGTAGTTCTGCTCCAGGGTGACGATGCGCGTCCCCGGGAACTGCCGGGGGAAGTCGAGGATGTTCCGCACGGTGGCGGCCCGGAACGAGTAGATGGCTTGGGCGTCGTCCCCGACCGCGGTGAGGTCCTTGCCCCCGGGGCAGAGCATCTGCAGGATCTCGGCCTGAAGGCGGTTGGTGTCCTGATACTCGTCGACCAGGACGCAATCGAACCGGCTGCGGACGGCTCGGGCGGCTCGGGCATCCGTCAGCAGGCCGTGCCAGAAGAGCAGGAGGTCGTCATAGTCGAGGACGCTCTGCCCGCCTTTGTGGTCGACATAGGCGGCAAAGAGGCGGCGAAGTTCTTCGATCTCGTCTTTGCACCAGGGGAAGCGCGTTTCTACCACTTCCTCCACGGGCTCGCGGGCGTTGACGCAACGGCTGTAAATGTCCATGCAGGTGCCCTTGAGCGGGAAGCGGCGGTCGTTCTTGGAGAGACCCAGGTCGGTGCGGAGTATGCCCATGAGGTCCTCGGAGTCGGCGCGGTCTAGGATGGTGAAGGCAGGGTCGAGGCCGATGCTCCGCCCGTGCAGGCGGAGCAGGCGGGTGGCCGTGGCGTGGAACGTGCCGCCCCAGACCTTGCCCGCGGCCGCCGAACGGGCAGCCGCGGGTGCTGGCGCCTCGACGC
>CAZCCL010000110.1:0-8654 GCA_964497095.1 uncultured Gaiellales bacterium | reverse complement strand
GTCTAGCCGAAAAAGACCTGGGCCAGTTCCCACATGTCCTGGGGGACCAGCTTCCAGGTGGAGACGGCTTCGGCCAGAGGTACGGATACGATCTCGTCGCCCTTGAGCCCGGCCATCATGCCCCACTCCCCGGCGGCTACCATCTCGGCGGCCTTGACCCCGAAACGGGTGCCGAGGATGCGATCGTGAGCAGTGGGAGTACCGCCCCGCTGGATGTAACCCAAAGTGGTTTCGCGCACCTCGCGACCGGTCACGCGTTTGATCTCGCGGGCCAGGAAGCTCCCCACTCCCCCCAGCCTCACGTGGCCGAAGGCGTCGACCTCAGCGGAGGCCACGACTTCTTTCTGCTCGCCCGACCTCCACAGGATCTTTGCCCCTTCGCTCACACACACCACGCTGAAAGGCTTGCCTCGGGCGGCCCGGGACTCGATGAGGTCACAGACGTCTTCCACCGTCATGGGGAACTCCGGCAGGAGGATCACGTCGGCCCCGCCGGCCAGGCCGCTCATGAGGGCTATCCAACCGGCGTGGCGGCCCATCACTTCCACGACCATCACCCGGTGATGGGAGGCAGCGGTGGTGTGCAGACGATCGATGGCATCGGTGGCGATGGAGACCGCGGTGTCGAAACCGAAGGTGTAGTCGGTGCCGGAAAGGTCGTTGTCGATGGTCTTGGGAACACCGACGACGTGCACGCCCTGCTCGTCATAGAGACGCTTGGCCACGCCCAACGTGTCGTCGCCCCCGATGGCGATAAGCCCGTCGATGCCGAGCTCGGCGAAGTTCTTCACAGCCGTCTCGGGACCCCCCTCGATCTTCGAGGGGTTGGTGCGCGAGGTGCCGAGGATGGTGCCACCCACCGGGAGGATACCGCTCACCGCTTCCAGATCGAGAGGGCACGTGTCTTTCTCCAGAAGCCCCCGCCAGCCCATGCGGATGCCGGTGAGCTCCCAGCCGTAGTCGCCTATTCCTTTGCGGACGATGGCTCGGATGACCGCGTTAAGACCCGGGCAGTCCCCGCCCCCGGTGAGGATAGCGACGTTCATGGGACCTCCTTTGTCTAGAACCCGACGCTCAAAAGCATACTACGTGCCGCCCGCCCGGGGCGCACCCGGGGCGTCGCAGACACGGACGCGCGGGTACCGTGCGCAGACCCATGGACGTCGCGCATCCTAGGCGCCGCGGGCACGTCGCCGCAGGAGCGGCGCGCGTGAGCCGCTTGAGACGGGCACGGCCCACGGCAGCCCGCCCGAGCGCGGCGCGAAGCTCATCGACCGCCCGCTGGGACGCACGCCACGCCAGGCGAGAAGCTCGACCTCAGCCCCGGCTTCCCACCAGGCGCGCCCAATCGACGAGGGCTGCGACGAAGGCGCGGAGCCGCTCGCGCAGCTCCGCGTCCACCAGGTTGCCAGCAGCGTCGAACTTCGTCCCCGCCTGGGGCACGCGAAGCTCAGGCTGGACCATGACGAAGGAGTGCGTCTGGATGAAGACCTGGCGCAGGGCCATTTGGCAGCGCATGGTCCCGCTGTCTCCGCCCGATGCCCCTATGATCCCGATAGGCTTGCCCCGAAGGACGCTGTTCTTCGACGGGCGCGAGGCCCAGTCGAGCGCGTTCTTGAGAACGCCGGGTATGGAGTAATTGTATTCCGGGGTGGCGATAAGAACCGCATCGGCCGCCTCGATACGCTCCTTCAGTTCCAGCACCGGCCGCGGGTCCCCCTCGGCCATGATGTCGGCGCTGAACAAAGGGATGTCGTCGAGAGTGAGGACCTCCAGACTCACCCCTGCGGGCAGCAGCTCCGCCGCTGCCCGCAGCAATCCCCGGTTGTACGAGCCGCTCCGGAGGCTGCCGGCTATGCCGAGAAGACGAAACGAATCCTGGTCCATGGACGCCACCTTTCTGATATGCATCAGAGTACCATCGACCCGGGAGACACCGGGACCAACCCCGCGCTCGGCGATCCCGCGCTTATGTGCCGCCGGAATAGCCCAGGTAGGCGGAGAACGACGCCGCGATCCGCTTGACGGCCTGGGCATGCCTCTTCTTCTCTTGAGGCCCGAAACGCTCCTTGGGCGCGACCACGGACAGGGTGGCTTTGACCTCACCGTCCCGATCCCACACCGGCGCCGCCACGGAGCAGATACCCAGTCCGTGCTCCTCTATGTCGAAAGCCACTCCCTCAACGGCGACCTCCGCCAACTCCTCGGCGATAGCCGCAGGGTCGGTCTTGGCGTTGGGGGTCAGCTTCGCTTGAGGGGAGGACAGTATGAGGGCCCTGTCACCCTCCGGCTTGAACGCTGCAAAGAGTTTGCTATGGGCGTTCGCGAGATCGTTCAGGACCCGGCCCAGAGGGAGGACGGGTTTGAAGGGGTGCGACGTCAACACCTGCTCGATCACGACCACACTGCCCTCCACTTCGACCGCCAGATTAGCCGTCTCCCCCGTGAGTTCGGCCAATTCGTCCAAATAGGGGCGTGCGACCCTAACCAGCTCCGATTGCGAAGAGGCCAGAAAGCTGAGAGGGATCATGGCGGGACCCAGATGGTATCTGCCGGTGGTCTGATCGAAAACGAGGAAGCCTTCCGCCTCCATCGTTCTTGTCATGCGATACGTCGTGGCCTTGTGAAGCCCCGTGCGACGGCTCAGCTCACTGAGGCTCCACTCCGGATGATCCACGGCGAAGAGTGCGAGCACCCGAAGACCCCGGGAAAGAGCCCGCACCTGAAAGACGTCGTCGCCGTCGCGCTGCACGGGCGCACTTCCCTGGCTAGGATCTTCCGGCTTGTCGCCGGCTGCGCGACCAATGGCGGCCATCTGCAACCTCCTCCACTCGCCTAAATAGGCTTTCTTGACAAGCTCATCGCCTGCGATGAGTTGCGGGCGAAAACGCAGTTGACGACCAGCGGTGCTTTCTCGTCATGAGTGGCCGGCCAGGTTCGCGTAACCATGTTGTACATACCGGCGCCGTGGTCGGCCATGTTGTCGCAGATGAGGCAGTTATGCACCGCAGGGGCTCACTGGAAGCTCAGGATCCCGGCACCCGTTCCCCGGCCACGCGAGCTGAGCAGCAAGCCGGGATTCATGTGATGCGGCTGAGGCCCCTCGGGCATGTTGTAGCCGTCGCGAATGGTGAAGTCTGACCACCTTGGCTTCCGCCCACCTGGACTTCTGCTGAGCGTATCATTTAATAATACGCCTATCGCGCTTGACGATACGACCATCCTACAAGTATTCTCTAGTCCATGCAAGGGTCGCGCACTCCGAAGGAGGTGCCGGGATGTTTGGAAAGGCCGACCGGGCGGAAGTGAGCAAGCACACCAAGAGCAACCGCGAGGAGGTACTGGCCAGCGACACTTGCGGGTGCCTGAGTTGCTGCTGCACCTTTGCCCCTGATGAGATCAAGGAGTGGACCGACGAGGTCGACCGCGACCGTGCTCAAGAAGGACTCGATCGAACGGCTATCTGCCCTCACTGCGGCGATGCCATGATCATCGGGGACCATTCGGGCTATCAGGTCTCGCGCACCTTCCTCGAAGCGATGCGCATGCGTTAGCAGCCTGATTCCTTGCGGCACGCCCTGCACGCGCACTCGCGGATGGCTGACTGGCCGTCGGGCAGGGACTGACTATTCTTGCCAGTCGGCGGAAGCTTCGATTCCCGCGATGCACGGCCCTGCCGCCACGTGGCACTCCCGGGCGAAAGCCTCGGGATACTCGGCCTGCAGCCCCTCCATGTCGGCCTTCTCCACCTCCACCAGAAAGCCGGAGACGGCCATGCCCACCGTGTTCTTGGAGGTGCAGTTGCGAGGCACGATGGTGTTTATAACCCCGCCGCGGTCGATCTCCCCCGGGACAATGGGGTCGTACTTGGCCCCGTGATCGATGCCCACCGCGCCCGGCATGATGCGCTCGGTCACGAAAGCCCCGGCCAGCACGGTTCCCCGCTCGTTGAAGATGGCCACCACATCCCCATGCGCAACTCCCCGGGCTTCTGCGTCGGCCGGGTTCATCCACAGCGGGTGGTACTGGTACCCGTCGGAACCGCGGATCTTGCAGGTCTCGATCTCCCGAAACCAGGTGACGTCGTCGTGCTGGGAGTGCACGCCCCAACGGGGGTGGTTGCTCACCACCAGGAGCGGATACTTCTTCGACCTCTCAGTGCCGATGGTCTCCTGGTGCGACGGACCCTGCGGGATCCAGTGGGGCACCGGGGGGCGCTCTCGGTCGTCGGGGAAATGCTCGGCCAGACCGGTGGAGTAGAACTCCACTTTTCCGGTAGGCGTGGAGAGCGGGTGCTTCTTGGGGTCTTCGTAGAACCCGACGAGGCCGGCGGGGATCTCCTCCCACTCTGGATCGGGCGAGACCACGTAGTAGCCCTTCTGGTTCAGCTCTTCCCAGGAGATCTTGTCCGCCAGGCCGGAGTACTCGTAGCCGTCCCGGATGATCTCGGGCACCGTCATGCCGCCGGTGTATTCCTCCAGCATCCCCAACCTCTCGGCGATCTTGCAGACGATCTCGTAGTCGCTACACGACTCGCCCAGGGACTCGACGCACCGGGGCTGCGGGTAGAGCAGATCGAGTTGCCCGCTGAAGATATCGCTGCCGATGTCGTCCTCTTCCAGCTTGGTGTTGACCGGCAGGAGGACGTCCGCGAAGAGGGCGTCGTTCTCGATCCAAGGATGCTGCGCGAAGATGAACTCGATAGACTCGTCGCGCATGGCCTGAATGAACTGGTTGCCGTCGTTCCAGCAGGTGATCCAGGAGGGCGAGTCGGTCCAGATCATGCGGATGTGGGAGGCACCCTCCGCCGGGTACTCGTAACGTACGAACTGCTCGGTCCGGTCGCTCCGCATGCCGTAGCGGTTGCCGTACCACTCTCCCGTCTTCTCCAGGATCAGCTTGGGCACCAGGGTCTTCGGCACCACCGCGTCGGTGCTGAACTCCGGAGGACCGTCTCCGCGATAGGCCTTGCCAAGATCCGGCGAGACCTGCGACCGAGGGGCCGACATGAAGTCGGGGCTGCGCTCCAGCGCCCACTCGATCATCTTGGCCTGGTTGCAGCCTGGCCGTCCCAAGCCCTGCATGGCTAGGCACAGCACCTGCAGCCGGGCCGGTTCGGTCGAGTAGGGCCCGCGGATGCCGGGGCCGCCATTCCCGATGACGATGGTGGTGCGCTTGCAGGCCCACTCGTCGGCAAGAGCCTTGATCACGCGTGCCGGTACGCCGGTTATGGGTGCCGCCCACTCCGGGCTCTTGGGCACGCCGTCCTCCTCGCCCATGACGTAGGCCTCGAACTTGTCGACGCCGTAGGCGTGCGTTGCCAGGTACTCCTTGTCGTAGGTGCCCTGTTCGAACCAGCGGTGGGCGATGGCTAGGTAGAGCGCTGCATCGGTGTTGGGGAGAATGGGGATCCAGCGATCGGCATGCACCGCCGCAGCATAGTTGAGGTCGGGGGCGATGTAGATCTGCTTGATGCCCAGCTCGGTCCACCAGAACGACAGGCGACTGCAAAGCTGCCCGCCCCACCCCCAGGTGGTGGTTTCCTGGTCACAGCCCCAGAAAAGCAGGAGCTCCGCGTTTCTCGCGATGTCGAGCAAGAGGTTCTTCTGCGGCTTCTGCTGGCCGAGAGGCTCGCAGCCCCAAGCGTGCTTCGCGCCCCACCACCAGCCTTCCCAACTGTCGGCGTTGCGGACCTGGTGCGTGAAGCCTCCGAAAAGGCGAAGAAGCTTCCGGCCGCATCCATGCGGGCCATGCACGCACTTGTTCTCGCCGTGCTGATCGTTCTGGTAGAGAATGGCGGTCGGGCCGTAGGTCTCCTTGACCCGGAGCATCTCCCCCACGACAATGCCCAGAGCCTCGTCCCAACTGATGCGCTCGTACTTGCTGACTCCACGATTATGGATGTTGCGCCCGCCCGGGCCGGTGGAGCCAAGCGCGCCGGCCGGGTCGAAGTCCACCCGCTTCATGGGATAGCGAATGCGCGCCGGCGAGTACAACCGTTTCTTGTAGGCGATGCTCAGAGGCGGCGGCAGGGTCTTGTCGCCGGGCTCGAAAGTCCGGCCGCGGGCATGCATCACCCAAGGCTTGACCTCAGCTTCAGTGTATCGGTCGTAGTAGTGGAGCGGCCGGATGCGGAGAACCTTTCCGTCGCTGAGGTCCACCATGCAGGCGTTGGCCCCCCAGGGGGCCCCCAGAAAACTCATGTCGCGCACCACGGTGCGGATGCCGCCGGGATGCCGGCCCGCTTTGCCGTTCTTCATCTCCACCTCCGCAGCCTATGCACGTTGTTGCCCACCGGCCCAGACAGGGAATCTGATTCTCGCCAAACGGTATCGTTTAGCGATACGACCGTAGCGTGAGATGATACACCCATGGTACAGTCCACGGGTCGGTACCGCAAGAGCCGGCGACTCCGTTTCCGCTGCTTCGAAGGTTGCACCACCCGCAGCGGGGATGGCACGCGACGGGTCAGGCGGGCGCTGGCGGCCGGCGGCTACTTCTGCCGGCCTACGTGCTCCTCTTCCCCTGGAAGCTCAAGTGGATACTTCTCCCGATAAGAGAGCGACAAGTCCGGGCGCCACTCGGCCGGGATGGGGTGCTTTACCGCCGTCATCTCCCCGTCTTTCTCCACCAGTTTGACCCAGCACTGCCAGTTCGAGTCGTCCCGATAGGGGAAGTCCTCGCGATAGTGGGTGCCCCGGCTCTCCTCCCGGGCCAGCCCCGCCCGCAGCTTCATCTCGGCGTTCAGCAGCATGTTGCGGGTCTCGTGGGCGCAGCGGAGGTCGTGCGGATCGCGGGCCTTCAACCGCCCCGCGTACGCGTGTTGCAGATACATGATCTGGCCGAGCGCGGCCTCCAACCTGCTCTTCTCTTTCACGTACATCACATAGTAGGGGAACATGATCCCTTGCAGCACCCTCGTCACCCACGCAGGCGAAAATCCGCGCGGTCGGGACAGGGGATCGAGCATCGCGTTGCAGTGAGTCTCGAGCAGGGGGGTGTCGACCACCGGAGCGGGCCGGCCGGCGGCGAATTCGGCCGCGGCCTTGCCGGCGCGGGCCCCCTGCACAGCGGAGCCGGCGCAGGAGCAGCCGAAGCCCGCATACCCGGACCCGTTCTGCATGGAGCACAGTGCGTCGCCCGCGGCCCAGAGTCCGGGGATGTTGGACCGGCCGTACACGTCCTGGGGGAACACCCCCTCGCCTTTGTGATTCGACATGCCCGGAGTCGCGAACCCGAGAGAGCGGGTGAGCATGCCCATCCGCTCACCCTCCCCCTCTCCGGGCAGGGCTCCGGGCGGAGCCACGTATTGCGGATCCATGGGAAGACCACCGTTGTGGACGCCAAACACGGCGGTGATGCGCAGTCCCAGCCGGCGAGCGTCCACTTCCTCCGCAGGCCCGGGAGCGCTGGGGGGCCCGCCACCCAGTACGTACGCGGGCTTCATTGGTAAAGACTCAGCCTCTTCTAGAGGGTTAGCTGCACGGGCCGAGTGGGCGTCGTTGAACTCCTTGCCGGATATCTCGGCGCCGACCCGGTAGGCCATGGCGTCTCCGTCGCCGGTGGCGGCACAGGAGTAGTAGCCCATGCCCAGGGGCTTGAACGAAGTCGGTCCGGCGCACATCACCGTCGCCTTGGCCAGGATGGCGTAGGGATGCCCGCTCTGCATGTGGAAGCCCACTGCCCCTACGACGGCATCCTCCGGTTTGATCAAGCCGGTGATCATGACCCGTTCCAGCACGTGCACGCCGCTGGCGACCGCCTTCGCCCGCATGGCATCGCCGGCGCCGATCACTTCGATAGACCGGGTGACGGTGCCCGGCTGGTAGTAGTACGGGCGGCCGGTCTGCGCGCCCCACGACGAGACCTCCAGGTAGCGCTCGTAGGACTCCGCCATGAGAGCCTCTACGTAGTCCATATTGTTGAGGTACTCGCCCGAGAGTACGAACTGCCTGAGGTACTGCTCGCGGGTCACGCCCTGAGTATCGTTGAAGACGAACCAGGAGTTCGCCCAGGGAGTAAGACCGGAGCGCCCGGTGCGGCCCTTGACCGCCATCACCACCTTGGCTCCCGCTTCCACGGCCTTGATAGCGGCGAAGCAGCCGGCAAAGCCCCCGCCGATCACGAGCACGTCGGTCTCGATGATCGCAGGCGCCGGATGCGAAGAGGCGCCCTCGGCCGGGACGACCCGGGCGACCGCGGCGGCGGACTGCGGGTCTGATGCTCGTTGACCCGCCGCCGGGCCGCGCATCGCCTGGCCGCTCGTCGCCTGGCTCTTCTCGCTCATGCGCTTCACCTCCCCCTCATCGCCCCAACTCGACGACATCCCAGCCATGGAGCGACCCCAGCAAGGCCCCTTCCGTGATCTCGATGGCGTCGGTGGGACAGTAGTGCTGGCACAGCCTGCAGGCCTGACAATCGTCCAGGTAGGCTATCTTCGATCGGCTGCCGCAGGTGAGGCAGCGTTGCGCCTCCGCCTGGACCTGCGAAGGTGTGAAACCCGCGGTCGTCTCCAGGAAATCCCGCGCCCGCTCGGTGGCCGAACGAGCCTGTCGTTCGGTCCGGACGGTCGCTTCGATCTTCTCCTTGGGTGGCTCGGCGGCCCGCGGCGGCGCCTCTTCCGCCGCGCCGGCGGGCGCCACGCCTCGTAGATA
>CAZCCL010000109.1:0-8947 GCA_964497095.1 uncultured Gaiellales bacterium | reverse complement strand
TCCTTGTAGAGAGGCGGCACGATCTCCACGAGCACGTCCATGGTATCCATGGAGCCTTTACGGTTCACCACGAGTTGGTAATGGGGCTCCACCTGGGGTGACATCAGCAGCACGGATTCCACTTGGCTGGGAAAGACGTTCACGCCTCGGATGATCAACATGTCGTCCGAACGCCCCGACACCCGGTCCATCCGGGCGTTGGTCCGCCCGCAGATGCAGGGTTCGGAGTTCAGCCGGGTGATATCGCCCGTGCGGTAACGGATAAGGGGCATAGCTTCCTTGGTGAGAGTAGTGAAGACCAGTTCACCCAACTCCCCTTCAGGAAGGACCTCGCCGGTGTCGGGGTCTATGATCTCGGGCAAGAAATGGTCGTCGTTGATGTGGAGACCCGACTGGGCCTCTATGCACTCGCACGACACGCCCGGGCCGATGACCTCGGAGAGCCCGTAGATGTCGCAAGCCTTGATGTGCCACTTCTGCTCGATGTCGCGGCGCATGGCCTCCGACCACGGCTCTGCCCCGAGGACTCCGACGCGGAGGGGGAACTTGGTGACGTCCAGTTCGAGCTGTTGGGCAACGTCCCAGAGATAGAGGAGGAAGCTGGGCGTGCAGCAGATCACGTCGGTGCGGTAGTCCTGCATGAGCATCAGCTGACGCTGCGTGTTGCTGCCCGATATGGGGATGACGGAGGCACCGATCAGCTCCGCTCCGTAATGGGCCCCCAGCCCTCCGGTGAAGAGACCGTAACCGTATGCGACTTGGACGACGTCCTCGTCGGTGGTGCTCGCCCCAGCGAGCGAGCGGGCCATGACCTGCGCCCACATATCGATATCGCCCCGGGTGTATCCGCAGGTGGTCGGCTTCCCGGTGGTGCCCGAAGATGCATGGATGCGGACCACCTCTTTCGATGGGACCGCCAAGAGGCCGAAGGGGTAGTTGTCGCGCAGGTCGGTCTTCTTGGTGAAGGGGAGACGGGGAAGGTCGTCGAGGTCATGTACCCGGTCAGGATCGATCCCTTCCCGGTCGAAGAGATTGCTATAGAAGGGGACCCGCTCGTAGACCCGTTTAACCTGGGCGGCCAGGCACTCTCCCTGCAACTGCCTGCGCTCCCCACGGTCCATGCACTCGTGCTTCCGGTCCCACATCATGCGCGTTCCCCTTGCTTAACGCGGCTCACGCACCCGCCGTGAGCCCCAAGGCCCGCGCGGACGGCCGCAGATTGACTGTGCGATGGTATAGGTGAGGGCCGGAAGCGTCAACCGGCCGACATGCTCAGACCTTGAACGCCGACGGGCAGATGTCCTGCAGATGACACTCCCCGCATCGGGGGCGCTTGGCGGTGCAGACGGCGCGGCCGTGTTCGATCAGAAGATAGGTCAGCTGGAACCAGTCGGCTCGGGGCACTAGGGCCATCAACTCCTTCTCGATCTTGTCTGGGTCCGCCGATTCGGCCAGGCCGAGCCTTCGGCTCAGGCGGTTGACGTGCGTGTCCACGGCGATGCCTGCGTCGGGATCGGCGGAATAGGCCTGCGGATGGGCGTTACCCAGGATGATGTTGGCCGTCTTTCTCGCCACCCCCGGCAGGGTGAGGAGCTCGGCCATGGTGGCGGGGACTTCCCCTCGGAAGTCGCTCAGGACCTTCTGGGCCGAACCGATGATGTGCTTCGTCTTGTTGCGGAAGAAGCCGGTGGGCCGGATGTCGGTCTCGAATTCCGCCGGGTCGGCGGAGGCGTAGTCCTCGATGGTGTGGTACTTCCGAAAAAGCTTGGCCGTGACCTGGTTGACCATCTTGTCGGTGCACTGGGCCGAGAGGATCACGGCCACGAGCAACTCCCAGTCACTACCGTAGTCGAGGACTATCCCGGCGTTGGGATACTCTTCCCGCAGGCGGGCTATGATCTCTCGGGCGTGCTCGCCTCTAAAACTCTCCGATTCCGCCTTGCCTCTCGTGGCCATGGTCCTCCGAAACCCGCTCGCTCTTTGTGGCCATCATACGATATCGTCGAGGTGATGGGGATGTGGTGCAACTTTGGGCACTCGGGAGCGTACGTCTTGGAGGAAGCTGGAAGGTGATCCGTTCGAACGCAGGGTCGCGGTCGCGGGACGACGCCCGCACTGGGCGCGGCGCGCTCTTCCGGGTTCTTGTCTTCCTGTGGGCGCTAGCAACTGCTGTTGCGGTCTGGGCTACCCCTGCGGCCGCGGAAGGACCGCCCACCGTTGCCCAAGCCTCGGCTGGGGACGTGGTACCGGCCCCCGTGTTCTTCTTCGTGCACCTGGGCGACATCTGGCGATACGAGGAGTCGGCGGGAGTGTCGATGGTCGTGCCTGCGGAAGGCAAGGCGCTTGGCCATCCCTCCTGGTCGCTCGACGGCGGCGCCCTAGCCTGGGAAGAGAGGGAGACGATCGGGGGGGATCGACGGGAGACGGTGGTCTTCGTCGGACCGCCTGCGGGCACCGGCGGTGGGCAGGTCAACTGGGTCATCGAGGGTGCCTCCTCACCGGCTGTGTCCCCCGACGGGCGGTTCGTCTTGTACGAGACATCCTTGGCGGGCGGCACGACCTCGCTTCACGTGGTCGATGCCGCCGGTAAGCCGGTCGTCTCGATCAAGGGCGCGCGGAACGGGTGCTGGGTCGCGAGCGGATTCACCGCGTCGGCCGGCTCAGCGTCAGCCGGCTCCGAGGCGGCATCCGCATCCGAGGCGACCTCCAGCCCCGATGCGGCAGCCATGCCTGCCACCGGTCTATCGATCGCCTTCGACCGGGAACTGGAGTCTTTCCCGGTGAATCGCGGCTTCTACGTCTACGCTCTCGGGACCGGCAAAGAATCCCGCATATCGGTGCCGAACGCCTGGGCACCCCAGGCCGGGCCGGGCGGCCGGAGCTTCCTGTTCACCAGGGTCGACGAGAGTACAGGTGCGGTCCACCTGGCGCAGATCACGGATCGTGTGGTCGAAGAGTTGGTGGACGTGACGAAGAACGATGCCTTCGACTACCGCTGGTGCTACGGGTGGGATGGCGGAGACGTACCCTATGTCGAATTGGCGCCGATGGGTGGTGGCCGGAGCGACATCTCTCGGGTTGTCGAACTAGGGGGTAGGGTCGGACCGGAACTGGCCCTGCTCGCCTCTTCCTTCGGGTGGGACGCCTCACTACCTGCCGGGTCACCCTTCTCGGATCTGGAACGGGGCGATCCCTACTACGAGGCAGTAGCTTGTCTGTGGATGAGGCAGATCATCGGGGGGTACAGCGATGGCACCTTCCGCCCGAGCGAACCGGTACGCCGGGCGCAAATGGCGAAGATGCTCGATGGGACCCTGGGGATGCCCGTCTACCCGGGCATACTGCCGGCTCCTTTCCTCGATCTTGGACAGAACATGTCTCCTCTCTATCCTCGGGAGTTCGTTTCCGCTGCGTATCACTACGGGCTCATCCAAGGCTATCGCGAGGGAGTGTTCCGTCCTTGGGCTTGGGTCAGCCGGGCCCAGACCGTCACTCTGGTGGTCCGTGCTGCCGGGGTCTATCTCCCTTGGGCGCTTGCTTCTCCCCCTTCCGGGTGGACAGGCGCGACGAGCGGGTTCTCGGATCCTGATCACGGATCCAACGTCCATGTGGCCGAATACAACGGCCTTCTTGCCGGCTTGGACCTATCGGGCTGGGACCTGCTGGCTCCGGCCACTCGTGGCGAGGTGGCCCAGCTTCTGACCAACCTTATGCGTTTGCGCGGTCCCCTCTACGATTCGGACTCTCTCCCAGGCTCCCCAGGGGCCGCCGTAGGTGCAGGCACCGGGGCCGTCCCCCACGTGCCCGTGATCGAGCCCATAGGCAGTATCGTGTTCGACGGGGACTCGCTCACAGCCGGCTCGACAGCCACGGATCCCTACCCAAGCCAGGTGATGCGCGCGTTTCGCTCCGGCGTGAGGTGGGTCAACCTGGGTATAGGGGGGCAGCGGCTCCTGGAGATGCTCGCGAACGCCCCGTCCAAAGTGGATCCTCTCTATCGATCTGATCTGGGTCAGAACGTGGTCGTCATCTGGGGCGGCACGAACGACATGCGGCACTGGGCGCATCCCCCCAGTGTCGTGTACTCGCGGCTGAGGGAATACTGCCTGGGGCGTAGAGCAGCGGGTTACACCGTAGTGGTGCTGACGATGCTCCCCCGCACGGATGGGGCCTACCCTCCGAGTCTCGAAGCCGACCGGCAGACTCTCAACCGGCTGATACGTGCCACATGGCCCGGATTTGCCGATGCGCTCGTGGACATGGGTGCCGACCCGCTCGTCGGACTGTGGGGCCGCGAGCTCGACACTGTTTTGTTCAGCCCCGACCGGGTGCATCTGAACAACACCGGGCTGTCCGTGGTCGCGGGTCGCGTGGGCCAGCAGCTGAGGATTCTCGACGCGGCGGGAACGTAGTCTCCACCGCAGCGCTCGCCCGTTGCCGGGTCTGCGGCCCTTGTCTACAATGGTGGTGCGTGTCCGGGCCTCCCCGAGGCACGGCTACCGCGCTGCAGTCTTGTCTTTTGATCAAGGGGGCTGCTTTGGACTTCTACCGAGGAAAGGTGCTGCGGGTCGATCTGAGCGCCGGAACGAGTGCGGTCGAACCTCTCGACATGGGGTGGGCCGAGCGCTATGTAGGTGGGAAAGGCCTGCTTTTGCGCTATATGTGGGAGTATGTGCCGGCCAAGGTCGATCCTTGGTCGCCGGAGAACCCGGTCTTCCTGGTGACGGGACCCTTCGCGGGGACCAACGTGAGCACGGCCTCACGGCTGGTGGTGGGCGCCAAGAGCCCCGTCACGGGCATCCTCGATGACAGCTACGTGGGGGGCTCGTTCGCACCGGAGATGAAGTTCGCTGGCTACGATCTGATCGTCATCACGGGTAGGGCTCCCGAGCCGGTGGTGCTGTGGATCAAGAACGACAAGGTGGAACTGATCCCGGCGGCGGGCAAGTATTGGGGCCTCAAGACCTCCGCCATCGAGGCGGCCCTACGCGCCGACCTCGACCAGGATGCCAAGGTGCTCTCCATCGGGCCGGCGGGAGAGAACCAGATCCCCTGGGCGTGCCTGAGCACCGACCAATACCACAAGGCCGGCCGGGGCGGGCATGGCGCCCTGTTCGGAGCCAAGAACCTCAAGGCCGTCGCCATCCGCGGGACCGGCTCGGTCGAGGTGGGCGACGCCCGTGCGTTCCTGGCCGACATCGCCCGTATCCATAAGGAGCATGTCCTCACCGACTTCAACTTGTGGGCCAACGAAGAAGGGACCCCCATCCTCGTGGATCCGATGAACGGCGCTGGGGTGCTTCCCACCCGCAACTGGTCTCAGGGGACGTTCGAAGGCGCCGAATCCATCAACTCGGAGGCGCTGCAGAAGGTGAAGGTCGGTAACCGGGCCTGCTATCAGTGCGCCCTTGGCTGCCGCCAGGTGCACGAGGCCGGCGGGGTCAAGGCCGAGGGACCGGAATACGAGACCATCGCTCTCTGCGGAGCAAACTGCGGTGTGGGTGATCTGGAGGCGCTGATGCGCTTCAACCACGAGTGCGACGAGTGGGGCCTGGACACCATCTCCTCGGGGGCGGTGGTCGGCTTGGCCATGGACATGACCGAGAAGGGCATCGCCGACTTCGGCCTTCGTTTCGGGGAGGAGCAGGGTTACGTAGCCGCGCCTGCCTTGATCGCCAAGCGTGAGGGCACGGGCACCGACCTTGCCTTGGGCGCTCGGGCTCTGGCAGCTAAGTATGGGGTACCGGAGATGGCCATGGAGGTGAAGAACCTCGAGCTGCCGGGCTATGACCCCAGGGGCGCCTTCGGCATGAGCGTGAACTACGCCACTTCGGACCGGGGTGGCTGTCATATGCGGTCCTATCCCATCGCCGACGAGGTGCTCGAAGGCACTCGCCCCCCGGACACTCTTGAAGGCAAAGCCCAGCAGATAATCAGGGGCAACGTGGACAACGGCTTCATCGGACAGAATTTCAGCTCCATCAAGTTCAGCGGCATCTGGTGCGACTTCTGGGCGGTCAACCCCGACCAACTCTGCCAGATGTTCAAACATGTGTGGAAGCGGGATTTCACCGAGGACGAGATCATGCTCACAGGCGAGCGCATCTGGAACCTCGGGCGTCTCTTCAACCTGCGCGAGGGAGTGGAGGCCGACACGATACCGAGGAAGCTCTATGCACCCGAGTTCGCGTTCGCGGAGGGACCATCGGCCGGAAAGGCCGTCGGCGAGCAGGCCTTCCTCGATGCGCTCCACGAATACTATGAGCTCCGCGGTTGGGACAAAAACGGGGTGCCCACGGAAGCCAAGCTGGCCGAGGTGGGTGTGGACGTCCGCCTGTAGACGGCGGGCGAACGCCTCAGAAAGGGACATCGATGCCACACGTGATCATCAGCAATAAGAAGTGCACCGGGTGCCACATGTGCGAGCTTGCCTGTTCGGCCTGGCATGAAGGTGCCTATCGGCCCTCGGTCGCCCGGTTGTTCGCGGAGGTCAACCCGACCACCACGGCTGTCAAGGGGCACACCTGCCTGCAGACCGCGTGCGCCAAGTGTGCCGATGTGTGCCCGCAGGATGCTATCGAGCGGCATCCTATTGAAGTGCACGCCGTCGGGCTCGAACCGGCTGTGGGCTATGTGCTCAAAGTCAATGAGGACAAGTGCACCAACTGTGGCTTGTGCTATGAGGTCTGCCCCTACGGAGTGATCCGGGAGCATCCCGACAGGGCCGTCGCCTACAAGTGCGACCTCTGCGATGGGACGCCGCAGTGCGTGGCCTTCTGTCAGAACCCGCACGTGTTGGCTATCGACGTGCGCATGAGCAAGATCGAAAAAGCCCCGGCGGCGGTGTGAGGAGAGCCTGTGGCCAAGGCGCTGATCAGACTGCCGGTGGGTATCGCGGGCGCCCATGGCCCGACGAGCATGGAATGCCAGGGAGCCACAGTAGCGGAGGCCCTGGCCGACTGTGTCGCCCGGCAGCCTCGACTCAAGACCCGTATTTTCCGGGAAGACGGCAGTGTTTGGGTGGGCGTGTTCGTGAACGGGCGCAATGCGCGCCAGGCAGGCGGATTGGCCGCGGCGCTCGATGATGGTGACGAGATACGGCTTCTACCGCCGATCGCGGGAGGATAGCAGTGGGCGGCGGTGAGACGCGGCGTTTGATCGTGGGCATTTCCGGGGCCTCGGGGACGATCTATGGGATCCGGCTCCTGGAAGTGCTCAGGGATGCACCTATCGAGACCCATCTGGTCATGAGCGAGGCGGCGAAGCAGGTAGGCGAGGCGGAGACCGGATACACCTCGGCGCAGGTGGAGGCCCTGGCCGATGCGGTCTACAGGAATGATGAGATCGATGCACCCATCTCCTCCGGCTCCTTTCTCACGGCGGGGATGATCGTTGCTCCCTGCTCTGTCAAGAGCCTGTCGGCGATCGCTCATAGCTACGACGACACCCTACTGGTCCGCGCCGCAGACGTGGTACTCAAGGAGCGGAGGAAGCTGGTCCTGGTGGTGCGGGAGACCCCCCTGCATCTGGGCCATATCCGTTTGATGGCCCAGGTCACGGAGAACGGAGCTGTGGTCCTTCCCCCGGTGCCCAGCTTCTACCATCAGCCGGAGACCGTCGCGGACATCGTCGACCAGACCGTGGGCAAGATGCTCGACCAGTTCGGGTTGGAGCGTCACTTGTTCAAGCGTTGGGCGGGCGGCCGCAGGTTCTGCGGGCCGGAAGGGACCACGCCTGAAGGACAGAGCGCGGACGATCCGCCCCGAGGTTGACCGGTGCCGAAAGAAGGGGCCGTGGGGGGAGACGATCTGCGCGCGGATTTGCGCGCGCAGGTGGAGCGCTACCTGAGGGCGCACCACACCATGACCGTGGCCACCCTGGGCCCTCCCGCGTCTGGGGCGGGGAACGCACCCCACGCCGCCAGCGTCTTCTACGCCATGGACGACTCGTTCCGCCTGGTGTTCCTTAGCAAGCCGTCGAGCCTGCATGGAACGCATATCGGAGAGGCCGCGCCTGTGGCGGTCACCGTCAGCGAGGACTATCAAGACTGGGAGATGATCCAGGGGGTGCAACTGTGGGGGGAGGCCAGGCGACTCACCGGGGCCGCCAAAGCCAAGGCCCTGGCTTTGTACCTGAGGCGCTTCCCTTTCGTCCGTGATCTGTTGCGAGAACCGCGGATGGCAGAGATCGTACGGAGCATAGCTGTATACCGGATAGCGCCGCACCGGGCTGCGTTCACGGACAACACCACGGGGGTGTTCGGGCGCCGGGTTCTCGAACTGGTGGTAGAGTAAGAGCGTGGAAGTAAGCAGGGTGAACCGAGAAAGTGTGGAGCGGCGGCGCCGCCAGCGGCGGCGCCGCTCCATATTGCGCCTGGTCGTGCTCTTAGGCTCCATTGCTGTGGTCGTACTCCTGGTCCTCTTCGCTGTTCGGGGTTGCGGTGATGAAGCCGGCGGGACGGGCGGGACCACGACGACGTCGACCGGCGGCGAGACGAGCACCTCGGCGACCGAACAAGGCGAAGGGACCACCTCGAGCAGTCGGCCCGCGTCGAGCGGTGGATCCACCTCGAGCACGGCGGGCGTGTCCGGTACGGTGGACATAGCTGTGGCCACCGGCACAGCCAGCCCGAACACCACGGTGGCGCCGGGCAAGGGCGATCCGGACGAGCCTGGGGACAAGCGAGTGCCCGGCAGCTTTTACGGGCCCATCCAGACCGAGTTCGAAGGTCTGACCATGTTCCGGGGCAACGGTTCCCGCACGTACTACGGCGAGGGTCCGGTACCTACTGATCCCCAGATTCTTTGGAAATTCGGACCCATGTCCGGCACTTCCACCAATCTAGGCGTGACCAAGACCTGGACCGGCACCGGTTGGACCGGTCAACCCTGCATCTTCGAGCGGGACGGGAAGACGTGGGTCGTATTCGGGGCCTACGATTACAAGA
>CAZCCL010000108.1:0-8976 GCA_964497095.1 uncultured Gaiellales bacterium | reverse complement strand
CGTGATTAGGACCGCGAAGTAGATCAACCGGTCGGGTCGACGAAGCCGATCAAGAGTGACAAACCGATCTGGTGTCCCCGTCGGTCCTCAGGGCCGTCGCTCCTCAGCCGATTCGCCGACGGCTGCAGAGTAAGATAGATGGAGAGGATGGAGGTCGGCCGATCTCCAACGGATTCGCGAGGACAAGAAAAGGTTCGGCTTTCACTCCCCGGGACTGAGGTGCCAAGGGCGGTTGACTTTCGTCTCGCCAGGCGGTAGCTTGGCCGCGGTTCGTACACGAACTCCGATACGAAGTCAGTGGATCTCCCCCCTATTTCGCTTCGCCTTCGCGGCTGGTGATCGAAGACAACCGCATCATGGCGATCGAGGGGGGGAGGAAGCGGAAGCCTTGAAGAGCTTCCTGGCCGCTATGCGCGAGCGGGTAGGCGATGGGGTCTATGATTTCAACGCCTTCCACTTCGGCGTCCGTCCCCAGGCTATCGTGGCCCCACATCAGTGCCCGAACATACTCCACCGGCGGGTGATCGAGCACTCACACAGCTCCAATATCCACTTGCACATCGGGGCGCCGGGCTCCACCGAGAGCTACCCTTACTGAATGCATTGTACCGGGGATATCCGGCGCCCTACCCTCAAGGTGGGAGAGACTATGGTCCACGATAGAGGTCATCTGAGCGCCCTAGACGATCCAGCGGTGAAGGCGGTCGCCCAGAAGTACCCGGGCCGCCCCGGGCTGGATCCGTTGCCCAAGTCGTTCTAGTCTGCTCGAGCCGGATCGGGACGCTTGACGCTGCGGAGGGCTCGGAACGAGAGGGATTCTCTCGTTATGGGCGCGCAGCAGATCGGGGATAGCTAAGATCATCCCTAGCACGCCCTTACTATGTACTCCGATCATACTAAGAAGTTGCCGCTAAGAGTCGGGCTTGATTAACGGTGACCACAGAATTGTCCTGATTGTAATGAATCTTAAAAGGTTGGACTCTATTAACAGAATTTGTGGACGCAACTAATCTGGAGGAAGTGCAGAATGGCAACTGAGATCTTTAGCTTCAAGCCGGCTGAAGTGCCAAAGGCATCGCGGGGTTTGAGAAAAAGCAAATACGTCGAGACTGTCAATGCGGTTCATGAGTATCTGCAGGATCACGCGGACCAGCGATCCGTCAAAATAGAACTTGGCGACGTGGGGGTGAAGTCTGCCGTGGCCAGCTTTCGCAATGCCATCTCGAAACAGTATCCGGACACTCTCCGCTTGGTGCAGCGGGGTGGCGATCTCTATATCGAAAAACGGTGATAGTGGTTGGCCGGCATGGCCGACACCTGCTGGGTGATGGAGTTCGGTTCTCGAGAATCTGACGCAACTAATGACAGAACAGTGGAGGTCCTTCGGGGCCTCCGTTCTGTTGTGCGCTTCTGTCACCACGAACTCCCGATACCGGATATGATCAGGGACAACGTGAGATGGTTCGATGAGGAAGTAGCGTAAGATACCAGGCACCCGAACCGCATCCAGTGGGAAGGAAGATCTGCCCACCATCTGACAAGGAGGCGTTGACCATGGCGCAGAAGTCCGCCGCTTCTCTCTGTACAGTCCTGGATCCCAGGGGCCAGCCTACGAACGTGGTGCAGCCGCTGCCCCTTGCGCCTCGATTGGACACGCTCGAGGGCAAGACCATCCATCTCATCGACATCGGGTTCGGCGGTGGGTGGGAGTTCCTCGAGGAAGCGGTGGCCTGGTTCGCCAGGAACATGCCGAGCGTGAAGACGGTCCTGCGGCACAAGACCGGCATCATGTTCGTGGACGAGCCTCAGATGTGGGACGACGCCAGGCGGGACGCCCACGCCGTCATCTTCGGGGTCGGCGGCTGAGACGGCTGTGCGGCGAGTGTCGCCGCCCACTGCAGAGAGCTGGAGTGCAAGTACGGCCTCCCCACCGCGCCGATCTCGAGTTCCCGCTTTGCGGAGTACGTCGCCCTGGACGCGCGGAACCATGGTATGAACCTGCGCTTCAGCTTTACCCCTTATCCGTTGGTGGGCAGACCGCGGGAGGTCCTTCGCAGATATGTCGAGGGAAGCGACCCGGTCACAGGCCGACCCCTCATGCCGCAGATCGTCGACGCGCTCATCCGGCCCCTCAGCGCCGAAGAGAAAAGCCCGAAGCCGATGCGGGGCGCACCGCGGCCGCGGTTGCTGAAGCCCGACAAGGAGGAGAACCTGCACCGGTTGTTCCTGGAGAACGGGTGGACGGACGGGGCGCCGATCGTCTTGCCCACGGAGGAACGCGTGGCGCGCATGTTGACGGGCACCGCGGCCGATCCCGGTGAAGTCGTCGGGCAGATGACGGTGACCATCCACCAGGAGAAGCTCGAGTACACCGTGGAAAGAGTCGCGGTCAACGCCGTCATGGCGGGCGCGGGACCAGAGCACCTGCCGATCATTCTCGCGTTGGCGGCCACCGGGGAAGCCTCGATGCCGAGCTCGACGACCTCGTTCAGCCGGATGGCGGTGGTCAACGGGCCGATCCGCGAAGAGATCGGCATGAATTCGGGCTTGGGTGCCCTGAGCCCGTTCAATCACGCAAACTCCGTCATCGGGCGGGCGTGGACCTTGATGACAATCAACCTGGGCGACGCGCGGCCGGGTGATACGTTCATGGCCTCGCTGGGCAGCAACCTGAACTACAACAATATGACGTTCGCCGAGAACGAGGAACGGAATGTGTGGGAGCCGTTCCATGTCCGCAAAGGCTTCAAGAAGGACGAAAGCACGGTCAGCATCTTCCAAGGCTGGAGCGCGATCAACAGCATGGGCGCGGCGGGATGCTGCCGACCCGCGCACGAAGAGACGCTTATCATGATGCAGGCTTTTCCCTGCCTTCGGGAGTCGCTGACGCTGGTCATGGACCCGCTTGTGGCTCAGCATCTGAAAGAACAAGGATTTGACCACCCCGATCAACTGTCCAAGTACCTGTCGGAGAATTTCAAGATGACGGTAGGCCAGTTCTTCGGCTCGGACGTGGTGTATTCGTTGGTCGAGCCCACCGCCCGCAGCGGGGTTGAGCCTTTCGCTTCTTGGCTGAAGCTTCCCAAAGAAGCTTTGATCGCCCCTTACACCTCCCCGGAGAAGATAGAGGTGGTGGTGGTCGGCGGCGAGACGCAGGCCCTTTGGCTTACCACCGATTTCTGGTACTCGAAGACCGTATCGGTCGACCGGTGGCGGCCCCAGGGCGGCGTGTTTGAAGAGGACGAGGAGACTGTGCGCCGCCGCCGTGCGCGGCAGAAGCGGCACGCAGCCGCGCTCAGCCGCAGCGGATATCTAGCGTAGGAGAAAGAGCGTGGGCAGACTGCGATTCGCCTTTGCGTGTGCGCCCTACGACCGCATGCGGGCGCTCATGGACGGCACGGTTGTCCCGGAAGGGCTCGACCTCAACTTCATCCCGCTGGAAGTGGAGGAGATCTTCTGGCGTCAGCTACGCCATGGGGAATTCGATGGCTGCGAGATGTCCTTCTCCTCCTACACCATGGCGCGCTCCCGGGGGGATGACCGTTTCATCGCGATCCCGGTGTTCACCTCCCGCTTCTTTCGGCACTCGTCGGTCTACGTCAACACCTCCAAGGGGATAGGCGCCCCGCAGGACCTGAGGGGCAAGATCGTGGGAGTGCCGGAGTACCAGATGACGGCCGCGGTTTGGCTCCGAGGCATTTTTCAGCACGAGTATGGGGTGCATCCCCGCGAGATCCACTGGCGCACCGGCGGCTTGGAAGTCCCCGGTCGGGAGGAGAAGCTCCGGCTTCAACTGCCGGCCGATGTGGATTCCGAGCCCATACCGGAAGACGAGACCCTCTCCCGGATGCTTGACGAAGGGGAGATCGACGCCCTCGTCACCGCCCGAACTCCCTCCTGTTTCTTGGACGGCTCGTCCAACGTCGCCCGACTTTTCCAAGATTATGCCGCCGTAGAGCAGGCGTACTATCGGAAGACACGGATCTTTCCGATCATGCACTGCGTGGCTATCAAGCGCGCCATCTACGAAGCCAACCCTTGGCTGGCGAAGTCCCTCTATAAGGCCTGCCGGGAGGCTAAGGACCGGGCTCTCGCAAACCTGCAGGATACCAACGCCCTCTATGCAAGCCTTCCCTGGCTCGTGAGGGAGGTGGAGCGGACCCGGGAGATCATGGGGGATGACTGGTGGCCGTATGGTATGGAGAAGAACCGGGAGACCATCGAGGCTCTGTGCGAGTACTCTTTCGAGCAGGGTCTGTCGGCGCGGCGCATGCGGGTGGAGGAACTCTTTGCCCCCGAGACGCTCGACGAGTTCAAGGTATGAACGGGCGTAGACGGGAGCACACTCGACCGCGATAGAAAAGGACCACGGCGCGGGGCCCTTCGCGTCGCGGGCGCCGTTACGGCCGGCTCAGGTCTCGTAGGTCAGCCCGAACCGGTAAGGGTAGGCGGCCGTCACTCCCAGATTCTCGAGGAGCGCCTGCCCGTGGAGTTCACCGTATTCAACGACCGCGGCCTCGGGGTCGAACGGCGGCAAATGGTCGGCGCTCGTCGGGATGGCGAAGGGCAGGCGGCCGGTCGGTTTCTCGCGGCCGAGGATTATGTCGGCCAGGGCGTGGCCACCTTCCATGCCCGGGTACCACAAGACCAGGATCCCCGGCACCGAATGTCGCCATCGCTCCATAAGGACAGCCGAGCCGCACATGAGCACCACGATCGTGCGGCTGTTCGCGGCTGCGACCCATCGGATGAGCGTCTCCTCGTCGCCATGAAGCGTCAGAGACCTGCGGTCACCGCCGCTGAGAGCCCCGTCTCCGCCGAGGCGAAGCCGGGCGGCGGCGATCAGGGCTTTTGGGATCAGCTTGACGGACGGGCGAGGAAGTAGCTTCTTGAAACCGGGGGGAGGGAACTCGCCCATGTACTCGCCCTCGTCGCGGTAGTCGTACCCGACAACAAGGATCGCGGCGTCGGCGCCGGCGGCGAGCGCCGACGCCCGTTCCGGTCGCGCCCCGTCGTCGCGCAGCACCTCCACCCCCAGCGGCCGGAGGGCGGCCTCCAGACCCTCGAGCGGCGTCACCACATACGGAGGTGTCACGTTGCTCGACCCGTGGTCGCCGGTATTGGGCACGGCGGCCAGGCGGCCGATGACGGCCAGTCGATGCAGTTCCCGGCCATCGAGGGGCAGGACGGGCCTACGCGCGGTGTCCGCCTCAGTCATCGTGCCGGCTGTCGACATGGCGCCCACCCCCTGCGCCTCTTCGTTCCGCAGGAGGACGATGCCTTTCGTGGCGGCCTCCCGCGCGAGCGCCCGGTGCTCGTCGCACCTGATGACCTCGGTGCCGTACTCCCCGTCCCCGACTGTGGCGAAGCGTAGTTGTTGGCGGACCAAGCGAAGAGCAGCATCGTCGACCCGCGCCGGGGGGACGAGGCCGCGTGCCACCGCCTCTGCCACCCGGTCGTCGATGAACAGCCGGGCGGGCATCTCGAGGTCGAGGCCGGCGTTGACCGCCTCGACACCGTTGCGTATGCCGAAGACCCAGTCGCTGACGACGAACCCGTCGAATCCCCAGCGTTCCTTGAGGATGGAAGTGAGCAGTCGTCGGTTCTGCCCGCACCATTCTCCGTTGAGGGAGTTGTAGGCCGCCATGACGCCGGCCACGCCCTCGTCGACCACCCGCTTGAAGTGGGGCAGGTAGACGCGGTCGAGCACCTCGGGCTGCACTCTCACATCCAGTTTGAATCGCGATTCCTCGATACTGTTGCAGGCGAAATGCTTCGCGCAGCCCATGACATGTCTCTGCAGACCGCGGACGAAGGCCGCCCCCATCTCGCCGATGTGCTCGGAGTTCTCGCCGTAGGTCTCCTGCGCGCGCCCCCAGCCGGGATGGCGGAGCAGGTTGAGGCAGGGGGCCAGGCACACGTTGGCGCCATGGGCGCGCGCCTCCCGCCCGACGGCTTCGCCTACCCGCTCCTCCAGCCGGTAGTCGAAGCTTGCCGCTCTCGCCATGGCGACGGGGAAGCAGGTGGACACGCCGCGGGCGACGCCGCGAGGACCGTCGACGAAGAAGAGCCCGCCAAGACCCAACCGGGGAACGGCTGCGGCCGAGTAGAGCGGGGGCTTGAAGCCGCCTCCGGCCGCACCGAGCATGTCCTTGTAGAGGTCCTGGTATCCGGCGATCAGGCGCAGTCTCTCTGCGGGCGTCGTACGCGCCAGCAGCTCACGCGCCTGCACTTCGATCTCTGGCGTCACGCTCGACATGAGGGCTCGCTCTCGCCTCGCTCTCGCCTCGCTCTCGGGTGGACGCGCTCTCAGGTGGACTCCACGAAGTATACGGCGGCTCTCTGCTACCATCGCTCTGCTCTTCTGACCGGCCCGGGAATGAAAGGAAGCGGTGAATGGGGTCAAGATATGAACACGTGTTCGAGCCTATAAGGATCAGAGAAGTCGATTTCAAGAACCGTCTGGAACTGGCCCCGCCGTCCCCCAATCTCGCCGACCGGGAAGGAAGAGTCACCACAGAGTTCGTCGACTTCTTCAGGTCGTTCGCGCGAGGCGGAGTGGCCGTCCTGCACGTCGGCAATTCGGTAGTCGACTTCAGAGAGGCGCGTGACGAGGAGCGTCAACTAGACCTCGGCACCGACGACTGCATCCTTCCCCTCACCCGCTTCGTGGAGATGTGCCACGGCTTTGGGGCGCTTGCCTCACTTGAGATCAACCACAACGGCAAGGACTCCCACTCCGACAAGACCGGGCGGCCGGCCTACAGCTCCTCATCGTTCATCCCCACCATGGAAAAGTTCCGGGCCCCGCTCTTCGGCAGGGAGCCGATGCCCACTATAGAGATGGACCACGCGAAGATCGGGGAGACCGTCGAGAAGTACGCCGCGGCCGCCTACCGCTGCAAAAGGGCGGGCTTCAAGATGAGCATGATCCACGGCGCCCACGGTAACCTGATCGCCCAGTTCGCGAGCCGTCTCTACAACAAGCGCACGGATGACTACGGCGGTTCCCTCGAAAACAGGGCTCGCTTCGCCATCGAGGTGTTGGACAGGGTCCGTGAGCTGTGCGGGGAGGATTTCGTCATCGAATACCGGATTTCCGCCGACGAGATCCATCCGGACGGGATGCACCTCGACGAGACCCTCAGGTTCATCGAGTTGATCCAGGACAAGGTGGACATCCTCCACGTCTCCGCCGGTCTCCACGGAGAGTTCGAATACATGCGGTACTGGTGGCCGAACTACCTGATGGACAGGGAATACAACGTCCACTACGCCGCAGATATCAAAAAGGCGTTCCCGAACAAAGTGGTCTGCACGGTCGGCTCGATTATGGACATCGGAAAGGCCGAGGAGATCCTAGCCGCCGGCAAGGCCGACATGGTGGCGATGTGTCGCCCACTGCTCGCGGATCCCGAGATGCCGCGCAAATACGCCCTCGGCAGGGAAGAGGATCGCCGTCCCTGTCTCCGCTGCCAGTATTGCGGCGGCCGTCTCATCGTCCCGGCGGTCATCAACTGCGCCGTGAATCCCTTCTTGGGTAACGAGACCGAGTTCTCGGAAGCGAAGGTCGAGAAGGCCGACGTGACGAAGAGGGTCGCGGTCGTCGGCGGAGGTCTCGCCGGCATCCAGGCTCTGCTGACGCTCTGCGAGCGCGGGCATGACGTCACCCTTTACGAGATGAGCGATCACCTGGGTGGCCATCTAGTTCCCGGGTCCGCGCTGCCGTTCAAGCAGGACGTCAGGGACTACCTCGATTACCTGCTGCGTCAGGCGCAGAAAGCTCCCGCGCGCATACTTCTGAACACCGAAGCCACGAAGGAGATGCTCGACTCGGAAGGCTACGATGCGCTCATCATCGCCGTCGGATCGAGCCCCGTAGTTCCCGTGGTTCCCGGCATCGACAAACCACACGTCCACTGGGCCCCGGAGGCCGAGAGCGGCAGGGTGGAACCGGGCGAGAAGACGGTCATCGTGGGCGCAGGCTCCGTCGGCATAGAGAGCGCCATAGGTCTCAAGCGGGCGGGCAAGGACGTGACCGTTATCGAGATGGCGCCGGATATGGAGAACCTCAGGGCCTCTGTCGGCGGCGTCAGCATGGAGATCATGGGCTTGATCAAGGAGCTCGAGATACCCGTCCATCTCAACTGCAAGCTGGAAGAAGTGACCGACGACAGCGTGGTCTGTCGCGATACCAGAACCTCGGAAAGGATCGAGTTCCCCGCGGACACGGTGCTTCTGGCGGTCGGTATGGCTGCCCGATCCGAAGTGGCCGACTCCCTGCGCCGCAGCGCCCCGGAGACTGAGGTGTTCGTCGTCGGTGACGGCTCGGAAGTGGGGAGTATCGCCACGGTCGTCAGATCCGCCTTCAAGGCCGCCGCCTACATCTAGGAAGTTGGATCTCAGAAGAAGAAGCCACCGGAAGAAGCCACGCCGTTGCCGGGCCCATGTTCTCCGAGCCTTTGATGGTCGAGTCGGGTGCGGTGGTGATCCGGGATAGGTTCGTGTTTGCAGACGTCAGCCTGAAAACCCGATCAGGCGGTAAGCTGAGAGAGACACCCGGTGGACCACGGACACGTAGGGAGAGACACCGATGACCGACGATGCTGAAGAAAGGGTAGTCAGGACCATCTGTCAGGAATGCCGCACTGGATGTGCCATGTACGTCTATGTGGAGGGAGGGAAAGCGGTACGGGTAGAGGCGGCTCCCGATTCTCGCGGGGCCTCGGAGAGGTTCTGCAGCACCGCCGGCGTAGGCCTGGAGCGTCTCTACTCTCCCGGCCGTCTCTTATACCCCCAGAAGCGGGTAGGGGAAAAGGGCGAGGGCAGGTGGCAGCGGATCTCCTGGGACGAGGCGCTGGACACGGTCGCCCGGAAGTTCAGCGAGGCTAAAGAGCAGTACGGGGCGGAATCGGTATGCCTGGCCAAGGGCATGTACTCCAAGACCGCCGACTATGTCTCCCGTTTGGGCAACGT
>CAZCCL010000107.1:990-9040 GCA_964497095.1 uncultured Gaiellales bacterium | reverse complement strand
TCCAGGTGGACGGCTGGTACTGGCGGGTGACCCTGGTTGCCGAAGAGGAGTCCGGACCGCCTTCGGCGACGACTGCCACCACCGCGCCCCTCGGCGATTTCAGCGACGTTCCCGCGAGCCACCCCTACTCGGCGCAGATCGCCGACCTAGCCTCTCGCGGAGTGGTCAGTGGGTTCCCGGACGGCACCTTCCGTCCCGATGCGCCGGTCACCCGCCAGCAGTTCGCGAAGATGATCGTGAGGACTCTGGGATTCACGGTGACGGGGGATGAGACCTGCCCCTTCGTCGACGTGGGCAGCGGCATGGATCCCGGCGACCCCTTCTACCCGGATAAGTACGTAGCCGTGTGCGCTGCCGACGGCATCACGCGGGGCGAGACGTCCTCGGTCTTCGCTCCGTACGACGACATACTGCGCCAGCAGCTCATAAGCATGGTGGTCAGGGCGACGAAAGCCTCCGACCCACCGGCGGACTATACCCCGTCTTTCTCACCCGGTCAGTTCTCACTCGACGAGCACTATCTCAACGCGCGCAAGGCTGCATACGTTCACCTGCTCGATGGTCTGCAGGGCGTGGGGGCGAGCTATGATTTCCTGAGCGCCGCCACCCGGGGAGAGGTCTGCGTGTTGCTCTATGACGTGTTACAGCGTTAGCAGAGGCGAGGGGGCCGAGGTGAGACGTCTGAACGCGCTGAGTTCGACCGTCCTGAGTTCGACCGTCCGGAAGCCGACCGTGCTGAATTCGACCGTGTTCCTGGCCTTGATCCTGTTCCTGGTCGCTTTGGTCGCCGCCGGGTGCAGTTCGACGACGACATCGTCACTTTCGACTACCACGACGGCCACGAAATCGACTCTGGTCGAGACTTCGCCGGTTCAGGGGAGTTCGACCACCGCCGCGGATGCGAGCACCCCGGCTGAGGCCACGACCGCCGGACTTCCCCGCATCCCGGAGGCAAGAGCGTCCGTGGTCGTGGCCGTGGGGGACATAAAGACCTCAGGCAGCGACCCCTGGACCCGGGCCTTCCGGGCCGAAGACGGGACCATCTACTTCCAGAACCACCTCAAGTCCGTGGACGGGGGACTCACCGTCACCGCTCAGAACGACATCGATGTGGAGAGCATCACCAGCGAGCCCGAGCGGGCCGTACTGGTGGGACCGGGCCTGTTCTACGCCACCGGGGGACCGGCCACCTACGTGAGTCCCGGCGAGTACCGGATCCCGGTGCGGCGCTCCACCGACGGGCTTAAGACCTTCACCGAGGAGTCCGCCACCGTCTACGTGCCCGGCGGTCCCACCCGGGACCCTCAAGACGGGGAGTTCTACGGCCTCTACGTGTATCGCACCATCGTGGTGCTGCCTTCGGGGTCGTGGCTCATGACCATGGAGGGGAACTTGGCCGAGGACACCCTGGTCCCCTCCGATGCCGATGCTCAGCGGGAGGTGACCTACCTGGTGCGCTCGCTGGTGGTCGAGTCCGTCGATCAGGGACGGACCTGGCACTATCTGTCCAGCATCGCCGTGCCCCAAGCCGGGGACCCGGTGGGAGAAGGCTTCGGGGAACCGGCCCTCACCCTCCTAGACGACGGCCGGCTGCTGTGCGTCATGCGCTCCGGACACCATTTCCCCCTCTATGCCTCCTGGAGCTCGGATGAGGGCAAGACCTGGACTCTCCCCCTATACACCGGTCTGGACCGGGGCTGCGACCCCTGCCTGCTCACGCTCCAAGACGGGCGGGTGGCCCTGAGCTGGGGGCGTCGCTACCCGGAGGGCTGGTCGGTGGTCACCCCCGAGGGCGATCAAGACCGGTTCGCCTACCCCGGTGAGGGCTACACCAACCTGGCCATCAGCACCGACGGCGGCGCCACCTGGACCAACCAGGAGATCGCCCAGGGCACCGGTTCCTGCTACTCCACCATTTTCGAGGTGGCCCCCGACGTGCTCTTCTTCCAGGTGGACGGCTGGTACTGGCGGGTGACCCTGGTTGCCGAAGAGGAGTCCGGGTAGGCGTCCGCCACGGCCACGGCCGCTGTTCGGCGACCGGTAACGAGCGATCTGCCCCTTGTGTCCCCTCCGTCCTCGTGGCGCCGGGGGTGCCGCCTGTCCATGCTCCGTGACCCGCACGGGTATACTTGCCTTTCCTCTGTGGCGTTTTGGTTCTACGGCGCCGGATTGGCGTGGCGCTGCGGCGCTGTGGCGTGGCGCCGGAGTGCCGTGGCCTTGTGGCGCTGTGGCGTAGCCGAGCGACGCCACGGTCGAGAGAGCGGCGCCTGATCGAGAGAGCGGTAGCCGATCGGTGGAGCGTTGACCTTGCTACGGATCGTCCTCATAGTCGGCGTGCTGGGGCTGCTGTTAGCGGTTCTCCTGGCGTCTGCTTCCCTGGCCTCTTCCCTGGCCTGCAAGTCGGCGGCCTCCAGTCCCGCCCCCTCGGGTTCTGCGGCCTCCAGTCCCGCCCCCTCGGATTCTGCGGTGACCGAGCCGGAGCCCTCCGATCTGGTGGTCTCGGGTTCCGGGGCCTCAGACATCCAGAGGACCATAGACAGCTGTCCGGCGGGCGGTACGGTCACCATCCCGGCCGGTACCTACACCATAACGTCTCCGATCAGCGTCAAGAGCGGCGTCACTCTCAAGGGCGAGGGGGTCGACCGTACCATCCTCACCATGCCCGAGCAGCCTGTGCCCACGGCCCTGATCGAGGGCGACGGCATCAGCGGAGTCGCCGTCTCCGACATGACCCTCGCCTCTCCCGACGCGGGTGGCTACGTGTTCGCCTTATGGTTCTCCCGGTACTCCGGGGTGACCATCGAGCGGGTGAAGGTACTGGACTGCCAGTACGCTCTGAAGGCCGACACGCAGGGTTCCGATCTGACCGTACGGGACTTCACCGCCCGCGCCTGCGGGCAGATATACATATCCAACCTGACCACCGGGCTGTTCGAGCGCCTGGACCTGGAGATGGTCACCCAGCGCATCTCCGATACGTTCTTCCATCCTCTTTACGTCTCCGAGAACTGTGATCATCTGCGCTTCTACGACGTTCGGGCTGTCGGAGGCAGCGGTCATGCCGTGCAGATCTGGGGTGGAGTGGCGACGGACGTCCTGTTCGACGGACTCCATGTCGAGAACGACTACGCCATCGTGATCGGCGCCGGGGCGGATGGAGTCACCCTCCGAAACGCGACTGTCATCAAGACCGGGGAGGCGGATGCCGGTTGCGTGGAGCTCGACCATCCCAAGAACATCCTGGTGGAAGACTTCACCTGTACGGGGGGCTCGGCTCTGATGAGCACCTACGCGGACAGCCCGCTACGGCCGGAGAACGTCACCTTCCGCAACGGTGTCTACAACGGTCCCAAGCTCTACGAGGACTGGGGGGTCCCCATCACCAACCTCGTCTTCGAGAACGTGACCCTGTCTCCGGCTTCTTGAGCTCGCCCAGGAGGCGACTTCACCGGCGGTGCGCTCAGAGGCTCGCTCAGGACTCGCGGTCGCAGCGGTGACGTTCGTGGTAACAGCGTGCTCGTCCGAAGACTGACGCCTAGTCCACGCGTCGAGATCCATGGAGAGAGTCGTCCACTCCGGAATGTCCGGATCGCCGAATTCGTGGACCTTTTTCAGGTTGCCGATCTTCTTGTAGCCGAAGTGCTTCTTGTACCAGGCGATGGTTGCGGGCAGGTCGGCGTTGGTGACCACGGTGTGGACCCCTTGTTCGGCCATGGCCCGGAGACGTTCGGTCTGGAGCATCATGCCCACGCCACTGCCGCGAAGGTCCGGATGCACCGCCATCAGGGTGGTCTTGCCTTGGCCGTCCCCTAAGATCTTGTAGCCGGACATGCCGATCACCCTTCTGCCCCGCACGGCGACGAAGCATTGCCGCCAATCCAACTCGGGCATCTCCTCCGAAGGTATGTAGTGCATGTTGGCGGTCTCGAGGACCTTCAGCATCCCCGGAAAGTCCGAGCTCTTGGCCGGCCGTATCGTGATCCTGTCCTTCCTGAACTCGAACCGGTCGAGTCCCAACATCGCCCGGGCTTCCTCCGGCGTGGCGATGGGCCGCTGGAATTCCCCGGCGAGCCGGCAGATCCGCTCCACCTGCTCGACGTTGGTGGAAAGCTTGGTGCGGGCGTAGTCGTAGTAGATGTTGTCCTCCACGCCCACACGCACGTTGCCGCCCATAAGGATGGCCGCCGCATTGATCTTCAGTTGGAAATCTCCCAGTCCCGTCGCCGCCCAGACAGACCGGGCGGGAAGGTCGTTGAGGGCTGCGCACAGATTGAGAAAAGTGGCGGGAGCGGTATGGAGTGACCCCAGAAGCATGTTGAAGGAGTAGGGCGGATGGACGAGGCCCCGCTTGATCAGCAGCTTGGCGGTATTGATCATGCCCAGCTCGAGAACCTCGAGCTCCGGCTTGATGCCCCGTTCTTTCATGCGCTCGGCGAGCCGGAAGATGATCTCCGGCGAATTGACCGAGGGTCCGTCCGGAAAGTTGAGCGAGCCGGTCGTCAGACTGGCCAGGTCGGGCTTGAGGTCGCCCTTCAGATCGAGCACGGCCGCCCTCTCTTCGAACTCGCCGTACCGGCGCCCGCTGGTGGTGACACAGACGATCAACTGCTGCCGCTGTTGCCTTATCCCCGCGATGATCTCGGCGAAGACGGCGGGATCGTAGGTCGGGCGGCCTTCGGGATCGCGGGCGTGGATATGGACCACGGCCGCCCCCGCGTCGCAGCAGGCGACCGCGTCGGCGACTATCTCCTCCGGGGAGAGGGGCGCGAAGGGGGTCATGGCCCGCGTGGGTATGACCCCCGTCAAAGCCACGTTGATGATGAGGTCGGGATAGGGGTCCAACGGGTGAGGGAAGGTCACATCCGCGGCGGGCGGACGGGCGCCATTTGGCGAATCCTGCGCCCCAATTCCTTTGAAATCCATACTTGTATACCCTTACTGCGCCCCCAGGGCCTCCAGGAGCAGCTTGTCGGTGTCCAGGTCGCATGCTTGGCCCAGCGCTTCGGCCAAGGCCAGCTCCTGCAGCCAGTATCTCCCGGGTCGGAACGCGAACTCGCCAGGGAGCAGCCGAACATACACGCCAGGGCGTTTATCGACTTCGAGTTGCCCGGACGTTAGCACCTCGATGAAGCTGGAGAACTCGATGACCTTCCACCGCTGCAGGTCTCGACTCACGATGAAGTCCACGGCGACGGCGCCGACGTCGAGACGGTGCGCCAACTGCCAGGCCTCTTCCATCGCTGCCGTGGGGAGCGCCTCTTTGCGCACGCGGCCCATGCCCGAAGCCCGGAAGTCGCCGCCAGGAGGATCCCTGTAGTAGCCGAAGAGCAAAGGCCCGACGACCACTATGCGCATGTCGGTGTCAAGTCCGCGTTCGAGCCCTTGAGCGTACACGTAGCCTTTCTGGTTCTCGAACGGCCAAGAGGTCCTTCTTCCCCGCCAAGAGAAGGCGCGCCGCGCCGCCGCTTTGGCCCCACGGGCATTCAGGCGCTGGACATCGGCCGAGGCCGAGCTCGTCGAGACCTTCCAAACCACTTCGGGGCCTAAGTGCACGAGTCCGTCCAATGCGTCGGGAAGGCTGAAGGACGCCACGGTCGGGGGCGTCTCGGCGCCGACGTGCTGAAGCGCCCACGATTGGAGGATCTTGTCTTCATAGAGGGTCAACGCCCGAAGCGTGGGATAAGTGCGCAGACCCAAGAAGTCCTGCAGAAAGAAGATCTTCCTGCGGGCCTCCTCCAGCTTGTCCGGTTCCGATCCAGGTCGCCACACGATCATGTCCAGATCTGCAAGCGTGGCGACCCACTCCGAGGTGTGAACGTCCACGAGACGAAAGGGGAACGAGTTCGACTCGAGGAAGCGACGGTACTTCGTCCAGTAGGGGTGCTCGTCGGTGTCCTGCACCAAGCCGACACGCGGCCGGGCGACATCGTCCGGCCATCTGATGAGAAGAGGAGGGGCCGCCTCCAAGCCCGGGGTGTCGTCGGAAACCCGGGCTCTCGAGCGTGCCGGTGCGATAAAGGGGGCGATGCGCGAGATCGCCAGAGAAACCGGTCGTCGTCGTCTCAGCCAGTTCAAGTCAGGCATATCAGCTTCCGTAAGGGCTCCGGAGGTCGGACAGTGGAGAGTGTCCACGAGATCAGCATTGCAGTATGTACCATGGCGGCACCGGGCGCAATCGACGGTTTCGGCAGAGCCCCTTTTCGGGGACCACCCACGTAGCGTCTGTACCCGAGATCCACTCCCGATCTGCGTTGGGAGTATACTGTTTCATCCATGAGGAGAAAGCGTCTACTGCTAGGAGCCTTTCTGGGCCTGGCTCTGGCCCTTGCCATCGCTGCGCCGGCTGCGGCGCAGTCCTTTCCCGACGTGCCTTCGAGCCACCCCTACTATACGGCCGTCGAGAAGATGGCAGATCTGGGCATCATCAGCGGATACACCGACGGCACCTTCGGACCGTCCGATCCGGTGATACGCCAACAGCTGGCGAAGATGATCGTCCTCACCCTGGGATTGACCGTGACCGAGCAGGATTCGCACGAGTTCCCGGATGTCTTCGACAGCGGTCCGGGCCTCTACCCCTACCATTTCGTGGCGGTCGCGGCCAACGACGGGCTGGTGATGGGCTACGAGGATGGTACGTTCGGTCCCTTCAAGCAGACCACTCGGATGCAGTTGATCACCATAGTCGTCCGCGCAGCCGGGTCGATGCTTCTGGAGCCTCCCCCTTACTGGCAGGGACTTTCGAACAGCTCGGACCCGACACACGGCCGGAACATCAGATCGGCCGAGTACAACGGCCTCCTGGCCGGGATCCAGAACCTGGCAGGTTGGGACACGAGAGCAGCCGCCACCCGAGGTGAGGTCGCGCAGATCCTCTACAACCTGCTGGTCAAGACCGAGTACCGCCCTCCCCTGAGTGTCGCCAGCTACGGGGCGAAAGGCGACGGGGTAAGTGACGACTCCGCGGCGATCCAGAGAACCATTGACGCCCGGCCGTTCGGGGGCACGGTCATCATCCCGGCGGGCACCTACCTGATCGCCCACCCCCTACTTCTCCGAAGCAACATCACCATCACGGGTGACGGAATCGGTGAGACCATCCTCTACATGCCGGGAGAGAAAGACGGGGCGTCCATGCTGCGCACCGGTTCGGGCGTCGAGATGTCTCATACGACCATCTCCGATATGACCCTGCGCGCCGATCTCCCCGAGAGACATGTCTTCGCCATCTCGCTCTCCAACTACTCGGACGTTACCATCGAGCGGGTGAGGGTCGAGAACTGTCACTATGCCCTCAAGGCCGATACCAAGGGGTCGAACCTCGTCGTGCGCGATTTCACCGCTCGCGACTGCGGGCAGATCTACATCTCCCACCTGACCGACGGAGAGTTCGACGATCTGGACTTGGAGATGGTCCGCTACCACGTGGAGAGCAACGCCCTCCACGCACTCTATCTGGAGGGCGGCAACCACCACCTGCGCTTCAGCAACGTGAGAGCGGTGGGGGGGAGCGGTTGGACGGTGCAGCTCTACACCGGCAGCATTGCTTCCGACGATATCGTCTTCGACGGTCTCGACGTCACCGGCCGGCCGATCGTGATCAGCGACGGTTTCTCGGATGTGACCATGCGTGAAGTGAAGGCTGTGGTCGATGGAAGCAGCGGGGGCGACGAAAGCGCCGTGGTCTGGCTCGCCGGCGCTGCGGACGTCCTCATTGAGGACTTCACCGCCTCTGGGGGTCCCGGGCTGGTGCAGGTCACGGGCAGCTTGGCGAATATCGTCCTGCGCGATGGCACCTATGCGGGGCCACGCCTCGTAGTCGGCAAGAACCTGCCGGTAGCCGGCCTCGCGTTCGAGAACGTGAGCCTGCTACCGGCTCCCTAGGCTCCGCCGGCTTCGCCGCCGTCCAGGGAATCGGCAAGCCACAAGAGCGTGTTGGCCTCGACGAACGCCGACGGCCGCTGCTTGAGGCTCTCATTGGAGAAGAGCTCGTCCACCTTCGCGCCGGGCGCCGCGTACTCGCCCAGCTGGTCCCACCGGTCCCGCAGCA
>CAZCCL010000107.1:0-980 GCA_964497095.1 uncultured Gaiellales bacterium | reverse complement strand
GCTGGATGTCGAACCCCCTCTTGAACCGGGCGCCACGGACGCCCTCAGGCAGTTCGCCGTCCATCACGTTGCGAATGATCCATTTGCCCCGTCCCGCTCGGAGCTTCAGCGCCGGGGGTAACGCCACCCCCAGCTCCACCAGGCGGTAGTCGAGGAAAGGCAGACGGCTCTCGATGCTGTTGCCCATGGAATTGCTGTCCTCGTAGCGGAGCAGGGTGGGTAGGCTGGCCAAGGTGACATCGAGCATCTGCCGGCCGAGGAGGGGCTCCTGGGGTGAATAGCCGATGACCAGCTCGTAATCGGGCAGTCTGAGCATGGTCCCCAAGCCGGACCTCCGCAGGTAACGATGGCGGTGGTTCCAGGTCTCCGCCCAGAGTCCGCGTTCGGCCACGACGGTGGGCAGCAGGCTGAGGGCGAACCCCAGAGCCCCGATGTAGTTCCGGCGGGCCAGGAGATTCTGAAAGTGAAAGACTTGGAACTTGTGGTATCCCATGAAGGCTTCGTCTCCCCCCTGGCCGCCGAGGAGGACCTTGAAGCCCGCGGCTCTGGCCGTCTGGAAGACGAAATACTGGGCCATCATGCTCCCGCTGATATAGGGCCCCGCCTGCGCGTGAAGCGTCTCCTCGTAGCCCCGGCGGATCCGATCCATGTCGGGCCAGACGTAGGTGACGTCGATCCCGGCCATCCGACCCAGTTGAGCGGCAAGCGGACCCTCCGAAGCCGTCGACCGGGGGTCGCCGAACGTGAACCCCTGCAGCCGCTCCTTGGGATGGCGGGCGGCTACAGCCGCCACCGTGCACGAGTCCAGGCCGCCGCTCAAAGATATGGCGACCGGCACGTCGGCGCGAAGCCGGACCCGCACGGCGTCGTCCAACAGGTCCCCGACGAGCTCCGTCGCCTCCTCGACGGATACGGTGGCCAGAGACTCGGCCAGCGCTTCGGTCCGCCCTTGAAAGTCGTAGAACGAGTAGAGGGTGGAA
>CAZCCL010000106.1:0-9169 GCA_964497095.1 uncultured Gaiellales bacterium | reverse complement strand
AAGGACCCGGCAGAATCTATGTGGTGGAACCGACCGGGCCGATCATGGATGACCCTAATCTGACAGACCAGAGGTACCCGGGTAATCCGACCAAGTCATACCGCTCCCGGGAACCGCTGCGGGTCACCGGCGAGGTTACGGAGTGGCAGGGACACTCCCCGGAGGCGCTCAAGGCCATGAAGGACGGCATCGAGGAACTCAAGCGACTCGGTGCTGGGCCAATCGACGACTGAATTGCTCCCCGCGTCCCTAGAACGATCGGGAGCGGCTCACACACCAAATTCCCATTTCTGAGAAGATGCCCGTGTGCAGCCCTTTCCCGGATAATTGGTTGAGAAGGCCGGAAGGAGGCGAGCTTCGCACTTCTCCATACGCATCTGGTGGCCGCCTCAGCTCACGCTGTCGCCCCGCTGCGAATGCTCGAGGAGCAAGGAGTAAGATGCGGTCGGAGCCTACGAGCTGATCTTGGCGTCAGAGAGGCTAGGAGGTCTCCGTTGGGAGGGGCGCAATGAAGAAGGGCCGTTTCTTGAGCCGGCCGCGGTTTCTCGCGGCCCTGTCCGCAATCGTATTGGCTGCGATCCTGACTAACGCAGGGTGTTCTCCCCGAGATGCCTCTGTGACCACTTCCGGGTCGGCGACCGCATCTTCGGCCCCCGTCCTATCCACCTCCTCGGCCATTGCGTCCACCCCATCCCTTGCCGAGCTTCCTGTGGGTGAGCCAGTCGATCTATTCCGGCGCACGAGTGCGCCCTATGTCTGGGACGCGGTCCTCGTGGATCGGATCGTAGCCTACGTGGAGAGCGACTCGTACGGCTTCCTTCAGCCAGGTCAAGCAAAACAGCCCACACAAACAGCCGTCATCAAGACGTTGGACTTGGAGACCGGGGATGTGAACGCGGTTCCCGGCAGTGAGCTCACTTCGCCCAGGTCCTTCAACCTCTGGCCCTGGTGGTTCCTGACCGGACTCCCCGCCACAAAGGGCGAGAACACTGGACCTTCTTTCATCTGGGGGCGGAGGAACACTCAGTATTCCAGAGACAGTATCCCGCGCTGGGAAGAGCTCACCGGCTGGAATGCGCGCACGGGGACGAAGGCGCTGCTCGGCTCCGAAGTCATGACCCGGCCGGCCATCCGCACCGGCGACGTCCTCGCCTTGCCCCTCACCTCGCCTGCCTACGAAATCGCTCACCTGGGCAGGGTGGGGACGACCCTGGGAGAGAAGCTCCTCGTTTACATCGGCAGCCTGGACGATCCCATCGCCGTGGACCCAAGCGCCCCCCTGCTGCCGGCAGCCGCCCTTGCGGGCATCAGCCCGTACGTCTCCTGGTCGGGCTGGCTTCTCGGCCAGAGGCCTCCCGCCGAGGATGCGCCTCAGTTCCGTGATGACCTACCCGGGAAGCCGCCGCGGGTGTTCGACCTGCGCTCTGGAGAGCTGGTCGACATCGCCCTCGAGGATCCCCGTCCGTCGGAGTACTGGGCGGCTTCGGTGGTCGCCGGTCACTGGGCTGCGTGGGTGGCCATCGAGAGCGATTATTTAACGGGGAGCCTCACGGGGAGCCTCTATCTGGCCGATCTTTCGACCGGGCGGGCCGAGCGACTTCTTGACGGGGATGTCCCCCAGCAGATAGGGCTTTCCGAGGATTGGCTTCTCTGGATCGACCCGTTCGGGGATCTGGTCGGCTACCATCTTCCCGATCTCACACCTGCCCGAGTGTCTGACGTGCTCGCACCAGGTGAGTATGACTTCGACCAGAACCTGCAGATATCCGGCGACCTCGTCCTTGTGATGGTCGTCGCTCCCGACCCGAATGCGGATGGCATCGGCCCTTCCGATCCGCCCAAGTGGACGGCCATCCGGGTCGTGCGGCTGCGCTGAGGGGGAAAGTGCTCCTTGTGTTGCCGCCTTCGGCGCACAATCCAACATGTCTCGAAAAGAGGCCCATTTAGAGCATCTTTCGCCTTCTCTGTGGACAAGTCAGCGATGAGGCGGAGGTGGCACTTCTGCGACACTGGAGAAGAGTCCACAGATGCGTATCACAATCTCGGGACTGTCATTCTGATCGCTGCGCCCGCCGAGGGACTGCGGGAAACGGCCGAACGCGTCCACGGCGATCTCCGAAATGCGGCCAGCGGGGGTTGGGACCCGTGTTGTACAGTGCCTTTCCGTCGAGGTGACTCCGATGGCCGTGCGCCCTACGTCGGTCGTCTACCTGACCGGCGTGCCGACGAGTGTCCCTACTGTCGCGTCGCTTTCACTACCTGGCTACCCTCACCTGCCAAGCTGCCGCTGAACGTGCCGTTCTGCGAGATTGTTCCCTTCAAGGGGAAGCTGCCCGAACCGGAAGAGGTCCCCCCCTTGCCGATGACAGGGTCTACCACGCTCTTCAAGGGGCCATCTGCTTCCAAAGTGCCGTCTTTGCGGACGGTCCCGTTGAAAGATCCGGAGAAGGTGATGGTCTGCGGACCTTCCTTTTCCCCGACAACCCCAGTGGGCCCCGACCACGAAAACGAGCCGGTCACGGATCCCGATGTGTCCACAGTGAACTCCACGGGCACGTCTACCGCCCGGTCCTTGAAGAAGCCCACGAGCGTCCAGTAGCCCTCATATGTCCCGGCGAACTGCCCGAGCTTCCACCAGTCCGCGTTGTAAGGCGCCTGCCCGTTCGCGTCCCACATGCACTGATAGTGTGGATCGGTTGGGTCGGTGATGGGCTTGTATTCGCCGTAGTTGAACGCGTCGGTATCTGGTGTGATGAGATAGCCGGTTTCGTCGATCCTATAGACCTGCCCCCCGATCAGCACCTCTCCCCAAACATGAGTTGCCGGGCCCTTGCCGCCGTTGCCATACCCATACACCCCTTTGGCCGGAAAGCCCTTAGCCGTGAAGATACTGACCGCGGCATTGGTGGTATCGGTGCAGTCACCGGACAGGGGTCCCAGTTCCTTTGTACCCGAGGAAAAGTAGTGAGAAGGCTTCTGCCAGTTGGACCCTTCGTGCTCGTTGTACCTACCCTCGACGATGGTGCCGTTGGGTTCCTTATAGGAAAGAACGGGTTTGTGCCCCTGCTTGACGCCAGCGGCAAGCCAGGTTGCCAGATCAGGGTCGTCTAGGGCCTTGGCCTCGCTAGTGCCCGGGATCGAGAGCACCGCCTTGCTCGCCTGCGTCTGGACGACCGAATCGTTCGGCAGCGCGATCCAGTCCTTGGCCTTTCCCTCGATCACCGGGTCCGAGCTGGTCGAGTCCGGGCCGCGGATGTATTCAATCGTGGCCCCAAACGCCCAAGCGGCCGGACCTATCGCCCCGAGGATGGCCCTCACACTGACACCCTCAAACGCGTTCACCTGCACGCTCACGGTGCGGGTCTCCGGGTCGACCGTGCCCCCAGCGATGGCCCAATTCTTCCCATTGAAATAGGCGATGCCTATCTTCTCGGGGTCGATCCCATCCGGCCCCATGCCCGGGTTGTAGGGCAGGGTGATAGTCACCGGCTTGTCGAAGCGCACCCCGGCCGGGCCGAAGTCATAGACGGAGCTGACCGGCAGAACCGCTAGGGTCTCGGAGCCACCGTCCGCGCCCGGTTCATCATGGAAGGCTTCGCTTAGATGGCTGATCGAGATGGTGGTGTCGATCCCGAGCGCGCCGGCGGGGATGTCCAGTCTGACCGGGCCATACTCGATAGCGGCGCCCTCGGACGAGACGATGGCGCTGGCCACCTCTTCGTGGGGCACATCGATGACCGTGGGGGCCAGCATGGGCCATTCGAGGGTATCGACCTCAGCCGAAGTCGTGTCAGTCGAGGCACTCCCATCGTCTCCCCGCTGATCACCAGCCAGACTGCTGGTCGTGATCATGTCGTCCGCGGAGGACCCCGAGCAGGCGGAAAGGCCGGCACCGAAGAGGATTAGTCCAAGAATCACCACGAGCATCAATAGGAGTCTTGAACTGTGCAAGTCTCCGGACACACTGAGGATCCTCGATCGTTGCATGTCTTTCTCCTGTTGCCGGGAGCCGGCGCCTTTCACAGCGCCGCTCGTTACCGGGAGCGCTACCAGAACCTGCTGCGTCCCAGTGTAACGGGCGGGTGTGCGGCTGAGCAAACACGGAGGCCATGACCGTATCGACATCGAGCTCAGTGATTAACGACCTGGTTGTCGGAGTGATGTGTCGCACCGAAAATTGACGGTCGCCTTGTCTTGCTTCGTCAGCCCCTCGTTGGCCGCTTTCGGCCCGCAATCCACCATGTCCTGAGAAGGGGGCGGATTTGCAGCATCTTCCGCCTTCTCGGTAGACAAGTCAGTGATGAGGCGGATTTCTTCCGGATCAACAATCGTCACCACATCACGGCCTGAGTCTGACTAGAAGAAGACGTCCCTGACGTCTTCGGCCCCCAAAGTCTAGGACAGCTTTTCTGGCGCCTCAGTCCTGGCGAGCAGGCCCCGGGGGAGACCGTGAGTGCAGACCCGTCCGACAAGCCTGTGCCGACCCCTGCCTCGTCGCGCTCCTCCAACCGCGCAGCGGGAATCAAGACAAGACTGCCGGGGGTCTTCGTGAAGGAATCGCACCGGCGCGGCTGGAACGAGGACCCCCGGCAGTCCCGTCCCTACTCGACGAAGCCCTCCACCACGTACGTCCAGCCCGCCTTCTTGTCGCGGTGAAGCTTGATGTACTTGCGCTTCTCGGCGTCTAGGAGCAGGCTGCTGAAGCTGCGATAGCCGTACGCCGACTCGTTGAACGACGGCTTCTTGCGCTGCATGGTGTCCTTGACCATGGAGGCGAAGATGGGATCCTTGTTCTCCCGGATGAGGGCGACGATCGACTCCAGCAGCAGGTCGAAGACCTCTTTCTTCTCGGGCGGGATGTCCACCGCCTGCGGTCCCGGGGTGGTCGGGACCGGCTGCAGTTCCAGATCCTCGTAGAAGATGAACTCGTCGCAGTTGCCGGCCAAGAGGTCGGAGGTCGACTCCTTCATCCCCAGGCCGATCACGTGCTTCCCGTTCTCCTTGAGCTTGGAGACCAGGGGAGAGAAGTCGGAGTCGCCGGAGACGATCACGAAGGTATCGATGTGTTCCTTGGACCAGGCCAGGTCCATGGCGTCCACGGCCAGACGGATGTCGGCCGAATTCTTGCCGGTCATCTGGCGGCGCGGGATCTCGATGAGCTCGATGGCGTTCTCGTGTAGGGGTTTGGTGTACTGCTTGTACTCCCCCCAATCGGCGTAGGCCTTCTTGACGATGACCTTGCCTTTCTCCACCAGGCGCTCGAGGATCTTGTGGATATCGAACTGGCCGCGCCGGTGCTTGAAACCGATGGCCAGGTTCTCGAAATCTATGAATACGGCCAGGGTGCGGTCGGTCTCGGCCATGTGTAATCGGTGCTCCTTCCTCAAAACAACGGCACCAGGATTTGTTTCTTGGGATGAATTCTTGCACGTTTCTGTTATTGGTGTGGCGCGGAGCCCCAGGAGAGGTCACTGTTACGATTGAATCTGCGATCGTCAGCCTCGTCCAAGCGACCGCATCCATGCGGGGAATCGGAGCGCGATCCGTTCATAGTCATCGTTCACAAGGAGGAAGCAATCTTATGCCTCGGTAGGCTTGGAAGAGTGTTGCGACGCGGAGCGCTCGGGTCTATATTGGGGCCAAAGGTCCCGGCGTGCGAGAAGTCGTGCTCAACGACTCGCTCATGCGGTTCCGAACGTCGTCGGGACTCAGCTATACGGTGGCGAGTGGGTCAAGGGAACCGTGCAGAACCCCTGGAGCATTGAGGTCTGGCCCTTTGATCTCAAGGTTGTCACCAACGTCGCTGCACCTACGCTGGAGGTCCAGGCTCCGCTGGAACCACTTTCCTAGAGCAATGCGGACCAGAGGGGTCCTTTGTTCCTGGCAAAGGCGCGACATACGCACACGTGCTGGCCAGCTCGATCGGCAAGACCGTGAGTCTGTGGGGCTGGGTTGGCGTACTCACCCCACAGGCTCACGCTCTGTCTCGAAAGCGAGGAAACGGAGTTCGAAAGGGGAGGAAGAGGATTATGTCTGAGGATTTGATCGGCTTATTATCAGATCTGAAGGAGAAAGAGGCCCTTGGACTGGCTCAAGAAAGATTGGATCGAGGGGATGACCCGCTCGGCATCTTGACCGATGCCAGAAGGGGCATGGAGACCGTTGGTAAGCGCTTCGAGCAGGGCGAGTACTTCATCCCGGACCTGGTCTACTCGGGCGAGATACTTCAAGGGATCTCGGACATCGTCAAGCCAAAACTGGCCGAAACGGCTGGGGGCGAGAAGCTGGGCAAGTTCGTTCTGGGGACCGTTGCCGGCGATATACACGACATTGGCAAGAATATCGTTAGCTTCATGCTGGATATCAACGGCTTCGAGGTCTACGACCTGGGGGTGGACGTCCCCGCCCGGAGATTCGTGGAGACGATAAGGGAGACCGAAGCGCCCATCGTCGGGCTGAGCGGGTTCTTGACCTTGGCCTTCGATTCGATGAAAGAGATCATAGAAGCCATCACGGCGGCCGGCCTTAGAGACAAGGTGAAGATCCTGATCGGCGGCGGCCCCGTGGACGAGGAGGTCAGAGCCTATACCGGAGCCGACGCCTTTGGGAAGGACGCCATGGAGGCCGTGTCGCTGTCAAAGGCCTATCTCGGGCGCTGAAATCCTGCCAGACGGAATAGCGGGGGTTCTTGTGATGGAAGAGAAGACCAAAACTCAGGAGATGTTGGATCTGTGGTGTTCTGCACCCGGCATCGAATTCGTCGACTCCGAAGCCGAGGAGGATTACAAGTCCAGGACCCGGAGGATCGCCGACGCGATCCAACTCAAAACACCGGATAGAGTGCCCATCACTCCCATGTGGGAGTACTACTACGCTATCTACTCAAAGGTCAGTTGCTACGACTGCCTCTACGATCCGGATATCGCCAGGTGGGCGGTCAGAAAGACCATCACCGAGCTGAAACCGGACGCATTCGAGGCGCCGTTCTTCTACATGACCGGACCCATACTCGATGCTCTCGACGAAAAAGACCTCGTCTGGCCGGGCCATGGCGTCGCCTACAACGCTGCGCACCAATACATCGAAGGGGAGTACATAAAAGCGAACGAGTTCGAGGCCCTTATCCAGGACCCCACCGACTGCATGCTGAGGATATTCTTGCCTCGCGTCTGCGGCAATCTGAAGGGCCTGGAAGCCATGGCTCCCCTGCGCAACACCTTTGCCTACTACTCGATGTTCGGCCAGTTTGCCGGCCTAGGCACCCCGGAAGGCAAAGAAGCGCTCAGCGCTCTTATGAGGGCGGGAGAAGCTTCTCTCGCCTATGTCGACTGGCTTGGCTCGGTGAGCCAGGAGATGTACGCCCTCGGCTTCCCGTGTTGGGTCGGGGGCTTCAGCCTGGCGCCGTTTGACGCCGTGGCCGACACGCTGAGGGGCACTCACGGGGCGATGATGGACATGTACCGGCAGCCGGATGTACTGAAGGAGGCCTGCGAGAAGTTCCTCTGGATACTTTTCGATCTTTCCATGGCCATGACCGAAGCAGCCAACAATCCGATCGTCTTCATCCCGCTTCACAAGGGCACGGCTTCCACCCGCGATGGCAAGGGAGGCTTCATGTCCCCTGCTCAGTTCGAGGAGTTCTACTGGCCTACCTTGAGAAGACTGATGTTGAAACTCATCGAGAACGGGCGGGTTCCCAATCTGCTCATCGAGGGCGACTACACGTCCCACCTCGAGACTATCAAGGACGTGCCTCCGGGCACCTGCATATACCACTTCGAGGAGGTGGATATCCCCAAAGCCAAGGAAGTGCTGGGCGGCCGCGTCTGCCTGCGGGGCAAGGTGCCGATCAAGGTGATGTGGATGGGCACTCCTCAAGATGTGAAGGACTACTGCAAAGAGCTGATCGACATCTGGGGCGAGGGCGGCGGTTTTCTCATGGACATGACCATGGCGACCGAGCAGGTGAAGCCGGAGAACATGAGAGCTTTGATCGAATTCACGAAGGAATACGGCGTCTATCGGTGACGAAGAAGCTTCGATCGGTCTGGCCCGGCGAGCTAAGAGGAACGCATGATTGTCATCGGCGAGAAGATAAACGGGACCCGTGAGCGTGTGGCCGAGGCGATTCGAAGCAGAGATGAGGGGTTCATAGCAGATCTGGCAACGCGTCAGGTGAAGGCCGGGGCAAAGTACCTTGATGTCAACGCCGGGACGCGCCCTGCGAACGAGCCGAAAGACATCGTCTGGCTGATCAATACCGTCCAGGGGATTACTGACGCCACGCTCTGTCTTGACAGTGCCAACCCCGAGGCCCTGAGGGCCGGCCTAGACGCGGTGAACAAGAAACCCATGATCAACTCCCTCAGTGGCGAGAAGAGTCGGGTGGAAAACGTCCTGCCTTTGGCCTGTGAGCACGAGACGGAGCTCGTCGTTTTGGCCATGGATGACCGAGGAATCCCCAAGACGGTCGAAGAGAGACTGTCCATTGTCCGCACCCTCGTGGATATGACCCGCAAGGGGCGCTTGCCCGACGAAAAGCTGTATGTCGACCCGCTGATCACCACCCTCGCTACCGACACCGGAAGTGGCAACATAGCCTGTGAGACGATGCGGTGCATCAAGGAGGAGTTTCCCGAGGTCCATCTAACCGCGGGACTGAGCAACATCTCTTTCGGCCTACCGGTCAGGTCGATCGTCAACCAGGCCTTTGCGGTTCTGGCCATTGAGGCGGGGCTTGACAGCGCCATCGTCGATCCTGAGGATGTTGAGCTGCGGAGCATCATATACGCGGCCGAGCTGGTGCTCGGGAGGGATAGACGCTGCCAGGGCTACACAAATGCCTATCGGGCAGGGCTCGTTGGGAGGCCGAAAGGCTAGAACCTGGTTCAGCGCCCTTTGACTGGGTGGTGCCCCCCCAACACTTTGATTGCTCATTTACGAGGGTGAATGGGGCAGGTTCCCGCTTGCGCGGTGCAGCCGCGCGGGAGACCCTCTAGTGTGACTCCTCGTTCGCTCTCCCTGGCTAACCGTTTTGACAAGCTCACAGGTGACGCGTAGTTTTGGCGTGTCGAGGAGAGCGGACTTGTTGGAGGTGGCTTCGTCTGCCGCCAGCCGGAGCCCAGTCCTCAGGGAGTGTTGCGGGTGGGGTGGTGCGAGCGTAGGCTAG
>CAZCCL010000105.1:0-9184 GCA_964497095.1 uncultured Gaiellales bacterium | reverse complement strand
AACGATCTTGCCCACATCGTGCATGAGACTCGCAACATGGGTCAGGCTCACCTCGTATTCGCTCAGGCCGAAGGCGTTCGCCATATCCATGGCCCAGCGAGCAACGGCGGCCGAATGCTTGCGGGTGTAGTTGTCTCTCACGTCGAGAGCGGTAACCAAGCTGGCGACGGCCTCCAGGGCCAGACGTTCGTTGCGCACGGCCAGCCGGGCGTTGTAGTGAGCCAGTTCCCGCTGATGGGCGTAAGCCCGGAAGGCGTAGATGAGTCCCAGTACGGGAAGCAGTGAGACGATGATCAACAGCGTGGATCTGAACAGCAGTCCGGGAGTGCTCGCTGGAAGTGCAAGCACGTAGCTGCGATAGATGAAGATAAGTCCCAGGCTGATCGCGAGAAAGAAGAAATGGAAGGGAAGGAAGGGCTGAAATCCTTCGAGCCAAAGCGCTCTCGGCGATACGTCCCTCCGCAGCCACGCCACCGGAGCAAAGACGGCGTAGTTCATAACCTGGAAGAGGATACCAGCAAGGAGCCCTATTCCAGCCACCACCACTTCGGAAGTGCTGGACTGACCAACCATAGTCCAATAGAAGAGACCCGTAGCTCCTCCGAGTACTGCGAAGGCACTTACAAAACATAGCCCCTTCTGCCAGTCCTTCCATCGAAAGATCCACAGTTGGCTGATTGCGGCAACTACGAAGGCCCCGAGCGGACCCACAATCGCGGCAGCAAGGAAGAAGGCAAGAAACCCCGCGGATACTTCCGACCTGCGGCCGATTCTTACGCTGTACCTCTCAGTAAATATTCCTATCCCAACTAGCAGGATAAGACCGGGCCAGGCAAATACACCCGGAGAGGCCGCGAAATGCCATATGAACTGGAATAGGACCAGAAAAGCCAGAAGGACAACAGCAGAGAAAGTAAGCGCAAACACGTAGAGCCCGAGCACAATCGTCCGCCACAGCGGCGACACGAAATTGCTCGGGCTCGAAACGCTGACACTGTTTTCCCGGCCCATAAACCCACCTACTGAATGCTTCAGTCCATGTAGTCTATCGGCGGGGGGGTCCGGAGCCTTAACTTGCTCCGGCACTCCTAGCAAACAGCCACTACCAGGTCTTGAACGCCATACCTTTCTCCTCTCGCGCGCGACAGGCTCGGCGGACTTTCCACTCCATCTCCGCCAAAGCGCGGGGGGCTCGCCCCTACGCCGCCCTTCTCCTTCCAGCCACGCCCAGGCGGCCCCATTCGCCGCTGAGCTCAGACTCGACCCAGAGGTCCCCCATCCGGACCCTTGCATGGATCTCAGTACGTCTTAAGAACACACTGTGCGTATTAGCCTAGCTGGAGAACTCCAAGTTGTCAATGATTGAAGATAGAATGATGGCGGTCACAATGGAGTAGATGGCTGTTCTTCGTTGAATGGTGGAGTGCAAGATTGTCACGCTGGTGCACTCATACTGCAAATTACTTCTCCAAGATTCCATGCAATCGGATAATATGTGACTTTGGAGTGCAAGATTACACCCATGAGCAAAAAGAGATGGACCCTAGTCACAGTTGACTATCGAAATCGATCTCTTTCCGTCTTCGCTGAACGGTGGTGGAACGGGCACTGTGAGCAGAGCTCCCTTACTCGGTGTTTCTCGTCCAAATTCGTCTCTGCAAGAGTGGGGACGGCCCAAGGGGTTTGGGTTTCTCTATCGCGGCCGGAGAACATGGACTGCGCGCCATTGGTCGTATCCAGATGGACGGGACTATAACCCAGGCACTCTCTTGCCCGGATTCGTTCTCCCATCTCCCTGTTGCCAACCAGGGTCTATGCACCCGCAGATACTCCATGGGTTACCATACTTGACATGGAGTCAACTAACTACGAGAGCTGCCCGACCGGTTTGACCGCACCCGGCGTCCTCAACTATCTCTCCCTCGCCTATCACGTGAACCCCGAGGCAGAGGTCTCTGGAGATGAGCTTCAGCACGAGTTAGGCTTGGACGCCGTCGCAGTCCGAACGTGCGTGACCGAATTGGCCTGTCAGGGCCTGGTCGAATGGGATCCTCTGCTCAGCAATATCTGGATCCGCATCACCGACAAAGGTTTGTCAGTGGCGCGTGACTAGCAGTGGCGCGTGACTAGCAGTGGCACCTCACGCGCTACGGCATGCGACTAGCGAGATCATGCGCCCGGCATCTGCGGCGCCACTGCGAGGAAGCGGCCGAGCAGCAACCCGGGGCATCACTCGGAGACCACCACCAGCCTCTCCTACTGCTCGGTCTCCTCCCAGGTTATGAGAGGCAGCTCGTGGGGCACGAGCAAGTCACCGTGGCAAGGAAGCACCCTCACCGCGTATCCGTGCAACCCTGAGACCCGGCTAGGTACGGTGCCCCGGTAGACGTGCCCGTCTTCCTCGCGCCCGGTCCATTCGAGCTCGGTGCCGTGCCCGTTGCTGAGCGAACCGTCCGACCGTAGTCGGCTGTAATACGCTTCCACCACGACTTCCTCCGGGTCAAGACCTCCCAGATCGACGCTTGCCTCGACCTCGACGTCTTCGCCCACGGATATGTTGGAGGGGCCAAGCTCCTGCACCCGGTTGACCCGCACATCGCACCAAGCCTCGCGCACTCGAGCCTTCCAGGCCGCAAGCTCCTTGGCCAAGGCATACCCGTCGGCTTCCAGCCGCTGGTAATGCTCGCTCGCCGGCAGGTAGAAGCGCTCCACATATTGCTGGATCATGCGATCACCGGAGAACACGGGGGCCAGGGTCCTGATAGAGTTCTTCATCATGGCGATCCAGCCTCGGGGCACGCCATCGGCATCACGGTCGTAGAACAGGGGCACCACTTCGCGCTCCAGCAGGGAATAGAGAGCCTCGGCGTCGACCTCGTCCTGATATCCCGTATGGGCGAACTGTTGCCCGTCTCCTATCGCCCAGCCGACACCAGGACGGTAGGCTTCGGCCCACCAGCCGTCCAGCACCGACACGTGGAGTCCTCCATTCGGTACCACCTTCATGCCGCTGGTGCCGCAGGCTTCGTAGGGACGGCGGGGCGTATTGAGCCACACGTCCACCCCCTGCACCAGCATCGCCGTCTTGCGTAGGTCGTAGTCTTCCAGGAACACCACCTGGTCGATCAGGCCTTCGCGCCGCACGGTGTCGAGCATGCTCCGGATGAATTCTTTTCCGGCCCCGTCGCGGGGATGGGCCTTGCCGGCTATGAGCAGCTGGACCGGCCTCGCCTCGTCGAGCAGGAGCGCTTTGAGACGGTCCACATCGCGGAAGAGGAGCGTGGCCCGCTTGTAGGTGGCGAAACGGCGGGCGAAGCCGATAGTGAGGGCGTCGGAGCGCAGGGGCGGATGAGGAGGAGGTCCTACTCCCGTCGCGCTTCGCTTCTCGCGCGCCTGCGCATCGGCCTGCTCCCGTGCGTATGCTACCAGGCGTTCGCGCATGCGGCAGTGAGTGTGCCAGAGTTCCAGGTCGGGAATGCGTTCCACCCGCTGCCAGGCCTCCCGGGCCGACGCGTCCTCGCGCCATCGCGGTCCCAGATAGTGATCGTAGAGCTGCCCCATCTCGGCAGCCATCCAGGTCTCGGTATGTACCCCGTTCGTGATCGATTCGATGGGCATATCTCCTGGCGGGAAGTCCGGCCACCCCACCTGCATCATGCGGGCGGTCACCCGGCGATGCAGACGGCTGACGGCATTGCGCCGCGGCGACTGGCGCAGAGCCAGCGCGGCCACGTTGAAGTCCTCGTCCGGGTCGCCGTTGACCCGCCCCATGCGCATGAACTGCTCGACATCCAGCCCCAGTTCCTCCAAATAGGCGCTCAGGTGATCGTCGATGAGTTCCTGCGAGAATAGGTCGAACCCTGCCGGGACGGGCGTGTGGGTAGTGAAGAGCGTACCTGCGCCGGTGACCTGGCGAGCTTCCATGAAGGACAGCCCTGAGGCTTCCATCAACCCGCGCATCCGCTCCAGACTGGCGAAGACGGCGTGTCCTTCGTTCAGGTGGCACATCTGCGGCTCGATGCCTAGCGCCCTGAGGACGCGCATCCCGCCGATGCCGAGCACCAATTCCTGAGCCAGCCGCTCCTCCGTGCCTCCGCCATACAACTCGCTGGTGATGCGCTGGGCAGCGGCGTCGTTCTCGGGGAGCACGGTATCGAGCAGGTACAGGGGGATCCGCCCCACTTCGACTTTCCACACCCTTATCCATACGAGGCGACCGGCTATGTCGATCGAGACCTTGAGGGGCGCAGCCGCCGCGGCCCCGGCGACGCCGGCGGCCGCGGCCGGGCTCCGACCACCCGCCGTCTCCACACCTTGCACCATCACCGGCCGTATGGGGAGAGCGCTCAGATCGTATATGCGATACTCCTCGTGCTGCCAGCCGCTGTCGTCGAGGTGCTGCACGAAGTAGCCCTTGTTGTAGAGGAGGCCCACCGCCACCAGAGGAACGTCCAGACCGCTCGCCGCTTTGAGATGATCGCCGGCCAGCACCCCCAGACCCCCGGAGTAGATGGGCAGGGAAGCAGTCAGGCCGTACTCCATGCAGAAGTACGCCACACGCAGTTCGTCGTACTCCGGATACCTCTGCCGGAACCATCCCGGCTCGGTCAAGTAGCGGCGCAGATCGTCCAGCGCTCCATCCAGGTGGGTGAGGAACGGCGCGTCTCCGGCCGCCTGCTCCAGCCGCTCCCGCGAGATGCGGCGCAGTAGCGACACCGGGTTGCCCGCGTATTTCTCCAGCATCTCCGGGTCCAGGTGCTGAAACACCTTGAACGACCGGCTATCCCACGTCCACCGCAGGTTGTAGGCCAACTCCTCCAGCCCGCTCAAACGTGCGGGGACCTCGGGATGGACGCTGAATGTATGAACCTTGCGCACTTCTCACCCCTCGCGAACACGACGGCCCGCTGTCCCTTCCTGTTCCCCGGAAAGCCGCTCCAGCCGCCGACATCACCAACCCCGTCGACCAGGGCCGAGCCGGCGTGTAGGGCGCCGGCGTCCATCGCCGGCTTCCACCACACAGATTATCGGCATGGCTGTGGATTATCCCATACGACACAGGGAGGACTCTCCCTGCTCCGAGCGATCCAGGTGAGGTCTACAGCCGGACCGACCCGGTCGTACCCGCCCGGTCGTACCCGCCCGTATCCCGGTCGTACTCGCCCGTATCCTTCTAACCCTCCCGCGATAAATGCCGATGAACTACCTTGCAGGCACGCGAAGCCGCGTGTCGACTCGGCTGTGACGACGCGCATGTGCATGTGGCGTGTCGAAAGGAGGCACATCATGAGACTGAAGACGTACCAGAGTCGCTCTCTGATACTGATCGCTGTCCTGATCCTGGTCTGCACCGCTCTGGTCGTAGCCGGGTGCTCTGGTTCCTCAGCGGCAGCTGAGACTTCGGCGACCACCGCGACCTCAGGGGTGACCAGTACTTCGGCTGCTCCCGGCGGCGGATCAACCGTCAGCACGGCGGTGTCGCCAAGCCCGGCACCGGGAGGCACCCTTGCCTTGGCGATCGCCGAACCGGCTTTCATCGATCCTCTCGACCTCGTCGAGTCCGAGGGCATCCAGGTCGGCAACGCCCTTTTCGACAGCCTGGTGGCCTTCGACCCCAAGACGTCCGAGACCGTGCCGGCCGTGGCCCAGAGCTGGGAGATGAGCGCAGACGCCCGCGTGTGGACCTTCCATCTGAGGCATGGGACCACGTTCCACAACGGTCGCGAGGTGACCGCCGCGGACTTCAAGTACGCCTGGGAGCGGATGTGTGATCCAGAGAACGAATCCTACGTAGCCTACCACCTGGCTGCAGTCCAGGGGTTCGACGAGATGCAATCCGGGGCGAGCACGGAACTGACCGGAATCACGGCGCTCGACGACTACACCCTACAGGTGACCCTCTCCTACCCGTTCGCCGACTTTGAGTACGTGGTCGGTCATCCCGCCCTGGCCCCGGTCCCTCGGGAAGAGGTGGAGAAGGACCCGGCCGCGTACGCAGAGAGCCCGGTGGGGAACGGTCCCTTCATGATGGCCGAACCATGGCAGCACGACCAATACATCAGGGTGGTGCGCTACGATGGGTACTACGGTGGTCCCGCCTATCTCGACGGCGTCGATTTCAAGATCGTCAAGGACCCGGAAACGGCCTTCCTCGAATTCAAGGCCGGGAACATCGACTTCACCATGGTCCCGAGCGGTCAGGTGACCGCAGCCGTCGAGGAATATGGGGAAAGCCCGGATGGACTGGAGAGCTACCCCGGACAGCAGGTCCTCCTCGGTCCCGAGGCCACCATCTACTTCTTCGTCTTCAACACCGAGGACCCCGTGCTCAAGGACCCGGACGTCCGCAGAGCCATCTCTTTGGCAATCAACCGGGAGGCGATCGCCCAGACCATCTTCGAAGGCCTGCGTGCTCCCGCTACCAGCATCGTCCCTCCCGGCATTCTCGGCTATGAGGATGGAGCCTGGCCCTACAGCCGTTTCGACCGCGAAGAAGCAGCGCGTCTTTTGGCTCAGGCCGGCCACCCCGAAGGCGAAGGGATCCCTGAACTGGTGCTGTTCACGAACTCCGGCGGAGGACACGAAGACGTTCTCGCGCTCATCCAAGCCGACCTACAGGCCATCGGTGTCCAGAGCAGGATAGATGGCGTCGAGTTAGCCCAGTTTCTGGAGATGCTGGGCGAAGAGCAGTTCCAGATCGCCCGGTATTCCTGGGCTGCCGACTACCCCATAATCGACAGCTTCGTCTATCCTCTCTTCCACAGCGAGGGCGGGGACAACGTCGGCCTGTATTCCAACCCGAAAATCGATCAAGCTCTGGTCGAGGCTCGGGGGATCACCTCCGCGCCCGAACGGTTGAAGGCCTATCAAGAGATCGTCCGAGCGATCGGTGAAGATGCACCGGCCATCCCTATAGTCGCCTACAAGCACCAGTACCTGGGTTCGGATAGAGTGCATGGGCTCGTCTACAGCCCGCTGAGTCTCTGCAACCTGGAGAAGTGCTGGCTGACGACCGACTAGCGAGCCGCCTTGACAAGGTGCGGGGGCGTGGCCGAACGGGTCCGCCCCCGCCCCGCATTTCCCCGCGGAGCCGGTCAAGCGGCGTGCCGGCGGCTCAGCCCTCAAAGACGCCGGCGGAGCTCACCACTCCGAGCGCCGGCATCGAGGCTCTTCTAGAACGGGGTGAAAGTCCAGCCTCTGCGCTCGAGACGTTCCGCCCTCCTCAGTCCTACATGGGTGAGGGCGATGTGTCCCAGGGCAGTCCACTCGAGTATCCCGCGATCGGCCCAGAAGTCGCAGGCGCTCTCGGCTTCGTCCTCCGATTGACCCGATTCCGCGCGCACTTCCATGAAAGAGACCGCGCTCTTGGCCCTCCTGCCTGCCAACTCGTACACGGTACGGAGATAATCCTGCTCCAGGCCGCCCACAGTATAGGGAGCAACCTTCATCCGACTTCTCCTCTCACTCCAGCGGAGCACTCAACATATTATTATGGCCCACAACTGCTGAATCTATCCTGAACACTTAGGATCCAACCCCCACGGGCGGGTCTGAACCTGCCACCGGACCGATGCAGCCCGGGACAAGTACCTTCCGGCGTCACGGGGCATTACCTCACGCCCCTCGTGCTTTCCCCCCAGAGATAACCATATCTTGATGTGATAAAACCTTCTTCGGCGCTGCTTGCGCTACCAGCCGTTCCGGGGGCAAAGAAATGGGAGAGAATGAATCACGGGACATTCAGGACTCGGAAGTGACGCGAGGGACGCATGCGGCCGAAGGAGATCCGTCTGTGAGCGAGGCCATGTTGTCGGGCGCTCCGTCCGTGAGCGGGGCTCCCGGGGCTCCGCCGGCCAAACGTACCGACTCGGTGCAGGAAACGCAGGCGACGGCCCAAGGCGCCCTCCGGACCCTGAGTGAGCAGTTGGAGCCCTGGCACAAGTCTGTAGGAGACCCTGCTTGGGCCCAAGAGACCGTGCTCCGCCGGATTCTTCGTGACTATGCAAAGACGGGCTACGGCGCCTCGCACGAGGCAGCGGCGATCGCCCAAACTGAGGGGATCGAGAGCAGAGAAACCGCAGACGACGCGGGCGACGGTCCAAACGCCCTCCTCAGGCCGGCTAGGAGCGGCACCGGCCGTCGTCTCGAAAGCGGCCTCATCGCCGCCTACCGGCGTGCTTTCCCCGTGATGACCTATGACGACTACAAACCGATCATCGACGCCGTGATGGCCGGCGAGACGGCTCTGCTCCTCTGTGAGGAACCGGTGGGCTGGGCCATCACCCGAGGCACCGTGGAAGGCGAATCCAAACACATCCCGATGACTCCCACCGACCTGCGTATGCGCGTGAGCGCAGGACGGGCCATGCTGGCCTACGTGGCTGCGACCAAGCGACTCGATCTCTTCGCCGGCGTCAACCTCAACCTCAACTTCCCCTCGACGGTAGGGTCGATCAGGGTAGGTGACCGAGAGCTCGAATACGGCTACAGTTCCGGCATCTACACGAAGCACGTGTCCAGGTTCACTCCCATCCGCTCGGTGCCGGCTCAGGAAGAGATCGACGCTCTCGGCGGAGGCACCACCAGACGCGACTGGGAGAACCGCTTCGAGCTCGCCATCGAGAAATGCAGGAGCGAGAATGTAACGTTGGTCGGAGGCGTCTGCCAAACTGCCATCGAGTTCGGACGCTACCTGCGCCGGCGTCACGGTGTCTACCCCAAACAGCTCTGGAAGACCCAGACCATGACTCTGGGCAGCACTCCGGGGATCAATACCCGGCACGCAGCCAGGCTCACCGCACTCTATGGTCCGGTGGCCATCCGAGAGATCTACGGCGCCACCGAAGGCATGTTCGGTCAGCAACTCGATGACCGGAAGGCCTGGGTTCCGAACTATGACCTTTTCTTCTTCGAGGTCGTGACCCGCTCAGGGGTCAAGATGCTCCACGATATGAAGCCGGGCGAGACCGGCAGTCTCGTGGTCTCGACCCCCATCCTGGCGCGCTACCACATCGGCGACACCATCCGGGCCCTGCGGCCACCCTATTTCCGCTGTATCGGTCGGGACTGTTGGTGGACGCGACTCGACTACCTCTGGAGCGAGTTCACCAGCCTCAACCTGGGTAGGCTCTAGCCTCGATCTTTCATCTGGCCCCGTCGCCCCCGTCCGGGGCCACTCGGGGTG
>CAZCCL010000104.1:0-9223 GCA_964497095.1 uncultured Gaiellales bacterium | reverse complement strand
TCCAGTCCGTCGGCGAACTTCTGGGCGCCCTCCACAGTGTCCCACTCGAACACTGCGAAGATGTTCTCAGGGTCCTTGGTGTTCCTGAAGACCCTTCCCCCTTTTGAGCCCAGCTTTCTGCGCCGCTCGCCGTCATCTCTGAAGATCCGCTCAAACTCGGACCACTTGCCTATCTTGTGCTGCACGTGGACGTATGCCATGGCTCAGGCTCCTTCGCTTCCGGGCGGTTTGCAGGAATCATCCACACCTTATCACTCTCTTTTTCAAGCAAGCTCAGCCACGACCATCGCCCGTTGAGGCTCGAGGTCGGATCGTCCGGCGGCCAGCCGGACGAACACCGCACCGCCATCGACGACCAGCAACTGCCCGGTGACGAAGTTGGAACGGTCGGATGCTGGGAAGATCGCGGTACCCACCAGATCTTCGGGCTCTTCTCGGCGTTTGATGCAATCGCTCTATCGCAGGACAAGTACTGCCCTCTAACAGCCATGCTGAAGGGAAGCTGTGACCTATCTCATTCATATCGCATTGCGGAGTAAAGGACACGGCTGGATGAGTCTCCCGGACTGCACGTATCCCCGTACCGCGCAAAACGCAGTCATCACAAGCCCCGTAACTGGCGTCCATGTATGGCAGACCCGATACCCCTCGGCAGGCAGCAGGGCTATCGATCCGTCGGGAGGGGGAAGGTCGAGGACGATGAGGACTCTGAGGTCTCCCGCTGGTTTGCTCCCGCCTCACATACCCGGAGCCCTCAGACTGACTACAGAGGCTTCCTTCATCGCCATGACCGTCTGTTCGCCCGTCAGCAGCACGGTGGTCTTGATCTTGCTGATGTGGCCCGGCATGACCGCGGCCAAATCAAAGGCGAGTGCCGCAGTATCGTTCGGTAGCTCTACGATGCAGACAACGTCGTAGTCCCCCAGGCTGAAGTAGAAGTCAAGCAGCCGACCGCCCAGATCCTCAATTAGCGGCCGAACGACCTGGGACCGGTCTTCCGGTTTATTGACGAGTGCCGCGGCAGCTTCCTTCGTATAGGAGGCCTGAATCAGGTACCGGCTCATTGCTCCCGCTCCTTTCGACTCGGCAGGCACTTTGTGCCACTGCCTCGGATATACCCCCGTGATGCGGTTTGTAGAGCCGGCTCGTCGACATCGCAGCATGGTCCTGCTCTTGACTCGATTCCGTCGACACTCTAGAAATGGACCATTACGGTCCAGAAGGGAGTCAACGTGGCCCATACGCCAGAGTTCAGACGAGAAACGGTGCGTCTCCCCCTCGTGCGCCGGCGCTCCCCTAACGTGTGATGGCAAGGGCCCCAGCGACCATAACCAGCAACCCAAACGGCGGCAACAGCAGCCCTCCCCCAAGCCAGGCAACGATTCTATAGACGCCCGGCGTCTCCTTCGCCCATCTCGTGATGGCCGGGGCCGTTGTCGACCGTTTCGCTGTGAGCGGAGAGGTGATCCCCAGGGCTTGTCTCGCCGCTGCTGTGTTTCCGTTCTTCCATCCGCGCTAGGACATGAGATCAGCCTTGCGCCTCAGGAACTCCTCTCGATCGATCTCGCCCCGAGCGTAGCGTTCCTCCATCCAGTATCATCAGCGCCTCAGATCTTCCCTGCCCGGGTCCCTGCGGTCCGAGCGCTTGCCAATATGCCGGCGGTCCTTCCTGCGACTTGTCGGCACCGGGACGTGTGGTCAGACAACGCAGCAGATAGCCGATCCCGCTTACCGCGGCGATCCAGAACAGGATCATGAGACCCATGCCAACCCAACCTCCTGCGCCCATGTGGTCCCCACCCCACCACCACATCACGACTAGTCACCTTCAGTCCTAGTATCCACCGCATAGCCGGCTGCTCGAATGGCCTCTATCATCTCTTCCCTCTGCACGGCGCCGGCATGACCACGAACCTTGACTAGGCCAGTCGCCAAGTCTACCGTCACATCTTCCACTCCTGGGACCGACCCGACTGCGTTGGTCACAGCCGCTACGCAGTGTTGGCAACTCATGCCCTCGACCTTCAACTCGAGTTCCATCCCTTCGCTACTGCTGGGCACGGTTCACTCCTCATCATTTCGTCCTTTGCGGGAGCGACCCGCGACTCACTCGCTACCAACGCGTATACCCGAGACGGTAGCCACGTAGGCATTCTGTTCCCAGTCGAGAGCGCCTCTCGCGTGCACGCGACTCCGTGGTCTCAACTCAACCACCTCTGCGAAGGGATCGGTGCCTCGGCAGCGATGCAGGCTGGTTTGCTCGGCCGGTCGCCGGCCAGAAGCCGGGGCAAGTTGAGATCGATGAAGCCCCGAGGATGAGCAAGAAGCCCCCCGGGGACACCCAGGACCGGCACGCCCGGACGTCTTTCTCAACTCGCGCAGGGACAGTACCGGTCATATCCGAGCAGAGCGGCCGCGCCGGCGATCGTCACCCCATAGAACACGGTGGGCTTGGGGGACAGGATCCCCTCCAGGGTATCGTTAGCAAGAACGGTCCCGGTGACCAGAACCACGTCGGCCCAGTCGAGTATGTCGTCTGTGTTCTCCACCCCCTCGACGAGAACACCCAACCGGGACTGCCCTATATTGTCCGGGTCCATATCCGTCACCCGCAGAGGGAATCTCTCGGCGAGGGCCGTTATCAGCGCCGGTTGGAAGCCGATGACCGCCACCTGGGGGGAACCGAAGCGCCGGCTTAGGTAATCCCCGATCCCATCTGCACACTGCCGAGGTCCGTCGTCACGGCAGTGGACGGTTTGTTGCGCCCTACCGAGGTAGGCGAGCAGGGCATTGGCCGTCGCCACCAGCAGTGCTCGGTCGAAATCCGTCTCCAGATCTCGCTCCAGGACCTGGGCGACCGGCCCCTGGAACTCACCGGGCCGTGAGGTGAAGGCCTGGCCGCGGCTGCCGCGAAAGCGGGCCTCCATCATGACTTCTTTGCCCTTGAGGATGGGGAAGTCCGAGCGCTCCGGTCTTCCGATGGCCTCATGGGGCGTCAAGGGGCGGGCGGAAACCACCTCCACCATGTCGGCCATCAGCCCGTGCTCCCGCGCGAGAGCAAGGGTTCGACTGCGAAGTAACTCGAGGATATTGGTCTGCGAGTCGTTCAACGTACTCCTCCCGACAGTGGTGTGTTCAGTATCACGATCCGGCGCGGCTAAAAACTGCCCGTATCCAGGGTTGGAGTCCCCCTGAATGAGACACAGCCCGTCCCTGTCCCCTGGGTCTGAGTCGAACCCCCGTAAGGGATATGCCGGTCCACGGGCACCCTCCCCTAAGGAGCCAGGAAGCCGTGATTTTGCAGGATCGATTGCCCTTCTGGGTCGAGGACGAAGTCGATGAATGCCTGGCCGAGCGGTTTCTTGGTGCTTGCGGTGACGATCCCGATGACGAATGCGCCCTCGTCGTACCACGTGGGATCGGCGGTGGCTACCGTGTTGACCTCGTCGCCCCGGGCCATGGCCTCTGAGGACCAGACGATCCCGGCATCGACCTCGCCCCGAGCCACGTAGTCGACCGCCAGGTTAACGGTCAGCGTGTAGATGAGCTTGGGCTTCACGGAATCCAGCACGTTGAGTCTGGGGAGGATCTCGAACGTAGCTTGGCCAATAGGAGTGATCTCCGGGTCGCCGGTAGCTACTCTCTTCACGCTGGCTACGGCGAGATCCTGGAAGCCCGTGATGCCCAAAGTCGAGTCGGCTGGCACAATAAGCACGATCTCGTTGCCCGCGAAGGTCTGGACCGAAGACCCATCGACAAGGCCCGAGGTAAGCAAGTTGTTCAACCGTTGCTGATCCGCCGAAGCAAACACGTCGATGGGCGCGCCGCCCTCGATCTGCTTCTGCAGGACACCGGCGGCGGCAAGGTTGAAGGTCGTCCTGGCGTTGTTTCTCTGATCGAAAACCTGACCGATCTCAGCAAACGCATCTTTGAGACCGGCAGATGCCGATACGAGGAGGGGCTCGGCCTCGGCACTCGTGGTGGGACTAACCGGGGTCGTTTCATCCGAGGGTATGGTTTTCGCAGATGATCCACACGCAACCGGCCCGACTACCAGCACCAATAAGAATACAACCCCTACGGCAGCAGAAACGCTGTTTCGGACGAAGGTGTTCAACACCCAGGGCTCCCAACCAACGCGAAACTTATACTTCGCGCAGTATAACGCAGCTGTCAACCGCCAAGCAAGACCCGCTGATCGCTCGGCCACGGCCCAGGGTATTCCGTTATCCACATTCTCCAAGTGCTCACTGGGAGGTTCCGGTAGCGCCCTATGGTAGCGGGCGGCAGGAGTTGAGCCTGCGACCTGCGGGTTATGCGGGATTTGGTCCGGGCCGGACCGGGACACCGGCTGACCGGTACCTTCAATTGTCGCGTGGATCCCGACCGTCGGACCAGGCTCAGAAGGTGCGGCTCTGCCCGTTCTCGTTGACAATGACGGCGAAGTCCGAGCCGGCCACCTCAACAGTGCCCGGCATGTTGCGCAGCTCTTCCCAGCGGCCGCCCGGGCCTTTGTCGAGAGGGACCCCCTGCTCGATGAGCGCCTGTCGGACCCGCGTTCCCTCCAGTCTCCGGGGGATGACGCTTTCCTTGGCGCACGTAGCCGCCGCCGTGCCCGCCGCCTGGCCCATGACCATCGAACAGGCGATCACCCGGATGGTGCCGAGCGCATGGAACTCTGCCGACACATTGCGGCCGGCGGCAAGCAGGTTTTCAGCCTTGGCCGCCACGAGGCTGCGATACGGAATCTCCACCCAGTCGCGCGGGTTGGTGCGGGCCTCGTAGCCGCCGGGGGTCACGAAGGGGTGCATCCGGAAATTGTTGTCGTCCTGCGACGGGCGGGTGACGGCCCCCTCGACCGGATGGGGAAGGTGGATGTGGCGGACCGCCACGTAGTCCCCGCAAGTGGGGTGGTGAGCGTCGAAGAACTCCGGATTGCGGGCGATACCATCCTCGAACTTGGCTCCCCGGGCGACGTCGGCGTCGGTCAGGATGTACTGGCCGACGATTCGCCGCGAATCACGCACCCCGTTCATGCTCGCGACCGCGGAGATCGCCGAGTTCTCGAAGCCGGGCACGTACTTCTTGAGAAGGGCCGCGAACCACTGCACCTGCCGGTGCTGGTCGACGATCTGCCGGCTGAGGTCCTCGACGTCGTCGTTGCGGCAATAGTAGGTCTGAGTGGCATCGAGGGTCACGTCGCAGCACTCCGGGTCGCCGCCGGGCACCGGGTAGACCAGCAGGCCGGGAACGATGAGCCAGGGGAGGTCGCCATTCGCGATAGCCTCGTGCTCCTTGGCCACTACGAGCTGCCTGCGGTTCTCCAGTGTCCCGGCCTTCTGGAATTCGGCGTCGGCCTCCTCGTACTTCTTGACGTTGACATAGGACAGCCGGAAGCCCATCGTGACCGACTGGTTGAGCCCGCAGTACTCGGCGTTGCCCACTTCGCACGGCACCCCCGCAGCGAAGGCGAGGTCGGCGTCGCCTGTGCAGTCTATGAAGACCTTCGCCGAGATCTCCATCCGGCCGCTCTTCGAATAGGCGACCACGGACTCGATCTTGCCGTCCTCGACCATGCAGTCGACGACGTGCACCCCATACAGGATGCGGCAGCCGGCCTGCAGCAGCATCTGCTCCAGCTCCATCTTGCCCATCTCGGGCTCGATGACCGGGAGGTGGGGGCGCTTGAGGGCCCCGCCTTTGGCCGCCAGCCGGTCGATCCACTCCTCGCAGATCCCTTCCACCACTCCGGCCACGCCGCTGATATAGCCGTTCGTACAGAGCCCGCCGAGCGATTCCCGGCCTTCTACGAGCAGAGTGCGGGCCCCCAACCTGGCGGCGGCTACGCCGGCCGCCGACCCGGCGACCCCGCCGCCGCAGACCAGGACGTCCACATCGAACTTCTTGGCTGTTTGCATGACGGCCCTACCTTTCTCCGGGGCTTTCGCTCTCGTCGCCCGCTGGCGGTGCGGTGGCGCGGAGCGCTTTGCGCTCCGCGCGCAGCCGTTCCGTCGCCTCCGTCAGTAGCTCGAGAGTGCCCGGGTCCACTACCACGCCATACACCTCTTGGGCTCGGCCGACACTTACCAGGCTGTCGAGCACGTCGGCATGTACACGCTTGACGTCCCTGTCCAGCGGGTCTCCCCAACCGCCGCCACCTGGGCTCTTGCTGAGGACCACCTCACCAGCATAAACAGGCTCGTTCACCATGGTACGCAATGTCCGACTGCTACCTTCGGGACTTTCCACCCACGTCTCCAGCTTAGCGAGTTCCTCCCCCGTGGACCCACGGGCAGGCACGACCATGCCGTCGCAATTGCCGGTCATGAGGAACGAGGGGTGGCCGGGCTTGACGTCGGACACCATCTCCACGAACACGCCGGGGCCTCCCCGGTACTCACCGGGGCCCTCCGCGTCGGTCATGAACTCGTAGCGGGTCACTCGGAAGGGTACCTCCGACTCGAAGTGCTCGATGTCGGGCCGCATGAAGCTGCCCAGGAAGGAACCGGGGCCCACGCCCGGCCAGCCGTCAAAGCCCTTCATCGCCCCCCCGCTTCCGTCCGATGCGAAGGTCTCGGCCATGTATTGCTTGACCGAGCCGGTCCGCGGATCTATCTCGTCCAGGTCCATCCCGAAATTGATGGGGCAGGCATGGCGGGAGAAGCCACCGGTCGCCCGTTCCGGTAGGGCCTGGGCCAATGCTATCTTGCACGCCTCCATGATCGGCTCGCCCACACTGATACCCGACGCTCCCACGGTAGCCGGGTAGGTGGGATTGACGACGGTGCCCTCTGGAGCCAGCACCCGGACCGGCACGAAACTGCCCTGATTCTTAGGCGCCATTGGATCGATGAACGCATAGAACGACTCCATCGCTATGGAGATGGTGTTGCCCAGAGGGCTGTTGACGAAGGTCACCTGCGGGTCGCTGCCGGTGAAATCAAAAGTGAGGTGATCGCCGCTCACCGTCATGTTAACCCTCACCCAGACCGGCACATCGGTGGACCCATCCCAGTCGGTGGCCGATTCACCGTAGTAGATGCCGTTCGGCATCTTGGCTATCTCCGTCCGGGCAGCTCGCTCACCGGCCGCCATGATCTCCCTCATGCAGGCTTTGACCGTCTGCGGCCCGTACTTGTCGACGAGCTTGACCACTTGGGTCTCGGCCTGCGCCAGCGCCCCGTTGACAAGCATCGTGTCCATGTCCACCTGCTTGGCGTTCCGCACGTTCCGGCAGACGAGCATCCACAGGTCCTTGTCGAGGACGTCGTCTTTGATGATCTTGAGCGGCGGGATGTTGAGACCCTCGGCGATGATGTCATAGGCCTTCGGCCCGTACCCGCCCGGCAGGAACCCGCCGGTATCGGCCATGTGGCCGCGGAACTGGAAAAAGCCGAAGAGCTCGTCGCGGTAGAAGACCGGGCGGATGAAGGTCCAGTCCGGCAGGTGACCGCTCCGGACCAGGTAGGGATCGTTGCCGATGATGAAGTCGCCCGGCGAGAAATCCCCGTCGAAGTAGTCGATCATGTTCCGCGCCGACTCGGCCGCAGTGAAGATATGCCGGGGGATGTACGCCGCGGCCGCCACGATCTCGCCCCGTGGGTTCAGCCAGGACAACCCGAAATCGCGTACCAGCGCGAGGACGTAGGACTGGGTGGCATGCAGCACCTTCTCCCCCGACTCGTCCAGCAGGCTCTCGAGCCGGCTCCACACGACGGAGAAGGTGGTGGGATCGACGTCCATCTGACTCACAGCTCCCTTATCGTCGTGTAACTGCCGTCCGGATCCACCGTCACGGTCTCCCCGGGCGGCAACACCAGCGTCGTCATGCGTTCCTCGATGATGCAGGGTCCGGTGATCACGTCACCCGCGCCGAACCGCTCTCCCTCGTACACGTCCACTTCGGTGAAGCCGCCCGCCTCCGAGAAGTAGGCCGGGCGGCGGTCCTTTCTCGCGCGGGAGAGATCGCCGGTGCCCGGCTCCACCTGCCGCGGGGGCGGAGGGACGATCCGAGCCACGCCGGTCAGGTGCAACCTGACGATCACGGTGGGGTAGCCGGGCTCCGAGTAGCCGATGACCCGGCGATGCTTGTCGTGGAAGCGATCGATGGTCACGGCCAGGCTCTCCGCCGTCATCGGACCATCCGGCACTGCAGCGTTCTGCTCGCGCACCTGCCCGTAATAGTGGATGTCCATCGACTTTTCGATTGAGATGTCCGCAGGCGACGCCCCCTCCCGCTCGAGCGTGCGCCGGGCCTCCGCTTCCATTTCCGCGTAGAGGCTGTTGATGCGATCGAGATCGACCTCGCCGGCCTGAGCTGTGTAAGGACGGGTGTAGTTGTGCTTGAGGTCGGCGTACATCATGCCGAAGGCGCAGAAGACGGGTGCTACCCGGGGCATGATGAAGTGATTCATCCCCAGCTCCCCGGCAAGCCGGGCCACGTGGACGGGAGCGGCGCCACCCGCCGCGCAGAGAGTGAAGTCCCGCGGGTCGCAACCGCGGCGACTGAACATCACGTCGATGGCGCCGGCCATCTTGGCGTTCACCACGTCGTAGATAGCCGCAGCCGCGTCCGCCACGCTTACCCCCAGCGGCTCAGCCACCTTCTCTTTGATGGCTGCTACGGCTAGGTCCTTGTGCAGCCGGCGTTCGCCACCGAGGAAGTAGGCGGGGTTGAGGTACCCGAGGACGAGGTTGGCATCGGTGACGGTCGGCTCGGTCCCCCCCAGGCCATAGCAGGCCGGGCCGGGCACTGCGCCGGCGCTCGCTGGTCCCACCTGCAGCCGGCCGCTCATGTCGATGGAGGCGACGCTCCCTCCGCCCGCACCCACGGCGCTCACATCGATGGTGGGCAGGCCGTACTTCTTGCCCTCGACGATCTTCTTCTGGGTCACGTTCACCTGCCCGTCCGCGATGATCGAGATGTCGAAGCTGGTGCCACCCATGTCGGCCGTCACCAGGTCGGTAACGCCCCGGGCCCGCCCGAGACTGAGCCCCAGAGCCGGGCCTGCGGCGGGACCGGACACCAGAAGCGCCGCCGGGTTCTCGCACACCACCTCGCCGGTAGCCACCCCGCCGTTGCTCTGCATGAAGGCGAGCGCGCCGGAGAACCCGTCGGCCGCAAGCAAGCTGCTGATGCCCTTGACGAACTTCGTGGTCCTCGGCGCGACGTAAGCGCTGAACATCGTCGTGCTCCAGCGCGCCACCTCGCCCACCATAGGAA
>CAZCCL010000103.1:0-9273 GCA_964497095.1 uncultured Gaiellales bacterium | reverse complement strand
GAGTGCCGGGAGGACTGGCAGATAGCGCTCGAGATCGGCGACCGCCTCGGCTACAAGGACCTGTTCTACGGGGGCGATGTCGAGGCCGCCTGCAACGACATCCTCAAGCTGTGGGATCTCGACTACGCGGCTCTCAGGAACAACATCGAGGCAGGGATCACCGTCCCGCCCAAGGGACCGGAGGTCACGCTGAAGCACGAGAAGGGTCTCAACCGTCCCGACGGTCAACCGGGCTTCCCCACTCCTTCGGGCAAGATCGAGGCGGTCTCGACGGCGCTCGCCAAGCATGGGTATCCGCCGCTACCCGAATTCGTGGACCCGCTGCCCACTTCGGACGAGTACCCACTCGTCATGATCTCCGGCTCCCGTCTGCCGTTCATCACTCATAGCAAGTGGCGCGAGGACGCCCCCTGGCTGCTGGAGCTGCAGAAGGAGGCGATGGTCGATATCAACCCCGAGGATGCGGCCTCCCGCGGTCTGAAGCTCGGAGACCCGGTGCTGCTCAAGAGCGCCTGGGGCGAGATCCGGGTGAAGGCCAAGCCCACCATCATGACGCCTCCGGGAGTGGTCGGTATTGTCCACGGCTGGGCGGGTGCCAACGTCAACGAACTGGTCCCCCGGGAGTTCGACCCGATCTCTGGGTATCCACCGTTCAAGGAGACTCCCTGTGAAGTAGTGAAGGCGGGCAGCGAGCAAGAGAGGGGGCCCGTGAATGGCTAGGTACGGCATCGTCGTCGATCTGAACCGCTGTGTGGGCTGCATGACCTGCGTGGTCAACTGCAAAGAAGAGAACCTTACCCGTCCGGGCGTGTGGTGGAACCAGATCCTCCAGGTGGAGAACGCCGACACCCAGCGTATCGTGTATGTCCGGTACGCCTGCATGCACTGCGAGGATCCGCCATGCGTGAAGGCGTGTCCCAACGAGGCGATCTACAAGCGCCCGGATGGAATCGTCCTCGTGGACAAGAGCAAGTGCGCCGGGGCTATGGAATGCGTAGAGGCCTGCCCGTACGGCGTGATCGTCATGACGCCGGACAAGGAGTACTTCGCCGGGCAGGAAGCTCTGCAGAAGACCGAGTTATCCGCGCACCGGGTACATCCCCCCGGCAAAGCCTCCATGTGCACGCTCTGCTTCCACCGCATCGATGAAGGTCTCCAGCCGATCTGCGTGGCGGGATGCCCTTCGAGGGCCATGGTGTTCGGCGATCTGGACGATCCAGAGAGTCCCATCCAGGAAAAGCGCGAGCGTTCGGAGCCCTTGCAGGCGTCGGCCGGATCGAAGCCCAAGGTCACCTACGTGTTCCCATCCGGCCTGAAGGACTTCATCGAGGAAGAGGTGGGCGAGGACCCGCGGATGATCAAGCGCTCCTAAAGGGGATGGTGGGGCCTCGGCGGAACGGATCCAGCTCTCGCGACCCTCTCGTTCTGAAGTGCTTGTCGCCCCGCGGGTCCTCGGACCCGCGGGGCCCTCGGTGCCGCGCGACATCCTCGGGTTTTGGGCTGTCGGCCTCTCCGTGGGGAGTATCAACGACCGTACGTCGTGCACCTCGCAAGCAACCCGCGCCCTTCTACTCCCGTTGAATGTGAAAGCATTATAGATGGCAAATCCATCTATATTGGATCATAATATAGTGGGTTGATACATGAGACAGATGAAAGGAGGACCCCAAAATGCCAGGCGGAGACAGGACAGGACCTCGGGGCATGGGTCCGATGACCGGCCGCGCAGCCGGATACTGCGCCGGTTATGCCACCCCCGGTTACGCCGTCCCCGGTTTTGGTCGGGTTCACGGGTTCGGCCGAGGATACGGGATGGGTGGAGGATACGGGATGGGCGGAGGCCGGGGCCGGCGCAATATGTACTACGCCACCGGCCTGCCCGGCTGGGCGCGCTACGGTGGGTATGCTCCGTTCTGCCCCTACCCCGGCCCGTACTTCGAACCCGACCCGGATATCCAGAAGCAAACACTCGAGAATCGGGCAAACGCCCTCCAGGCGGAACTGGACCTGGTGAAGCAGCGTCTTGTCGATCTCGAGACCGGTACCGAGTAGCCGGTCAGATAATCGACTCGCCCACAGCCGCGCTCGCCCAGAAAGCGGGTGTGGCTGTGGGTCTGCAGTTGCAGGCCTGAAGGAGACGTAAGGGCGTGAGGTCTTCGTTGGACTGTATCCCCTGCTTCGTCCGTCAAGCACTTGACGCGGCCAGAGTGATCTCGAACGACCCGGCCATTCACGAGGAGATCGTGCGCGAAGTGTTGTTATGGATGGGGGAGGCAGATCTGAGCGAATCGCCGCCCAGATTCGCACAGCGCATCCATCGACGCCTCCGCGCTATGACGGCCGTTGATGATCCACATCGGGCGGCAAAGGACCGCCAGAATCAAATGGCCCTCCGCCTCCTTCCCGAGCTGGGGGCGATGGTCGAGGGGGCTTCTCACCCGCTGGACGTTGCCGTGCGTGTCGCCGTTGCCGGGAATATGATCGACATGGGTGTCACGGACGATGTGACGGAATCCGAACTGCGTCAGGCCGTCGATCGGGCACTGGACCCGCCCCTGGGTGGGGAGCCTGACGCGTTCTACCGAGCCGTGGAGACCGCAGGCAGTATTCTCTATCTGGCCGACAACGCGGGGGAGATCGCTTTCGACCGCCTTCTCATAGAATACCTGGGGCCCGATCGAGTGACCGTGGTCGTGCGCGGAGCCCCGGTAATAAACGACGCCACCCTTGCCGACGCACGCGCCGTGGGGCTCGACGAGATGGTCGAGGTCATCGACAATGGTTCAGACGCGCCGGGGACCGTTCTTGCCGATTGCAGCGCTGGGTTCCAACGCCGCTTCGCAGATTCCGACCTTATAATCGCGAAGGGGCAGGGCAACTATGAGTCCCTGAGCGAGGAGCCACGGGACATCTTCTTCTTGCTGAAGGTCAAGTGCCAGGTGATCGCGGATAGAATCGGTGCGCCCGTCGGTACTCACGTTCTGACACGGTCTCCCGACTATCCCGTCTTGTCTGAGGAGCGCGGAGGAACATGAACGATGAACGGACCAGGCGGGTACCAGCGAGGTCGCCGGGGACAGGGTGCCCGGGGGCGGCACTCTCGAGACCGCAAAGCCTTGGGGGGTAATACTGCTCTCCCGATCTTATCGAGGACGATGTGGCACTCTGGATCGGTACAAAACGTGGGCTGGTCGTTTGTGTGGGTTGCGCCCACGCCGGCCTGGCGACTACCTTGGACTACGTCATGAGCCGGAGCCCCGTAGAGATTTTGCAGCTCATCCTTAGGACCAGATTTTCACACGCAAAACTACTGCATCGGCGGGGGACCTTATGACACATGAAGACGCGGGGAAATACAGCGCCAAACACCCCGCGGGGACGGTCTGCAACCCTGCTTTGGCTGCCGCCCTTACGGAGAAGGCGGAAGACTGCCGGGTTACCTGTGCGGCCGCCCATGACATAGCTGAAGCCTTCAACGTGCCACCATCCGAGATCGGGAAAACGGCCGATCTGCTGGAATACCGCATTACCGAATGCCGGCTGGGCCTGTTCGGCTACGCGCCTGAGAAGAAGATCGTGGAAGCAGCCGAGGAGATATCCGACGACTTGCGCGACCATCTGCAACGCGCTGCCGCCGATGGAAGAATCAGTTGCGCTTCATGCTGGAAGATCGCGGAAACGCTTTGCATCGAGAAGATGGCAGTGTCGGAGGGCTGTGAGCTTCTGGATCTCAAAGTGAGGTCGTGTCAACTGGGGGCATTCTAGCCTAGCCATTCCGGTGGCGGACTCAATGTCGATACTCATGCTTGCCCGGACTTCAGCCTGACGCTCACTTTCCGCAAGCGCCCGCGGAAGCGTCGACAGAGTGAGCCGGCCAGGAGCGGCTCGAATAGACTCGAGATCATGGAGCGCCTGTCGCTGAGGTTGCATACCTCTTCTTGCCGGTAGTTTCGGGTCAGAACCTCGCGGGCAGACCTGCACTAAATATATGGAACTCGCAGTTAGATGGTAATAAAATATATATGTCACTCCGCAATATCGTTCGACACGTCCCCCTGGGGTCGGCCCGCACCATGAAGCGTGACCACGCATGTTCCCGCCTTCATCAAAGGCCCAAGCTCACACGAACTGAGATCAGGCACACGCCGTTCTCGAGAAGGAGAGGGGAGATCAATGGAAAGACTCTTTGAGGAATTCACTCTCGGCACCGTCAGGCTGGTCAATCGCTTCTTTTTCCCTCCCATCAAGCTTGGATATGGAAGCCCTGATGGAACAGTGACCGACCGGCAACTTCTCTTCTACAAGCAGATCTCCAGGCAAGGTCCCGCAGTGGTGATCCTGGAGCCTGTTTCCGTAACCGACGACGGCCGGGAACATCCCAGGCAACCGTGCATCCATCTTCCGCGAAGCGCGACGGAACTGAAAAGGATCGTCGACCTGATCCACGGAGAAGAGCGCCTCGCCTGTCTCCACCTGAACCATGCCGGGGCAGCCGCCAACCCTAAGGTCACCAGCACCAAGCCCAAGGCCCCATCAAAGTTCACCTGTACGAGCAGTGGCCAAGAATCTGATCCTCTCAGCGAGGAGGCGATAGGGAGGATCATTGCTGGTTACCAGTCGGCGACGCAGAAGGCATTGGAAGCAGGGTTCGACCTGATCGAGGTCCAGGCCGGTCACGGCTACCTCATATCCCAGTTCCTTAGCAGCAAGATAAACAACAGAGGTGACGCCTACGGCCGAGATCGGCTGCTCTTTGCGAGAGAAGTCCTGTCGACTGTGAGGGAGTCTGCCCGGGATATCCCCCTGATCGTGCGGATCTCCGGCAATGAGATGTCTCCAGAACACGGCGTAAGCCATGAAGACCTTCTGCCCTTTCTCGCACTGGTAGAGGACGTCGGCGCCAGGGCCCTCCATGTCGGCATGGGAAACGTTTGCTTCAGTCCGGCTTGGTATTTCCATCATGCCAGCCTCCCTGAGAAGCCCCAGATGGATGCCTTGACCTGGGTTCGGGCGAATACTTCTTTGCCCCTCATCGTCGCGGGAAGGATGGGAAGTAAGGAACGGGTCGAGGGCATCCTGGCAAACGGTCTTGCCGATCTTTTCGCCCTAGGAAGACCGTTACTCGCAGACCCCGGTCTGATCGAGAAGTGGAGCCAAGGGAAAGATGAAGAGGCGCTCCCTTGCGCCTACTGCCTCCAAGGGTGCCTCCATAGGGTCAAGAGCGGGCAGCCTCTGGGGTGCAACCTGAATCCAGAGGTTGGATTGCCTCCCCTGGAGCCCGCGATATCTTCGAGGAAGGTCCTGGTTGCTGGTGGCGGTCCAGCCGGCCTGAGCGCGGCCCTCTATCTGAGCCGGCGGGGTCATGTGGTCACGCTTGTCGAGAAGGAGGACCACCTCGGGGGGCAGTTCGCTCTCGCCTGGCAGGCACCGGGGAAGGAGAGGATGAGGGACAGCCTGGCGTCGGTCGAGCGGGCTCTCAGGGCTTCCGGCGCGACCATCGTCTTGGACAGAGCCGTTGACGCAACAGTCGTGAAGCAGTCTGAAGCGGACCTTCTGGTCTGGGCGACTGGAGCGGTCCAGAACATCCCGGAGATCCCGGGCCTTCAAGACCAGTATGTCCTGACTTCGGTGGCTTATTTCCAAGGGGAAAGGGAGGTTAGAGGTCCAAGGGTTCTGGTCATCGGGGCAGGAAGAACCGGTCTCGAGATTGCAGAGAAACTGGGAGGAGACGGCTACGAGGTTGTCACCACAAAACGGACCGATCCCATCGGGAGCATGATGGAAATGATCACGAGAAACCTGACTCTGAAACGGATCGGTGACATGGCGAACGTCACCCTCATGCCTCATACGACCGTCAGGGCCTTCTGGGAGGGGACCGTGGACGTAGAACAGGATGGGGTCGCGATGTCCCTGCAACCATTTGCGACCGTGATTCTTGCTTCGGGGATGGTCCCCGCGCCGGCACCGGCCGACGAAATCCGCGACCTTGTATCCCGCCTGGAGTGCATAGGGGATGCCCAGGAGGTACAGGATGTCTTCAGCGCCACAAAGGCCGGATATGAATTGGCAGCCAAATACTGACAAGAGGCGTTGCTGACTACTTCTTGCTGACTCCGGCGGAGGGCGTTCACTCTGGGAGATGGTTCAAGAGGCGAAGACGGTGGATGCCGAGTGGCAGGCACGCCCCGCCGGAAACAGGCCAAAGGCAGAACAGGCAAGCCGCGGAGGTCATGCTATCTCCGTGGGGCTCACCTGCGTCTCATAGGGGAATCCGTTATACTGCTAGGCGCTTGCTGGGCGGCCGGTCGTCAGAGGGCGACAGATCGCGGCAAGTAGGCGCCTGAGGGGTTTGTAGATTTCCTGCATACAGCGCGAGTCCGACATGAGCCGTCAGAGCGTGACACGGCCTTGGCCGGGTTCTAATCCGTGGGTCGCAGGTTCGAATCCTGCCGGGCGCGCCTTTGGGCCGGTTCAGCGCCGGATTGGAGAACGTGGTGAACGTAGCTCAGACGGTAGAGCACTGGGTTGTGGCCCCAGCGGTCGCGGGTTCAAGTCCCGTCGTTCACCCCTCCTGCATGAGCGGGTGTGGCGGAATGGCAGACGCGCATGATTTAGGATCATGTGTCTTTGACGTGGAGGTTCGAGTCCTCTCACCCGCACTAGCAACTCGTTTCAGAATGACATCTCGGCCACCGAGGCCGCGCTTGGCGGCCGGACGCTTCGTCCTTTCGTCGCGTCCGTAGCTCCGCTACGCCCGCTTCTTGCGTCCTTGCCTCTGGCGTGCCAATCTCACCCTGCTGGCGAAAGGTCATTCTGAAACGAGCTCTAGGTAATCCTGACCCTTGTTCGAAGAAAGGACACACGTGAAGACGACCCTCAGCGAGCGCGAAGGAAACACGGTCAAGCTTGCGGTCGAGGTTTCCAGTGAGGAGCTGCAGGAGGCCTTCAACAAGAACCTGAGAGAGCTGGTGCGCGAAGCGCGCATACCTGGTTTTCGGCCGGGCAAGGCGCCGGCGGCTATGGTCCGTCAGCGCATGGGGGACGAGGCCATCCTGGCCAACACGGTGGAAGAATCCATGTCTAACTGGTACGCGGAGGCCGTCACCGAGCTCGGCCTCGACCCGGTGGAGCGCCCGGAGATCGAACTGGGGGACGAAGCGATCGAACTCGGCAATCCCTTGGGCTTCACGGCCACGGTCACGGTGATGCCGGAAGTCGTCCTGGGTGAGTACAAAGGCGTGGAGGCTCCCAGGGAACCGGTCGAGGTAGAAGACAAGGAAGTCGACGCCCAGATGGAGCGGTTACAGAACGAGTTCGCCGAACTGCGGCCGGTCACGGGGCGGCCGGTCCAGGCGGGAGATTTCGTCACCGTCGATCTTCGTGCGTCTCTGGAGGACGCCCCGGTGGAGGGTCTCGACGCCAGCGACTTCGTGTTCGAAGCGGGCGGAGGTCGGATCTTCCCGGAGATCGATGAGCAGATCGTGGGCATGGAGCCGGGCGCGGAGCGCACCTTCCCGCTGACGCTTCCGGAAGGCGTCGGCCCGGCCGGCGCCGAGGGCAAGACGGTCGACTTCACCATAGTGCTCAAAGAGATCAAGGAGAAAGTGCTTCCCCGTCTCTCCGACAAATGGGCGTCGGAAGTGAGTGAGTTCGGTACCCTCCTCGAGCTGCGCATGGACATCCGCAAAAAGCTCCAGGCAGGCAAGGCCTACGCTTCCGACCAGCGGTTCCGGTCTCTGGCGGTGAAGGCGGTGGCCGACGATGCCACCCTCGACCTGCCCGATGTGGTGGTCCACGAACAGGCCGAGGAACTGGTGGCCGACTTCAAGCGTTCTCTCGAGTCACAGGGCGCGACCCTGGAGGCGTACGTCGAGGCCACGGGGACCACGATGGAGCAGATGATCGAGGACCTGAAGCCGCAGGCTGCCAACAACGTGAAGACCGGCCTCGTGTTGGACGCCGTCGCGAAGGCGGAAGGTATCGAGGCCTCCGACGAGGAGATCAGCGCAGCGGTGGCTCAGATGGCCGCCGCGGGCCGAGTGGACGCCAAGTCGTTCGAGGCAAGGCTGCGTAAGAGCGGCCGTATAGAGCCGGTGAGGTGGCAGATAGTCCGCGAGAAGGCCGCCGACTTCATCATGGCGAACGCTGTGGGTGTGGCTCCGGCACCGTCCGACGACTCGGCCGAAGCGGAAGCGCAGGCACCGCCATCGGACGAGGGGGCGACTGCCGAGCCGGCTCCGACCCCCGCAGATCCCGCGGGTGATGAGCCCGCCTCTGCGGCCGACGAGCCCCCCTCCGCGGTTGACGAGGCCGCCGAGCCGGCTCCTGCCGCCAAGCTTGCCGAGGCCGAGCCGGCTGCCGATACTCTTTCAGAAGATACCTGAGTCTACGGGGAAAGGATGAGGCCGTGAGTCCACTTATACCGATGGTGGTCGAGCAGACCAGCCGCGGCGAGCGGGCCTACGATATCTACTCGCGCCTGCTCAACGAGCGCATAATCTTCCTGGGGACGCCCATCAACGACCAGGTGGCGAACCTGGTGGTAGCTCAACTACTGCATCTGGAGTCCGAGGATCCGGACAAGGACATCTCCCTGTACGTCAATAGTCCCGGCGGTAACGTCTACTCGGGGCTCGCTATCTACGACACCATGCAGTTCATCAAGCCCGACATCTCCACCATCTGCGTCGGTATCGCCATGTCGATGGGCGCGTTGCTCCTTGCGGGTGGAGCTAAAGGTAAACGCTACGCTCTCCCGAATTCGAAGATACTGATCCACCAGGTATCGGGAGGCTTCGAAGGTCCGGCGACCGACATCGAGATCCACGCTCGGGAAGCGCTCAACCTGCGACAGCGCCTCGACGAGATCCTCGCAGAGCAGACCGGTCAGGACTTGGATAAGGTCAAGCGGGATACCGAGCGCGACTACTTCATGACGGCCGAGGAGTCTCTCGCATACGGGATCATCGACAAGATTCTCGAGCATAGGTAGGGGGTCGACTGGTGCCGAAACCGCCGGGAGGGTCCGAACAGCTGCTCTGCAGCTTCTGCGGGAAGAGCCAGCGTCAGGTCAAGAAGCTGATCGCCGGTCCGGGCGTGTACATCTGCGACGAGTGCATCGATCTCTGCAACGAGATCATCGATGAGGAACTCGCGCCTCCGGCGTCCATCGACCTGGACAACCTTCCCAAACCGAAGCAGATCTACTCTGTACTGTCCGACTACGTGATTGGTCAAGCGGAAGCCAAGCGCGCCCTTTCGGTGGCGGTC
>CAZCCL010000102.1:0-9362 GCA_964497095.1 uncultured Gaiellales bacterium | reverse complement strand
CCCCGGGTAAGCCCCGCCCCCCGCCCCGACTGTTAACGCATCCACTTTCTCCACGTACCGCTCCTTCAGTGATTGCGTATTCGTTCCAGAGTATTTCCGAAATCCCCATCCGATAACCCCCCGGAGATCGACAGTACTTGAGAAGATCTGGGGCGACCAACCTGAAGGCCAGAAGCGTCACAGCCCGACCGGGCGCCTGGGCACGGAAACTAGGATCGTGAGCGCCAACCCGGACCGCGAGCATGTCTCTACCCCGTACGTCAAGCGGCATAACCTGAGCATCCGCATGGGGATGCGACGCTTCAGGCGGCTGACCAACACATTTGGCAAGGAGGCAGAGAACTTGGCAGCGGCAGTCATCCTTCACTTCGTGTACTACAACTTCGCTTGGCCCCACAAGAGCCTCGCCAACCCGTACTCGAGGACTCCGCGATGGCTGCTGGAATGGCCGATCACGTTTGGACCCTGGATGAGAACACGGCCTTGCCGTATTCAAACTGACTCACTATCAACTGACCATAGCTCACTCGGTGGACGTCCCCCGGCACCGGAAACAATCGTCTGGCCGGACTTCTCGCTCAAAGAGTACGCACCCCCGACGTTCACCCATGAACCAGCTCTCGCACTATCATAGGGAGTGGACCAAAGAATGGGGTCAGGTCAGGCGGCGGCGCTTTCTTCGTGTATGCTCACGCCATCCTATCTTTGCCCGTCATCCATGGCTGCCATCCAGTAGAATAGGAGTGGAGCCTCCGGGCAATAGTGGGGTCATGCGTGGCGTTGTCGAGCAGATACCGGGGGGGAACTCATTGATGATGTGTCGCGTCGAGGACTACGCGTTGATCGGCGATACCAGCACCGCCGGCCTTGTTGGCCGCGATGGATCGATCGACTGGTTCTGCGCGCCTCGGTTCGATTCCAGCGCCTGCTTCTCTTCCCTCCTCGGTACGGACAAAAACGGTCACTGGAGCATCCGCCCCAAGGGTAGCGATTGGAAAGTATCGCGCAGCTACCGGGGAGAGACGCTGATCCTCGAGACCGAGTTCAAGACCGCGGAGGGCCGCGTGCGTGTGATTGATTTCATGTCGCCCGAGACGAGATGGCCTCGCCTCACGAGGATCGTGGAAGGATTGAGCGGGCGGGTTCCCATGAGTCTGGAGTTGATCGTCCGCTTCGAATACGGGTCGCGCGTTCCCTGGGTCCATCGGGTAGGTGGAGGCTTGGAGTTCGTGGCCGGTCCCGACGCGTTGCGGCTGGACTTCGCCGTCGATATCGCGCCTCGCGGTTTCACCCACGGAGCCGAGTTCAGCGTGGGTGAGGGCCAGAAAATCCCTTTCGTTTTGAGCTGGCACCCCTCGCAGGAACGCCGGGCACCCCGCGCGGACGCTCTGGAAGCTCTCCGACGCACTGAGGAATGGTGGAGCGAATGGTCGGGACGCTGCTCGCACACCGGCACCTGGCGGGAACCGGTGGTCCGCTCACTGATAGTGTTGAAGGCCCTTACCTACCGTCGGACGGGCGGGCTCGTGGCCGCCCCCACCACGTCTCTGCCCGAGAACATGGGGGGTAAGCGCAACTGGGACTACCGATACTGCTGGCTTAGAGACGCTACGTTCAGTCTCTACGCCCTCATGATGAACGGCTACGTCACGGAGGCCCGCTCGTGGCGCGATTGGTTGCTGCGGGCCATCGCTGGTCAACCGGAGCTCATGCAGATCATGTACGGGCCCGCCGGGGAGCGCCGGATCACCGAGTTCGAGGTTCCTTGGCTGGATGGGTTCGGCGGCTCGAAGCCCGTGCGCGTGGGCAACAAAGCGGCGGAGCAATTCCAGTTGGACGTCTTCGGCGAAGTCATGGATGCCATGTATCTGGCCCGCCGGTCCGGCGTTCCCGCCAACCGCACGGCCTGGGGACTCCAGAAGCACCTCATGAGCGCTTTCGAGCATCGATGGAAGGAGCCCGATGAAGGCATATGGGAGGTAAGAGGTCCGCGGCGGCACTTCACCCATTCCAAGATGATGGCGTGGGTGGCCGTCGATAGGGCGGTACGGTCCGTAGAACGAGTAGGATTGGAGGGCCCGCTCGAAGAATGGAAACGGCTGCGCGAGGAGATCCATCGCGAGGTGTGCGAGAAGGGATACGACCCAGACCGCGGGGCGTTCACCTGGTTCTACGGTTCGTCCGCACTCGATGCCGCCCTGCTCATGATGCCTCTAGTGGGGTTCTTGCCGGCCACGGATCCCCGAGTCACCGGCACCGTAGAAGCAATCCAGCGAGAACTGCTGGCGGACGGATTTGTGAAGCGCTATCAAGCGGAAGTCAACTCACACGTGGATGGACTGGAAGGGGGCGAGGGAGCCTTTCTGCCCTGCACTTTCTGGCTGGCCGACAACCTCGTGCTGCAGGGCCGGGTCAAGGAGGCGAAAGAGCTTTTCCAATGCCTACTGGCGATACGAAACGACGTGGGATTGCTATCCGAGGAATACGATCCCGAGAACAAGACCATGCTCGGGAACTTCCCTCAAGCCTTCACCCACGTCTCTCTCATAAACACAGCTCTGAATCTGACCTCTACGATGGGACCGGCCCACCATCGTCGCTCTGCGGAATGAACGGAGGCCCGGTGCCCCGCCGCCGGCGTCCGGCGCACCGCTGCTGCCGCCGAGGTCCCGGTTCCCGCCGCTCCGGCGAGAAACCTAGCCTCCCCCCGCGGCCGCTTGCTCTATGAGGCGTACCAGCGGTTCCGGATAGACACCCAACAGGATCGTGATCAGGGCCAGGACCAACAGTGTCACCGCAGCCAAGCGCCATCCAATGCCGACCGAAGCCGCTCCGCGGGTACCGCCACCTGCCGGTGACAGAGTCCCCGATCGCGCACCTTCGCCAGGAGACGGCGCCGGGCCCTTGGCGAACATGATGATGACCACCCGCAGGTAGTAGTACAGGCTCATGGCGCTGGTGAGAGCCAGGGTCACGAGGAGCCCCCAAAGCGCGGCTCCCGCTCCAGCCTGGACCACGAAGAACTTCCCGAGGAATCCGGCCGTGATCGGGATACCGGCCAAAGAGAGCACTGCCACTGCGAAGATGGCCGCGAGGCCCGGTCGGCTTCTGCCCAACCCCCGGTACGCTTCGATGGACTCCGGCTCCGAATCGCTGCTCGACAGCACGGTGACCACACCGAAGGCGGCGACGAGAGTCACCGAGTAGACAGCCACATAGAAGGCCACCGCCGTCTTCGCCAACGTCCCTCCGGCTATCAACGCGACCAAGAGATAACCGAGATGGGCTATGGAGGAGTAGGCCAAGAGTCTCTTGACGTTCTGCTGCAAGAGAGCTAGGAGATTCCCCGCCACCATGGAGGCGTAGGCGACGGCGGTGAAGATCGGTAGCAGGATGCCGCCCGCCTTCAGATCGATAGGCCCGATGTATCGGAGAAGGAGCACGAAGACGGCTCCTTTGGAGATCGTCGCTATGAACGCGGTCACCGGGGCCGGCGCACCCTGATACACGTCTGGAGTCCAGAGATGGAAGGGCACCAGGGCAAGCTTGAAACCGATCCCGACAAAGACGAGAGCCAGACCCACCCGGTAGAGAAGGCCGTCCCAGCCCGCCGCCGTGCCCGCGAAGGCGGCCAGACCGTCCAAGTTCATGGTGCCCGAGACGGCGTACGCCAGAGCCATGCCCAGAAGCAGGAACGCCGCCGTGCTGGCTGCCAACACCAGGTACTTGATCCCGGCCTCGATGGCCTCCGGTCGGCCCCGCGGATAGGCGATCAGGCCGTAGAGCGAGACGCTTAGGATCTCAAGGCCCAGAAAAAGCGACGCAAAGTGATCGCTGGCGACGAGAATGGCCGCTCCCAGAGCAGCCAGCAGCATCAGCACGTAGTAGTCCGCCCTCTGCCGCTCGGTCCGCTGAAGGTAGCCGTAAGAAAGGAAGATCACCGCCCCGGTGATCACCACCAAGAGACCGGCGAAAAAGAGAGCGTAGTCGTCCATGCGCAGGAGAGTGGTGGCCCGCCGGTCGGCCGAGCCGGTCACCAGAAGCACACAGGCAAGGGTACCGGCCAGACCCGCGGTGGTCAGGGCCATGTAGGCGCGATGGGAGCGGACGAAAGTGGAGACGAGCATGACCGCCACCGCACACGCAGAGAGCACGATGTATGGGGAGACCGCAAGGAGGTTGAGCTCACTCATGGCCCGTCCTCGGTCGCGGCCTGGTCTGAAGTCGTGACCTGGTCTGAGGGTACAGCTTGGTCCGCGGGCGTGGCCCCAGGGACAGTCTGGGTCGCTTGGGGAACAGCGAGCTGGAGCAGGTGATCGCTCGTCTGCTTCGCGGTGCGCAGCAGGGTCTGCGGATACAGTCCCAGCCACAGGATCACCCCGATCACCACGACCATCATCACGATCTCCACTGAAGTAAGGTCGTTCCATTTCCGCCGTCGTGAGGAGCTGGCCGCAGTAGAGCCCGGGCCGTGGAAGACCTTCTGAACGAACCAAAGGGCATAAACCGTCGCCAGCACCAGTCCTACTGAGGCGAGGATAGCGGCCGGCCGGTTGATCTGGTAGGCGCCGAGCAGGATCAGAAACTCAGCCAGGAAATTGCCGAGGGCGGGAAGGCCCAGGGCGGCCATAGCCAAGAACATACCCACCCCTCCGAAACGCGGTAGAGCACCCCATAGGCCGCCCATCTTCGCCAGATCGCGCGTGCCCAGCCGCTCGTCCAAGGCTCCGACCAAGATGAACAGACCGCCGGTGCTCAGGCCGTGGCAGACGATCTGCAGCACCACTCCCTGCAAGGCCATGCCGTTCCAAGCGAAGATCCCCAAGAGCACGAAGCCCATGTGACTGACACTCGTGTAGGCCACAAGTCGTTTCAGATCGGTCTGAGAGAATGCCATGACGGCGCCGTACAGAATACCCGCGACCCCCAGCGCCATACCCACATTGGCCAGATCCAAAGAAGGCTGAGGGAAGAGCGGGAACATGAAACGGATCATCCCGAAGGCACCCACCTTGATGACAAGCCCGGCCAAATCCACGCTGCCGGCGGTGGGAGCTTGGGAGTGCGCATCGGGCAGCCATCCGTGGAGGGGAAAGGCAGGAAGCTTGACGGCGAAGGCTGCGAAGAACCCCAGCATCAACCAGAGCCCCTCCTTCGAGGACAAAGTGCTCCCGAGCAATTTTAGGTAGTCGAACGTGTAGACCCCCGTGTTACGGCCATGCACGAAGTAGAGGCCCAAGATGGCGATCAGCATCAATAATCCACTGGCTTGGGTGTAGATGAAGAACTTGATGGCGGCGCGGTGCCGGTTCTCGTGGCCCCATATGGCGATCAGGAAGTAGAGGGGAACCAGCATCATCTCGAAGAAGAAATAGAACAGGAAGAGATCGAGGGCCATGAAGACCCCGGCCAACCCTGTCGCCGTCCACATCAGGTGGAAGTGGAAGAAGCCCACGCGTTCCTGAATTCCCTTCCAGGAGGCTAGTACCCCCAGCGTCACGAGGACAAAGGTCAGCATGAGCATGATGAGACCGAGACCATCCACCCCCAAGTGGAAGCGGATGCCGACCTGGGGTATCCAGCCGACGTCAAGCTCCTGCAGGAAGCCGGCGGCGTTACCCAGACTGCCCGGGCCAAAGTCGCTCGTCCCAGAGAAGTGCCGCGCCCACAGGCCGATCGCCAGACCCAGACCGGCCAACGACGACGCGAGCGCCATCCAACGGCACAGGCGGGAACTCCAGCGATCGGCAAGCCAGGCGACCGACCCTCCGGCCAGAGGGATGATTATCAGCAACACAAGGCTCATCGGAATATCCCCAGAGCCACGAACGCCACCACACCCAACGCCGCGGCCGCCACGTAGTAACGAACCCGCCCGGTCTGTGTGCGGCTGAGTAAGCCGTTCAATGTCCCAGCCAGGCGGGCGATGGTGGAGAAACCGGCGTCGATGATGTCGCTCCTGCCCTTATCGGCCAGCCATAGGAAGGGCCGCACGAAGGCGACCGAATAGAGGCGGTCGAACCCCCAACCTGACAGAGCCAAGCTCGAGACCCGCCGGAACACGGGACGCGCCGCCAGCCGCCGGACCGGCGCCGACGGTCGCGCGAAAAGGAGATACGCGGCATAGATGCCCGCGAGCGAAATCACCGCAACCAGCACTTGGGGGGCGACACTCGCGGCGAACCCGGCGGTCCGGGCAGCAGGCAGAGGGAGCACAGGTTCCATGAAGTCGGTGAACAAGGAAAGAGCGGCCCACTTCTGGGGCAGTTGTATCCAGCCGCCCACTATGCTGAGCACCGCCAACACCAGGACGGGGATCAGGACCTCCCTTCCGAAGCGCCGCGAAGCAGGCCGATCGTCGGGCGCCCCGCGCCTGGAGCCGAAAAAGACCAGGAATACCAGCCGGAACGCGTACAGTGAGGTGAGGAGGGCGCCCAGCACGGCGGCGATCCACAGCCACACGCCGCCCTGCCCCGACGAGAGCGTGGAGCCGATGATCAGGTCTTTGCTGTAGAAGCCGGCCGTGACCACCGGAACCGCGGCCAGGGAGGCGGCCCCGATGAGGAAGGTCCAGAACACGAGGGGGAGCTCGCGGCGCAGGCCCCCCATCTTGCGGATATCGTGCTCCTCCCCCATGGCCTTGATCACGAGCCCGGCGGTGAGGAACAAGAGAGCCTTGAAGAACGCGTGCACCATGAGGTGGAAGATGGCCGCCGACCATGCCCCCACTCCGAGGGCCAGGAACATGTAGCCGATCTGGCTGATGGTGGAGTAGGCGAGTACCCGCTTGATATCGGTCTGAGCCAAGGCGCTCAAGCCGGCATAGAGCAGGGTGACGGCCCCGACGACGGCCACCGCCAGTTGGGCAGCCGGAGCCAGCTCGAAGAGAACATGGGATCTCGCCACCAGGTACACGCCGGCGGTGACCATGGTGGCGGCGTGGATGAGCGCGCTGACCGGGGTCGGGCCGGCCATGGCGTCGGGTAGCCAGGTCTGCAGGGGGAGTTGAGCCGACTTACCCACCGCACCCGCCAGAATAAGGAGAGCGGCGGCCGTGGCCACCCCCGAGCCCTGGGTCCAGTGCCCCTGAGCCAGGCCCATCGTATCCTGGATGTTGAGCGACCCCAGGCGGGTGAAGAGCAACAACAGTCCCACCAGCAGGGCGGTATCGCCGACTCGGGTGACGATGAAGGCCTTGCGCGCGGCCGCCCCGTTGGCCGGTTCCCGATACCAGAAGCCGATGAGCAGATAGCTGCTCAGCCCTACCCCCTCCCATCCCACGAGCAGGAAGAGGAAGTCGTCCGCCAGCACGAGGATGAGCATCGAGGCGACGAAGAGGTTCATATAGGCGAAGAAACGCCGGTAGCCTTCGTCTCCCCGCATGAATTCGGTCGAATACACGAGAATGAGGAGGCCCACGAACGTGACCACCAGCATCATCACGAGCGAGAGCGGGTCCAGATACAGCGCTACCCTCGGGGCGAAACCGCCCACCTTCGCCCACGTCCACAGCACCTGAGAGTAAGCATGGCCGGCCGGGGGCGCCACCAAGAAGGTGATCGCCACCCCCAGGGCTACCACTGCCGCCCCCGCCGCGGGCACCGTTCCGGCCAGCGCGATGGCCCGTCGACCCATGCGGCCCCCGCCCAGCGCAAGAAGGACGAAGCTCAGGAGAGGCAGCAGCGGTATGAGCCAGATCACGCTCAGCATCATCGGTCCTTCAGTCGTGAGATCGCGTCGATGTCGAGGGTGCCGAACCGCCGCCGGCACTTGAGAGCCAGAGCCAGGCCGACAGCCACCTCAGCGGCGGCCATGGCCAGGATGAAGATGAACATCACCTGCCCGTCGGCCTGTCCCCAGCGGGAGCCGGCTACCAGGAAGGCCAGACCGGCCGCGTTCAGCATGATCTCGATGGATGCCAGCACAAAGATGAGATTGCGCCGGATCAGGACCCCGGCCAGCCCGAGGGTGAAAAGGACCGCCGCTAGGATGAGGCCGTATGTCACGGGGATGCCGGCCATCAACCCCCCCGCGTCTCAGCGTCGTCCTGTTCAGGGTCGTCGCGAGTGAGTCTGTGCGTGGCCACCAGCCCGGCAAGGAGCAGGACCGAAGCCAACTCGACGCCAAGCAGATAGGGTCCGAACAGAGCCGCTCCCACCGCTTTGACTTCAACCACCCCCTGCGCCCCCGGAGCGTTCCCGGCCGCCCCCGGGAGCCCTTTGCTCGCCAGCAGGTACACCAGCTCCGCCAGCAGCACCGCGGAGAGAATGCTCGGGAAAAGCCAGGAGCGGAGACGCAGCCACTTCCGCTCCTGCGCTTCCTCCTCAGGGCCGAGATTCAGGAGCATCAGCGCGAAGAGGAACAGCACCATGATGGCCCCGGCGTAGATGATGACCTCCAACGCGGCGATGAACGCCGCGCCCAGAACGTAGAACACCAGGGCCACGGCCAACAGCGAGATCACCAGATAGAGAAGAGCGTGCATGGCGTTGGCCCGGGTGATGACCATGAAGGTGGCGACGACCGCGACCGCGGCGGCGATGAAGAACAGGACCGTCATGGCTGCAGGCTCCTCAGATCAACGGGTGGCTCCTCGTTCTCCGCCTCGCCCTTGCCCTTCCCGCCGATGGCGATCCCCGCGACCCGGTAGAAGTCGTAGTCGGGATACTTGCCCGTTCCGGAGATGAGTAGATGCTCCTTCTCGTACACCATACTGGGTCTGTGGTACTCGGCCATGTCGTAGTCCGGCGTGAGCTGGATGGCCTTGGTCGGACACGCTTCCTCGCAGAACCCGCAGAAGATGCAGCGGGAGAAGTTGATGCGGAACCACTCGGGATAGCGTCGCCCCGTCTCGTCTTCGGTGGCCTGAAGGGCGATGCAATCGACCGGGCAGACCACCGCGCACAGGTAGCAGGCTACACAGCGTTCTTTGCCGGAGGGGTCGCGGGAGAGGATGATGCGCCCCCGAAACCGCGGAGGCAGATAGGGCTGTTGCTCCGGAAAAAGGACCGTGTCCCTTTGCCTGAACGTATGACGCAGGACCATCAGAAGGGACTGAAGGACGCTGAGCATCTCCCTTCCTCCCTAGGCCGCCAGGATGACGGCCGCCGTCACCATCAGATTGACGAGCCCGAGGGGTAGCATGATCTTCCACCCCAAGCTCATGAGCTGGTCGTAGCGCAACCGGGGTAGCGCCGCCCGGATGAGGATGAACAGGCCCACGCACAAGAAGGTCTTGACGAAGAACCACACCCAGCCCGGGAGGACCGGTCCCAGCCAACCGCCCAGAAAGAGGACGGTCATCAGGGCGGAGATAAGCGTGATGCCCAGATACTCGCCGATATAGAACATGCCGAACTTCA
>CAZCCL010000101.1:3874-9391 GCA_964497095.1 uncultured Gaiellales bacterium | reverse complement strand
CCCCCTCCATCATCACCCCGGCCAGACAGGGTCCGGCGGCCGGGTGGCATTCGCGGGCGAAGGCTTCCGGGTACTTGCGCCTGAGCTCCTCCAGGTCGGTCTTTTTGACCTCGACCAAGAAGCCACTTACGGCCATGCCCACGGTGTTCTTGGAAGTGCAGTTGCCGGGGACGATGGTGTTTATCACCCCGCCCCGGTCGAGCTCTCCGGGGACGATGGGGTCGTATTTGGCCCCGTGGTCGATTCCCACCGCGCCGGGCATTATGCGCTCGGTCACGTAAGCGCCGGCCAAGACCATGCCCCGCTCGTTATAGATGGAAACCACGTCCCCGGCCTTGATGCCCCGAGCTGCGGCGTCTTTGGGGTTCATCCACAGGGGGTGGTACTGGTATCCGTCCGGGCCCCGCACCTTGCCGGTCTCGATCTCCCGAAACCAGGTGACATCATCATGCTGGGAGTGCACCCCCCATCTCGGGTGGTTACTCATGACGAGAAGGGGATACTTCTTGCTCCGCTCGGTGCCGATGGTCTCCTGGTGGGAGGGGCCTTCCGCGATCCAGTGGGGTACCGGGGGGCGTTCGGGGTCAACGGGGAAGTGCTCGGCAAGCCCGGTGGAGTAGAACTCCAGTTTGCCGGTGGGGGTGGAGAGCGGATGGGCATCCGGGTCCTGGTAGAACTCGATCAAGCCGGCGGGGATGTTCTCCCAGTCCGGGTCGGGGGAGACCACGTAGTAGCCTTTTTCGTTCAGGTCCTCCCAGCTGATCCTGTCCGCCACTCCCGAGTATTCCCAGCCGGATTTGATGATCTCGGGGATGCTCTGCCCACCCGTGTACTCCTCCAAGAGTCCCAGGCGCTCGGCGAGCTTGCAGACGATCTCATAGTCGCTGAAGGACTCACCCAGCGACTCCATGCAGCGGGGCTCGGGAAAGAGCATGTCCATCTGCCCGCTGAAGATATCGGAGCCGATGTCGTCTTCTTCCAGCTTGGTGTTCACCGGCAGGATGAGGTCGGCATAGAGCGCGTCGTTCTCGATCCAGGGGTGCTGGCAGAAGACGAACTCGATATCTGGGTGCCTGAGAGCCCGGATGAAGGCGTTGCCGTCGTTCCAGCAGGTGATCCAGGAGGGAGAGTCGGTCCAGATCATGTGGATTTTGGACGCGCCGTCGGCCGGGTACTTGTACTGGACGAACTGGTCTTCCCGCTCGCTGCGCATGCCGTAGCGGTTGCCGTACCACGTGCCCTCTCCCTCCAGGATGAGCTTGGGCACCAGGGTCTTGGGGATACAGGATTCGCGCTTGTACTCCGGCGGTCCGTCCCCCCGGTAGGCAGCATCGAGGCTGATACAGACCTGGGGCTTGGGCGCCGCCTGGTTCTCGGGATCGCGGGCGAGGGCCCACTCGATCATCTTGGCCTGGTTGCAGCCCGGTCTGCCCAGGCCCTGCATAGCCAGGCACAGGCATTGCAGGCGGGCCGGTTCGGTGGAGTAGGGGCCGCGGATGGCCGGTCCGCCATTGCTGATGACGATCGTGGTGCGCTTTGAGGCCCACTCGTCCGCGAGCGCCTTGATGACGCGGGCAGGGACCCCCGTGATCGGCGCCGCCCACTCCGGGCTCTTGGGTAGCCCATCCTCTTCCCCCATGACGTAGGCCTCGAACTCATCCACCCCGTAGGCGTGGGTGGCCAGGTACTCCTTGTCGTAGGTGCCTTGCTCAAACCAGCGGTGGCAGACGGCCAGATAGAGGGCGGCGTCGGTGTTGGGCAGGGTAGGGATCCACTTGTCCGCATGCACGGCGTTGCCGTAGTTGCAATCGGGGGCGATGTAGATCTGCTTGATGCCCAGTTCTGTCCACCAGTAGCTCAGACGGCTGGGCAGCTGGCCCCCCCAGCCCCAAGGGGTGGCCTCCGGGTCGCAGCCCCAGAACAGCAGGAGCTCTGCATTCTTGGAGATGTCGTAGAGCAGGTTCTTCTGGGGGAGTTGCTGGCCGATGGGCTCGCAGCCCCATACGTGCTTGGCGCCCCAGTACCAGCCTTCCCAGCTGTCGGCGTTACGGACCTGGTGGGTGTACCCCCCGAACAGATCGAGCAGCTTGCGCCCGCACCCGTGGGGTCCGTGGACGGTCTTGTTCTCCCCATGCTGGTCGTTCTGGTAGAGGATGGCCGTGGGACCGTGGGTCTCCTTCACTCTGAGCATCTCGCCGGTGATGATGTCCAGGGCCTCGTCCCAGCTGACGCGCTCGTACTTGCTCACCCCCCGGTTCTGGATGTTTCGCCCGCCCGGGCCCACCGATCCCGGAGCGCCTTTGGGATCGAAGTCCACCCGCTTCATGGGATAGCGGATGCGGGCCGGCGAGAAGACGCGCTTCTTGTAGGCGATGCTGAACGGCGGCGGCAGCGTCTTCTCTCCCGGATCGAAGGTGCTGCCGCGGGCGTGCATGACCCAGGGCTTGACCTCATCCTTGGTGTACTTGTCGTAGAAGCGGGCCGGGCGGATGCGCAGGACTTTGCCGTCCTTGACGTCCACCATGCAGGCGTTGCCGCCCCAACTTATCCCGATAAAGCACATGTCGCGGACGATCGTCCTTTCGCCCTCGGTGGTCCACCTCTTACCGTCTGCCATGTATCCCCCTTACGCTGGGTATGCGAAATCTATGGTAGCGGCGCCGGCAATGGGCGCCCGAACAGGATGCATCCCGCCCGCGGCCCTTGAGCCGGCCCGGCAGGCGCAGTTGTCAGTCCACCCCCTCCATGAGTACACCGGCCAGACACGGGCCGGCGGCCGGATGGCATTCACGAGCGAAGACTTGCGGATACTTGGCTTTCATAGCCTCCAGATCGATCTTCTCCACCTCCGCGAGAAAGCCGGAGACGACCATCCCCACCGCGTTCTTGGAGGTCGTGTTGCGGGGGACGATGGTATTGATGGCTCCGCCCCGATCGATCTCCCCGGGGACGACAGGATCGTACTTGGCTCCGTGATCGACCCCTACCACCCCCGGCATGATGCGCTCGGTCACGTAGGCGCCGGCCAGGACCGTGCCTCGCTCATTGTGAATCGACACGACGTCCCCAGACCCGATGCCGCGCTTGGCGGCGTCAACCGGGTGGATCCACAGAGGGTGGTACTGATAGCCGTCCGGGCCTCTCACCTTGCAGGTCTCGATCTCCCGAAACCAGGTGACGTCATCATGCTGGGAGTGCACTCCCCATCTCGGGTGGTTGCTCATGACCAGAAGGGGATACTTCTTGCTCCGCTCGGTGCCCAACGTCTCCTCGTGGGTCTCGCCTTGCGCGATCCACCTCGGCACCGGCCCCCGCTCGTCGTCGTCGGGGAAGTGCTCGGCCAAGCCGGTGGCGTAGAACTCGATCTTGCCCGTGGGAGTAGAGAGCGGGTTGCCCTCAGGATCCTCGTAGAACTCGATCATACCGGCCGGGATCTTCTCCCAGTCGGGGTCCGGAGGGACCACGTAGTAGCCCTTCTCCGACAGCTGTTCCCAACTGACGACATGGGCCGCGCCTGAGGTCTCGTAGCCCAGCCTGATCAGTTCGGGGATGGTCCTGCCCTCGGTGTATTCCTCCAAGAGCCCCAAGCGATCGGCGATCTCGCAGACGATCTCATAATCGCTGAGAGACTCGGCGAGAGGTTCCACGCACCGAGGCTCCGGGAAGAGAACGTTCATCTGCCCACCGAAAACGTCACTACCGATGTCGTCCTCCTCCAGCTTGGTGTTGACCGGCAAGATGACATCGGCGAAGAGGGCGTCGTTCTCCAGCCAGGGGTGCTGGGCGAAGATGAACTCGATGTCGGGATGGCGCATCGCCCGGATGAAGTTGTTGCCATCGTTCCAGCAGGTGATCCAGGAAGGTGAATCGGTCCAGATCATGTGGATCCTGGAACAGCCGCCGGCCGGGTATTCGTAGTGGACGAACTGGTTCTCCCGAACGGCGAACTCGCTCTCGTTACCCCACCATTCGCACGACCCTTCGAGGATGGCCTTGGGCACCAGCGTCTTGGGGAGGAACGAGGGGTGGTTGGTGTCGCCCGGAGTGCCGCCGGTGTAGGCTTCGAGCAGGCTGGTGAATATGGAGGGTGCCGGCGGCGACATCTGTTCATAGTCGTGGTGTAGGCCCCACTCGATCATCTTGGCCTGGTTACAGCCCGGTCTTCCCAGACCCTGCATGGCCAGGCAAAGGACCTGCAATCGGGCCGGCTCGGTGGCATAGGGGCCGCGGATGCCGGGACCGCCGTTGCTGATCACCACGGTGGCGCGCCTGGAGGCCCATTCCGCCGCCAGAGCCTTGATGATGCGCGCGGGTACGCCGGTGATGGGAGCGGCCCACTCCGGGGTCTTGGGGATCCCGTCTTCTTCGCCCATCACATAGGCTTCGAACCTATCCACCCCGTAGGCGTGGGTCTCCAAGTAGGCTTTGTGGTAGGTCCCGTTCTTGAACCATTGGTAGCAGATGGCCAGATACAGAGCCGCGTCGGTGTTGGGAAGGATGGGAATCCATTTGTCGGCATGCACCGCGTTCGCGTAGTTACAGTCCGGGGCGATATAGATCTGCTTGATGCCGAGCTCCGTCCACCAGTAGCTCAGGCGGCTGGGGAGCTGTCCCTGCCAACCCCAGGTGGTGGTCTCCTGGTCGCAGCCCCAGAATAGAAGCAGCTCTGCATTCTTGGAGATGTCGAGAAGGAGGTTCTTCTGCGGCATCTGCTGGCCGACCGGCTCACAACCCCACACGTGCTTAGCCCCCCACCACCAGCCTTCCCAGCTGTCGGGCTGCCTCACCTGTAGGGTGTAGCCGCCGAAGAGTCTGAGTAGCTTGCGTCCACAGCCGTGGGGCCCGTGCACCACCTTGTTCTCACCGTGCTGGTCGGACTGATAAAGGATGGCGGTGGGACCGTACTCCGCCTTGACCCTCAGCATCTCGCCACAGACGATCTCGAGAGCCTCGTCCCAGGAGATGCGCACGTACTTGCCGGCCCCTCGGTTCTGGGGGTTGCGCCCGCCCGGGCCCACCGAGCCGGGGGCGCCCGTGGGATCGAAGTCCACCCGCTTCATGGGGTAACGGATGCGCGCTGGAGAGTAGACCCGCTTCTTGTAGGCCAGGCTCAGCGGAGGGATGAGGCTCTTGTCGCTGGGCTCGAAGGTCTTGCCTCGCGCATGCATCACCCACGGCTTGACTTCTTCTCGGGTGTACCGCTCGTAGTAGCGCGCCGGCCGGATGCGCAGTATCCTGCCATCCTTCACGTCCACCATGGACGCGTTCGCACCCGCACCCACTCCGCACCAGCTGAGATCGCGAACGATCGTCCTCTCGCCCTCGTTGGCCCGTCTCTCACCGTCTGCCATTCATCCCCCTTCGCTCGGGGCTGGACGCATCTCAGTTTAGCGGCAGCGGCCGACCACGTATAGACCGCCGCGCGCAGCGGCAAAGAAACAGGCTGCCCTCCATCCATGTATGCTCAAGAGTCGGGGGGGGGGGGGGGGGGGGGCGCCCGCGGGCGCACACGCGGTG
>CAZCCL010000101.1:1938-3864 GCA_964497095.1 uncultured Gaiellales bacterium | reverse complement strand
GGCCGCCCAACTTCACGGGGGCCCCCCCCCCCCTTTTCGGCTCCCGGGGGGGGGCCCCGGCCCCCCCCCCCCCCCGACTCTCTAACAGCGTTTGCGGCCGTGGCGCCGCCGCCCTGTCGGATGCCTGCGGCCTAGGCCTGCTCCAGCATGATCAGACCCATGTTCAGACTCTTGTCGAGAGTGACTTCGGCCGAATACGGCTTGTAGCCGGCCGCGGTTACGACGACGGTATACGACTTTCCGGGCTCCAGATTGTCCACCACGAACTCGCCGTAGTTGTTCACCGCACCCTCGCCGACCGAATGACCGGCCTCGGCGACCATCACCTGGGCGCCCTCGGCGCATTCGTCGGTGTCCGCGTAAGCTACGCTGCCGGAGGCGAACACCTTGGTCCAGCGATAGAGGTTCTTGTAGTACACCCGGGGCTTGGTACCCCATTCGGGATGCAGGACCTCGAGTCCTTCAGCGGCGACCATCGCGGCCATGTCCTCATCCTCGGCCAAGACCAGCTTGATGGCCTCGGTGGGACATACCTGAGAGCACCGCGTCTCGGTCCAACCGTCCTCCAGCAGATGCACGCAACCTGTGCACTTCTGGGGCACCTGAAGTTCCTCGTTCCAGTAGATCGAGCCGTAGGGGCAGGTGTCCACGATCTCTTTGTGGCCTTTGGCCTTCTTGGGATCGATGATGACCAGGCCGTCTTTGCGTTTCTCGATGGTCTTCTTGGGCGAGTCCCTCATGCAGGGGGGGTCGTCACAGTGATTACAGGGTTTGGGAAGGTAGCACACCTGGACGATGGGATGCTGACCCCGCTCTTTGCGGTCTATGTTCATCCAACGGTGACCTGACCAGGGCTGAGCAACAGAGTAGGGTGGGAAGTCATTGCCCACGAACTCGTCCTTGTCCGCGAGAAAGCAGTCGTTGCAATCGTGACAACGGGCGAGGTCAATGACCATGTTCCACTTCTTCATCTAGTTTCTCCCTCCCATTTCTCCACCTGGATCAGGCAGGAGTTGTTGGCCATAGCCGTCGATGTCGGCGTTATGTAGCGTTTGGGCGCAAGAATGTTAACGCACCCTGACGTGTCTGGCGAATACCCGGGCTCCCCCAGCGGCAGGTAGTCCGCGCAGGACTCGTAGGAGTGGACCGTGCCCGGGGGCACGCGCTCGCCTACCTGGGCCGCGAGGATCACCGAGCCGCGATCGTTGAACGCCCGGATGAGGTCGCCGTCCTTAATGCCACGCGCCTCCGCGTCCCTGGTGTTCAGACGCATGATCCAGTAGCGGTGGCCGTTGACGAGCACCCGGTGGTCCTTGACCTCGTTCAGCCAGCTCTCCTTGCTGTCACCCATGGTGTGGAAGCTGAAGCGCGGGTGCGGGGAGACCATCTGCAGTGGGTACTTGCCGACGAGCTCCTCGGTGCGATGGCCCTCCCACGACGGGATGTACTGCGGCCCCATGATCGGCCGTTCCGGGTCGACGATGCCGCCGACCTGCTCGAACCGTGTGAGGCTGCTCGACACGAACTCGATCTTGCCGGTCGTGGTCTGTAGACCCTCCAGCGCGACGGTGTCCGCCGGGTGCGGACCCCAGTCCGGCGTGTCTCTCTTGCGCCCTTCGGCGAACCAGCGCATGGCCGGGGTGGATTTGTGGTCGGCCGGGAAGGGGACCACGTAGTAGCCCTTCTTCTCGAAATCCTTCCAGCTGATGTTCTTGGGCAGATCGGTGGCGTGGAAGTAGTCCTGGACCCACTGGTACTCGTCCTTGCCGCCCATGGTGAAGATATCGCCGATACCGAGCCGCTCCGCGAACATACGGTAGATCTCGTAGTCCGACTTGCTCTCGCCCAGAGGCTCGATGCATTTCTTCTGCAGAACGATCACCCGGTGATTGCACTGGGCACCGGTGTGAGGGATGTAGCCCGAGC
>CAZCCL010000101.1:0-1928 GCA_964497095.1 uncultured Gaiellales bacterium | reverse complement strand
TGGTACAGGCGGGCAGGATGACGTCGGCGAAGCGAGCCTCCCCTTCGAACCAGATGGACTGGTTGACGACGAAGGGCACTTTGCCTTCCCGATACGCCTTCACGTAGCGGTTGGTCTCGGTCATCGTGCCGATGAACGAGGTCCCGTACTTCCAATACATCTCCACGTAGGGGTACCCGGGCGCTGGGTATTCGTACTTCTGCAGTTGCGACTCGATGGACGAGCCGCAGAAGCCCTTGCCCCGCCACTCCAGCTTCTCGTGCATCATGGCTTCGGGGATACGGATACGCGGCACCGTCTGGCCTTCGGTGGAGTGGTGCGCGGTCCGCGTGGCCCCGCGGTTGTTCGCGAACAACCGATACACGAATTCGTATCCGGCGGCCGAGTTGTCCACGTCACCGGAGATGCCGCCTTCGGCGTAGCCCGGGAAGTAGAACGACTCGTCGGCCGGTGCGCCCTGCGAGGTGCCCCAGATGTTGCTGCCCGGTTTGCCGTAGCCCTGCATCGCCGCCAGCGCGATCATCACCCGGGCCCACTCGTTGCCGGTGGCGGAACGGCAGGCACCGCCCCAGCCGCCCAGACCGCCGGCGGCCAGCATGGTCTTCTTGGCGCCCCACTCCCGAGCCAGAGCCCGGATCTCCCGCGCGGGGATACCGCTCTCGCCCTCGGCCCACTCCGGGGTCTTGGGCACACCGTCGCTCTTGCCGAGAACGTAGTCTTTCCACTCGTCGAAACCGCTGGTGCGTTTCTCGATGTAGTCCTTGTCGTAGAGGTCCTCGGTGAGCCAGGTGAAGGCGATGCCCAGCCCAAAGGCTACGTCGGTCCCCAGGCGAGGCGAGAACCACTTGTCGGAATAGAGACCGGCGGTGTGGTTGAAGTAGGGATCGACGAACACCATCTTGATGCCGAGCTCTTTCATCCAGAAGCGGCGGGGCGTACTCTCGAACGCCGAGTAGATGCCGCCCCCGCTCGTCTCCGGGTCCGAGGACCAGAAGACGACCATGTCGGTGTGTTTCAGAGCATCCTCCAGCAGATCGTACTGCTCGGGGATGCCGAGGCGGTGACTATTACCCCACATGTGCGCGCCGCCCCAGTGCCAGCCTTCCCAGCTATCGGGGTTGTGCTCCCCATACGTGAAGCCGACCAGGTTCATGAAGCGGAAATACGTGCTGTGGCGATAGCCCACGTTGCCCCACAGATGGTGGGACCCCGGAGTGGAGAGGATCGCCGCGGGGCCGACCTCCCGTTTCACGCGGACCACCTCGTCGCAGACGATGTCCAGGGCTTCGTCCCACGAGATGGGCTGGTATCCAGAGACACCCCGGTTCTGGATGTTACGGTTGCCCTTTGGGTCGAAATCCACACGCTTGAGAGGCGTGAGGATCCGCTTGGGCGAGTAGACCATGGATTTCTGCGCCACCGCGTGAGGAGAAAGCGTGGTCCTACGCCGAGGCTTGAATTCCCGCCCTCGAGCCTCGATCGTCCAGCCCTGCGCGTCGTCCTCGTCCAGGTCGATGGGCGTCATGCGGACGATCCTGCCGTCCTTCACGTCCACGAAGACCGGACCGCCCGTGGTGCAGTTTGTCAGTCGTTCGACTTTTGCCATGCGTGTCATACCTCCGTTCAGCGCGTTGCGGCCCTTGCCCCCTGCGGCATGACCGGCCGGTGGACCTCTCCACCGATACCATTGTACATTCGCAGCCCGCTTTCACTCGCGGTTTCTGCGCTCATACCACTCGTACCCGCGACCGCTGTCCTATCTGGTGGAATGATATTTCGTGCAGTGGACCGTTCTCGAGTGATCGGGAACATACGGAAGCCCCCCGCCGGATGAATCCGGCGGGGGGCTCCATGCAACGTTCCGTACCGGACCGTACCACTCGCACAGGGACGAGCGTGTCCGGACCGCCTGTCACTTGCTACAGTTC
>CAZCCL010000100.1:0-9554 GCA_964497095.1 uncultured Gaiellales bacterium | reverse complement strand
AAACGGTCCTGTTCGCAATGAATTGGGCATACATTACAAGCAGGGCTCGTGGGGACCCGGACACCCCGCTAATGCCACCATCGGCCGTGCGTTCAACCTGGTAATGACAAGTGTCGGGGGACGACTGGAAAGCAGCATGTCGTCGGTTGCGGACCCAGGCAGATACTCATGGTGTTTTGGGGAATATGAGGAGGAGCTTCCGGCCCAATGGCTTCCCATGCATGTAGAGAAGGGTTATAAGGCCGATGAAAGCACCGCGACGGTCATGTGTGTACATTGGAGAACTCCGATTCACGGCTTCTTTGCGCCGACAAATGACGAAGATGCTGTCAGGCATGTAAGTACCGCTATCAGGGAGGAGATGCCACACGGCTATGGGGAGGCCATGTTGTCATTGCTCCCTGAAATAGCGGCACAACTGGCCAGGACGGCACCGACGAAGGCTGAGTTCAAGAAGCTAATGATGGAGAGATCCCAGGTGCCGTGGAAAGAGCTCAAAGAACGACAGCAAGCCAAAATCGGCGATTTTCCACCCGAGGGCTATCCCGTGCCAAGTGATGAAGATACTTTTTCACCCATACTGCTCAAACCGGAAGATCTCAACGTTGTCGTCACCGGAGGTGCGGGAAGACATTCCTATCTGCTATACCCCTGGATAAGAACGCACACAGTAACAGCTTCAATAGACCACTGGAAGTAGACCTTGATTGGCAGTCAGAGCGGAAGGTCAGGCTCCATCAGTACATGAACAACGGACTCTCATTGCCGCTGGTACGTAAATGGGGGGCGGGCCAGGAGGCGGAGGTTGACTCACAAAGAACCGTGTTGTGCATGTTCCAGGGTTGGCCTATCGACGGGGCCCCTCGTCGCGGTGCCGGGGCCCGACCAGTGAGGCTGCGACCCCGCAGACGCACAGCGCGGTAAAGATCAGGAAGGTCAACCGGACGCTATTCAGCAGCTGGGGGTAGTCCGCCGGTTGGATGGCCTCTCGTCCCACCTCGATGGCGAGCACCAGGGTGGCGATGCCCAAGCTCATGTTTATCCCCGCCAGACGCATGGTGGCCAGCGTGGCCGAGGCCACGCCCACCCACTGCTTATCCACGCTGCTCATGACCACGTGCGTGATCGGGGTGGAGAAGAAGGCGAATCCCAGCCCCAGCACGCAGAGCATGGCGATGATGTACCAATACGGAGTGGTGGCGCCTACGAAACTAAGCGCAAAGAGGCCGAGCACGCATACCATCATCCCCGCAGAGGCCACGTACCGGGCCTTCACCCGGTCGGCCAGCCGGCCCGCAACCGGAGAGAGCACCGCCTGGACGAAGGTGCCGCTCACCAGCACGAAACCGGCGGTCTGCGGATTGAGTCCCCGGTTGTACTGGAGATAGAGGCTCATAAGAAAGACCATGGCGAAGGTGGCGCTGTAGTTGATGAAGGCCGCCGCGTTTCCGAAGGCAAAGACGCGGTTCCGTCGGAGCAAATCGACGTTGAGCAGAGGGTCGGCTGCCCGGGTCTCCCACCATAGAAACCCGGCGAGGCCGACGATGCCAACGGCGATAAGGATCGCACCAGGCACGTCCGGGAGAAGCGAGAACCCCAGCAGGACCGCAGTCAGCGACGCGGCGTAGACGACGGACCCCAGAACGTCGAAGCGAGCGCGCTTGGGCTCCCGCCAATCGATGTGCCGCAGCTTCCAGAGAGGGAGCCCCAGATTCACCAGCCCCAGAGCGCCTCCCACCAAAAAGACGCCTCGCCACCCGAGATTGTGGACGATGAGGCCGCCGAGCACGGGGCCGAGGGTAAGACCCAGATAGGTGCCGGCCACGTTGAGGCCCAGCGCTCTACCTCGGGATTCTGGCGGGTAGGCCAGGATGACCAAAGCGGTGGAGGTGGCCGCGCCCATGGCGAGTCCCAATCCATGAACGGATCTCAAGGCCAGAAGGACGCCGACGGAGGGGGCGAACGCGCTGGCGAAGGAGACGACCGTGAATAAGATCATTCCCCCGATGAACAGTCGCATCCGGCCGTAAAGGTCGGCGATGCGGCCGGCGGGAAGCAAAGTCGCTCCGGCAACGAGGATGTAGGAAAGGGAGATCCAACTGAGGGTCACCGCCGATACGTGAAATTCCGCCTCGATGAGGGGGAGAGCGATGTTGACGGCCGACATCATGAAGGTGACCAGAAACCCGCCCAGACTGGAAACGACCAGTATCAGGGTGCGGTTCGGACTGAGTTGTTGCGGGGGCTGTGCCTTTGGCTGGTCCATGGTGGCTAGCCTATCAACAAGGCGAGGTGAGGAGGAGCCTGGCTCCAGGCATCTGCTGGACAAAGGCGGACAACGATATGCTTGGCGGACGACGCTCTCCCGTAGTTGACTGCATCCCTCGCAGACCCACCAGTGGGCCGTCGCGAGGCTGCCCGCGGCCGCATTACCATCAGATGTTAGTGACTGTTTTCAGAAATGAAGTAAGGTCCCTTGACGAAGCAGAGGATTGGGGTCTGAATATGGTCTTGACACGGCACGGCTTTGGCACGGCTTTCTCATGGAAGCGTTGGTGTTCGTTCCTGCACAGAAAGCATTTGGGGCCGCGGCCGATTTGGGAAGAGCTGCGGATACAGTCAAAGCCTCAGGACATGGATACGATAGGCGGACCGATCGACTTGGCCGGACTCGCTGAAGAGGGGAGTTCAAGCCGGGATCTCGTCTAGGCCAACTCCAAACGGGCGTGGAACCGGACGACCGGTGGCAATTGACACCTTGCTGCCGGATCAGACGGTGGCACTCACATCGCCTGCAGCAGCTCCTGCCTTTGCCCTCTCAGCTAGCCGGGCCTCATCCAGTGCGATCCGAGCGGCGGTCCGCTGCGTTGCCGGGTTGAGGCCGTGGGTAACGGCGACGGTGATCAACGCCGCCCCGCAAGCTATGAAGAACGGTACTTGATAGCCGACGAAGTTGAGGATGAATCCCGCCGCCACTGGAACGACAACCGCGGTGACATGCAAGATAGTGACCCCCATGGCCAGGCTGGGCGCGATATCCTCCGGAACCGCGATCTTGCGCAGGTAGGTGGACGCTCCAATAGTGGAGAAGGGAAAGATGAAGGAGTAGATGACATAGCAGAGGCAAGCGAGATACACGTTGCCCGCCAGGGCGTAGCCAGCCAGTGCTGCCACGTAGCCGATGTTTATTCCCTGCAGTACACGACGCTCCCCCAGCCGGTCGATCAAGCGCCCCACGTACGACGAGGACGCGATGGAGACGAACGTGACCACCATCAGCAACAGTGAGATCTCGGCCACGGTGAGTTTGAACCGGTTGACCAGTACCCACAATCCGAAGGAGAAGAAGATCTGCTGCCGCACGCCGTCGAAGAGATTGAGCAGGTAGAAATACCGGTAGTCCTTCCGCCAGACGATCGGCTCGCGTTTGGGCGCCACCCGTCTCGGCTGGCCCTCGTCCAGGTGAGGGAAGCGAATAATGGCAAGGGCGCCGATGACACCGACTACTCCGATGATGATGAAGGTAGGTACGAACGAGAACAGGTCGAACTGGAAGGCCACGAAGACGACGATGAGGGCCACGAATACACCCACCTGATTCAGGGCGTTCATGCGTCCGAGGACGTGCCCACTCTTGTCCTGCGTCGTCAGGCTCATCGCGAGCGAATACTGGGTCTGAAGCACGGTATGCATGCCGAAGCTGGCGAGAAGAACCCAAGGGATCACCGTCGCGAAATTCGTGGCCACACTGTAGAGCGCGAATCCGACACCCATGAAGAACATGGCGCCCGCAGTCAGCCATTGCAGCGACACCCGATAGAGGAGCGCCATCAGCACAATGAGAAGAAGACCACCCAGTTCCCGGATCGCCGTGATGTAACCAAACTGTGGTCCGCTGAAGTGGAGAACCTCCTCGAAGAAGTTGGTGACGGTACCGTTGTTCGCGCTGTAAGCGAAGCCATAGGCCAGTTGCATGGCGGCGAGCATGATGAACCCGCGGCCTGCAGGGGAATTCCAGGAGCGGCGGAGACGGTCGGTCATAGAAATGCATAGTAACCCAAATAGCGCCCACTCTATGCTGAGCTATCTTCTATGGCGATGCATGGTGTAACCAGCCACTGGAGCGGGCGCCCCTCACCGACGCTTGAGCCGCAGTTTGTGTCTACCGGCAGCTGGGTCTCCGCAACCTACGTTTGGGTGGCATTACCCGTTAGTGATCATTTCCACCTGGAAAGTAGCGGTTAGTTCCTCTTCTTCTCCTTGCTCAGGTTCCCGCCCGGGTTGCTACCCGATCCCCCCCGTTGTAGGCTACGACTCTAGATGGGCGGCAAGGTGGGTGCGGCGGCGGAGAAAGGGGCGGGAAACATGAGACCGGAAGCGACGCCAGGAGACCAGGTCCAGGAAACCGAGATCCCTGTCGTCGATGGGATTCCCATGCCCCCACCGGTCAGGCCGTTGATAATCCTCAAGGGATCTGACCACCAACTCGGCCACCAGTACTTCCAGCAGCTCGTGCAGATCTATGGAACCTGGCTTCCCTCACGAAGAGGGGGCTTCCTCTACTACACCGCTCCGCTGCATCGCCACAAATACTCCCCCGATCAGCAGGACGCCCTCAAGGAATACGACTCCTATGCTAGAGACTACACGCCGGAGTGGGTCAACATTCTCCACGGGATGGTCGCCGGAGCGCGAGATGCGGGTATTGAGCTGACCTACGAGGATCTGCTGGCGTTCTACGCACTCTACGAGGAGTTCCTGCCCTGGTCGGAAAACTCCTTCGTGATACCCGAGCAACCGACCTGTAGCGGTTTCGCGGCCTGGGGGAAGGCGACCAAGAACGGCGGGCTTGTGTGCGCGAGCAACGGCGACGACAACATCGGCTTCTTCTCCAGCACGCTTGTGGTGTTTCCCGAAACCGGCAACGCCTTCATAGCCTCTCCTTTCAACATACCGGGCTTCGGCGGCTTCCCCTCACATCCCGGGATGAACAACAAGGGGCTGGTTCACGTTCATCATGGGACCGGGAAGTTCGCCTTCCCCGATAGGGGCTACACCGTTCCCCGGGGATTTGCCAACATGCACATCCTTCGCTTCGCGAACAGCGCACGCGAAGCAGCCGAGATGCACATGGCCTATCCGAAAGCCGTCAACTGCAAGGATGGCAACTTCTTCGCCGACATCAGCGGCGACGCCATGGTCATCGAGAGCCGGAACCCCCCGATCATACGTCGCGCGGGTGATCTGGGCGAGGTGGACTTCCTCTATCACACCAACAACTACCTGGCCAGGGCCAACGGGGACGAGCAGGAACAGGAGTACATCCCCCACGGTGGCTGGCTCAGCAAGGAGCTCAAAGGGCTAGAGGAGATGGACCTGACCGCCTGGTCGGTCTCCCGGAACCTCTTCATGTGGAACATGCTCCACAACTACCCGGGAGAGGTGGACCTCGACTTCGCCGCCATGATGTATCGCTTCCCCAGCACCATCGCCTCCCCAACGCTCGAGGCCGCCGACGAGGCCTATCGGCCGGAGAGGGGCAGGAGCTACCACGCCCACATAGGGAGCCTGGACAACTCGCTCATCGGAATCGCGCTCCCGGATGCCGGCGACAACGGACGGTACTACGTTTGCTCCGGCCCAGCGACCAGAGCTACCGGGCCGGCTATGCCAACTCTTCACAACTACGGCCCGGGCCAGACCTACTCCTTCTACGAACTGCGGCTGGGGGCGGATCCGACCACGGTCGCTCAGGCGGCGCTCTTGCGCGCGCAGACCGACCTCTACTATGCGAACACCGCCATGGGGAAGCTGAACTACGTGGAGGCCGCGCCCCTGGAGGCCACGTTCGACAAGGCCAAGATCGAGTATTTCAAGGGCCACTACTATCTGAACGGGGTGCTATCGGGCCGAATCACCGGCGACCGGGAATCGCTCTACGACCTAGCGAGGGCGGCAAGAGCTTACACTCGCTGCCAGGTCTACGCCAACGAGGTATGCGAAGCCATCGACCCGCCACCAAGCAGGCCGGAGCATCTGGGCCTCAGGCCCTGGTTGGGCGACTGGGGCGAATGGGAGACCTTGTTCGAGGGGTAGCGCGAGGGGGTCGTAGCAGGTCTGGTTTCGGCGACACACTGCAACGTGCCCATCCTCGAGCGTCATTACTATCGCCTCCTTGTGTAGCTGGTTTGCTTAAAGCTACCTGCCAGGGGCGGTGTTCTCATCCCATCAGTTAGCGATCATTCGCGCCTGTGAAGCATTGGCAGCTAGTCCCGAACGTGTCTGAGGGGCAGCCACACTCCTGCAACTAAGGTTGCACTGACTGTTGGCCCTGACCTGCTACGCTGGAGCAGATGGGTCGCTGCCGATAGCTGGAACCTTGACCGAGGGAGACCGGGCGGGATGGATGAGACCCTTAGCCTGCAAGAACTTGAACGCCTCTACGCCTGGCTCTTGCCCGAAGAGCGTGATGAGCTTCTCCAGTGTCTGCCCATCGCCGCGTCACGTGGGGGAGAGGCGGTGATCGAGGTGCTCGAGCAGACCTTGCTCCACCACGCGGTGGAAGAGTTGCTGGGGGATATGGGCGAGGGACAATCACTGGCAGGTGAGCAATGAACGGGAATGGCCGTGTGGCGGTTGTTACCGGCGCGGGCTCGGGCATAGGACGGGCCGTTTCTATCGCCCTTCTTGGGGCGGGATACCGGGTGGTAGTGGCCGGACGCCGGGAGGAGACCCTTCGTGCCACCCTGACGGGCCATGAATCCCAGGGACTCGTGGTGCCGACGGACGTCACCCGCGAGGATTCGGTAGAGCGCCTCTTCGAACGTGCCTTGGAGGAATTCGGCCGCATCGACGTTCTCTTCAACAATGCCGGTGTGTTCGGTACCTCGGCTCCGCTCGAGGAGATGTCCCTTGAGCAGTGGCGGCTGGTGATAGATACCAATCTGACCGGCGCCTTCCTATGCGCACGAGAGGCTTTCCGGGCCATGAAGGAGCAACGACCGCAAGGGGGCAGAATCATCAACAACGGCTCGGTCTCCGCCCAGGTCCCCCGTCCCCATGCCGTGGCCTACACGGCAAGCAAGCACGCGATAACCGGTCTCACCAAGACCATCTCCCTGGAGGGACGCCTCTACCACATCGCCTGCGGTCAGATCGACATCGGCAATGCCGCCACTGAGCTCTCGGCTGCCTTCGGTAAGGGCACCCTGCAGGCCAACGGCTCCCTTCTGGCCGAGCCTCAGATGGATCTCGGCCACGTGAGTGACGCCGTTCTTTACATGGCCGGCCTTCCTCTGGATGCCAACGTGCAGTTCATGACGCTGATGGCCACTAACATGCCCCTTGTCGGTCGCGGCTAGGGTTTGCGTGCGGCTGCGGCCTGTGGGGGAGGGGCGATGATCACGGTGCTGGAGCAGACCCTGCTTAGCCACGCGGCGGAGGAGTTGTGCGAAGAGCACGGCGCTCCGGAGCAGGCGAATGCTGGCGATTTGGACAAGCACGATATGGAGGAGGACCAATAGATAATCGGAGGTCGGGGGAGAAGACGAAGAAGATCACCGGGAGTGTGGTCGTGGGGCCGACACGCGGTCGGTTGCTCAGCCGCTCCGGCTTGTTGGCTATCATCGGTCTTGGCGCACTTGCTCTAGTGTGGGGCTACAACTGGGTGGTCATGAAGGTAGCTCTAAGCTACTCCGAGCCCTTCACCTTCGCGGCCATGAGAGCGTTCGGTGGGGCGCTCTTTCTGTTCCTTCTTCTCCTCGTCATGCGCAGACCGCTGCGTCCGAAAGCACTGCCTCTCACCGCCCTCGTGGGCCTCCTTCAGACCACTGGCTTTCTGGGACTAGCCACGTGGGCCCTTCTGCGCGGGGGTGCCGGCAAGACCTCTGTACTCGTCTACATCATGCCCTTCTGGCTGCTCTTGATTGCCTGGCCCTTCTTAGGGGAGAAGCTTCAGGGCTGGCAATGGTTCTCGGTGGGGCTCGCCCTCGTCGGCCTCTTCCTCATTCTCTCCCCCTGGAAAATGCAGGGCAGCATCTCAAGCACGTGCCTAGCAGTCGCGGCCGGAATGTCCTGGGCTGGAAGTGCGCTTGCAGCCAAGGTGCTCCACCGACGACACGCAGTGGACCTGCTCTCGCTCACCGCTTGGCAGACGCTGCTGGGCTCAGTGCCCTTGATCATCCTTGCCGGTCTTACCTATGAAACGGCACCGGTGTGGTCCGGCTCGTTTATCGCCGCGCTCGCTTTCAACATCGTGCCCGCCCTGGGGCTGGCCTTGCTCATTTGGTTCTACGTCCTTCGTACTCTACCCGCAGGGTGGGCTGGCCTCGGGACCCTAGCCACGCCGGTGGTGGGGATCGCTTCAGCTTGGATCCAACTTGGGGAGCGGCCGGGTCCCGGTGAAGAGGCAGGGATGTTGCTGATCGTTATCGGCCTAGCTCTTCTTGCCGGCCGGGAGATGGCGGCCGCGCGACAATTGCGCCTGGGGGGAAGGCCCACCTCCTGAGCGGCTGGGTCCAACGGCTATCTGGGTGCTAGGAGCGAAGTATCTTGAGGCTGCTTCGGTCGGGTTTCGCCAAGCTTGCACGGATAATCACGATCCGTTCATCGTGATGGGTTCCAAGCGACTATTCTTGGCAAGGCCGGCCAGTAGAAGTCGCCGAGGCATGATGATCTGAAGGAAGCTGACATCAGGCCCCTGGATGGCGCCAGGGAGTTGATCGAGAGGTTAGCGGCCATCGGAACCGCGCGTCTCCGGCTTGGTATCTTAAGTGGAAACATGGAGGGGCTGATTGTGCCCAAATTGGAGGCGGCCGGCATCCCCGCATCGAGTTTCGTGGTGGGCGCATGCGGAAGCGACGACGCCCACAGAGACAAGCTCCCTGCAATCGCAGTCGAAAGAGCCGAAGAGTCTTTGGGAACACGTATTCTGCCGAATGAGGTGGCAATCGTGGGCGATACCCCGTTGGACATCAGGTGTGCGCGCCAGTTCGGCGCAGTGTCAATCGCGGTTGCCACCGGTGACTATACATGCGAACAGCTCGAAGCAACCAGTCCGACCTATCTGCTAAGGAGTCTGCTCGCATGGAGCGAAGTGGAGCAGGAACTCGGCTTGGTCACTGTTTGGAGAAGACCAATGGATGAATCTCACCCGAGCGGATTTGGCCCGCCGATCCTCTGATGTCTACCGCTGACACATACGGCTTCTGGCTGGGTTCATTCTTCCACAGCGAGAAGCTCCCGGCCTATGCCTTGCTGGTCGGCATGGTGGTGACCTTTCTCTGCGTGCGCGCAAACACGCGGCTCATCCGCAAGGGGGTCAGCTGGTGGCCCCGGAACATTCATCGAGGAAAGGTCCATGTGCACCACATGGTCTTGGGGCTTCCGGTGATGTTCGTCGTGGGCGTGGTGGAGTTCGCCGTTCGCCCCGGAGCCCCCTGGGTTGAGATCCTTGCCTTGGTCTTTGGAGGCGCCGCCGGAGCTGTCTTCGATGAGTTCGCCCTGGTGCTTCACCTGAAAGACGTGTACTGGGAGCACGAAGGCCGTAAATCCGT
>CAZCCL010000099.1:8908-9600 GCA_964497095.1 uncultured Gaiellales bacterium | reverse complement strand
GAACGCCTCGGGCTTGAATCTCATCTTCCGCAACGGTACCTATCAGGGCCTCAGCCTAGGAAGCGGGGTCAACTTTGAGAACGTGAGTCTCGGCGGAACGACGACCGCAACAACGGTCAGCGGCACCACGACGACCACTCGGGCGCCTGCCACGACCACCACCGCGGCGCCGACAACCACTACTACGAAAGCACCCACCACTACGACTACCAGGCTACAGACGACAACCAGTGCAACCCTACCTCTGACGACCACCACCACCAAGCCGCCCGCGACTACCACCGCTGCGGCGACCACGACAACGACCACCCCAACCCCGACCGCGACCGCGACCAGACCGGTGACCATCAGCACGCTTCCCCAGCCGGCCACAAAAGAAGGGCCCGAGAGCACCACCACAACTCTCGCCAAGACCGCAACCAAGTCGGCTATCGTGACCATTACGAGTCCCGCTGACCAGAGCTGGGTGCAGGGACGAGTGAACGTCCGGCTGAACACCGACTCCCCGATTCCCGTCGCCAAGATCCGACTGTACGTCGACGACCGCCTCCTCGGCACGGACTACCGCGCCCCCTATTCGTTCAACTGGAACACCCGCTGGGCAGTCCCTGGAAGCGCCCATACGATCGTGGGAGTCGCTTACGACCGCTTCGGCCTTGAGATCGGAAAAACGTCGCGTGAAGTCAGGATCG
>CAZCCL010000099.1:0-8898 GCA_964497095.1 uncultured Gaiellales bacterium | reverse complement strand
TGCAGCCGCGTCGACTCTTGCGGAAGCCGGCGTGATATCCGGCTTCCCCGATGGGCAACTCGCACCTGACCGGGCGACGACCCGGGCACAGTTTGCAAAGATGGTGTCCATCGCCCTCGGGGTCGCAGATGAAGACCTCACTCAGACCCCGTTCAAAGACCTGGACGACGCGGATGAGGATCTCTATCCGCACAAGTACGTAGCTGCGCTCTATTCACTCGGGGTCATACAGGGGACTGCGCCCGACACGTTCTCCCCCTACGCCCCGGTTTCCCGAGCCCAGGCGGCTACCATGGCGGTAAGAGCTCTCGAACTCCTCGACCCTGAGGTCTTGGTGATCCCGGATGACGGCTCGCTCTCCGCCGTCGGATACATCGGTGATGACCACACTCGCGCCATGACCATCGCCGCAGCCAGCGGTCTTCTAAAGGGCATAGAAGGATACGGACCGACCTGGGATCCCTGGGCACCGGCCACCCGGGGCGAGGTTGCACAGATACTCGTGAACCTCGGAGCTCTTGACTAGTGGCCGATTCCGGCCGAGCAGCGTGATAGTGCAAGGCCCGGGGCGATCCGGGCCTTGCTCATTCTCAAGGGTCGGGTTCCCGCGCCATTCCAGTCAGTGATAAGGCTGCAGCCTCGATTGCCCGCCTGACGTCAGACTGGGAGCCACGGAGCTTACGGCGCCAGTTCCCCCATTCCGCGCCAGTTCCAGGCATATTTTGGGGCTGGGTCTCTCCCAGCAGGTCCTCCAGATTCACCAGTACAATCGCAGCCTCGTAGATCGACAGATACCTTAGGGCGCGAGGAATCAGCTTGTTCGCGCCTGATTCCAGACGCACGGCGCCTTGTCCAGCCTGCTCCGCAATCGGGGTCGATACTGATCTCAAAGGTAATTCCGCCCCGGCCCTTACAGGCCCCTGCCCCTGCAAGAACGTAGCCAGCCTGGCCACGAGACGTCGACGCGCGACCAACTCGGAGTCGGCGCGCACCCGTTCCAGCTGTCCCGTCTCCACTCGGGCAACGATGTCATCCCCGCGCAGGAATCCGGCGAAGGGGAACATGTCATGAGTGTTGAGGCTGGCGACCACATTCCGAGGCACAGGCTCCACCACCCGACGCCCTCGTGTCCGCAGCGAAGTCTGCATCACCCAGGTGCCCAGCACGCCGTGCCGCCTCATACTCGCGCGCACGCCCGCAGGAACGGTGCCAAGATCCTCGCCCACCACCACCGTCCTATTCCGGTGTGACTCGAGAGCGAGGACCGCATAGGATTCGTCCGCAGGGTAGACGACGTAGACACCGCCCTCCGGCTTCGTACCCTCAGGCAACCAGAAGAGGCGATGCAGCGACATGATGTGATCCACGCGAAGGTAGCGCGCGTGACGCATATGGTGCCGCACGGACCTGGCGAAGTATCCATGGCCTTCTGCTCGGATCCGTTCCGGATTGAGGGGAGGAAGACTCCAATCCTGTCCCAGGGCGAAGAAGGCATCGGGCGGAGCCCCGGTGGACATCTCAGCAACGAACAATCCTGACCACCGCCAGGTATCGTAGCTCCCCGGATGCACTCCGAGCGGTAGATCGAGGAACAGTCCGACCGAGGTACGACCTTCCGAAGTCGTTCCCTGTTGCAGGATCGTCTCGTCCTCACCTCTCGCGCTTCTGAATCCGAAGCGGCTCAACTGCTCTTCCATCTGCCACTGGCAGTAGAGGTGGTACTGCTTCGCCTCAGGCACACCCACAGGCAACCGTCGCCTCGAGCAGCTCGGCGGCGAGTCGCCTCGCCAGCCTCTCCAGTCCGCGCCGGCGGCCTCGACTCCCGCCCGGAACTCGGCGTATTCCTCCGCCTCCGCATGGGCTGCCAGGTATGCCGAGAATGCCTCCATGCGGCCCGCTGCCGCTCCCTGGAAGAAGCACCCGCTCAGCTTTTCCAGCAACTGACGTTTAAGAGCCATCGCTTCTCTGTAGTCGACTTGGGGAGCCGTGCGAAGCGCGTTCAATCGTTCCTGGAGAGCGGTGGAATCCCACAGCTTGCGTGCTGCCTCGCAACGTTTCCACTCCGGGATCTGCTCCACCGCCAGGTAGAACTCGTTCCAAAACAGGCGACTGACCGGACGATAGGGTGCGGGCTCGAAGGGCCGGTCGAGATAGCTCGCCAGCAAAGGCAGGGTGGCCACCGTGGTCCCCCCCACCTCGGTGACCGCCCGCCCCAGGTTCTCGAGGTCGGAAAGATCTCCGGCCCCCCAATCCCGCTCGCTCCGCAAGGCGTAAAGGGGGGCGAAAACGCCCCACTTATGCGACGGAGCCCCGGCGCCTGTCAAGACATCCGTGACCGAAACGCATGTCTTTTGGTTATCTATTGCCTGACCAGCTAGTGCTGAATCGCCTGTTTCTGCGTCATTCCGTGCAGAGTCGCCTGCGCGGGCGCCCACGCCGAACAGAGACTCATAACCCCAGCACAGCCGAGGCGCAGATAGCACAGTGGCTTCGACCGTTATTCGACCGAGCTCGATACGCAGCCGATGATAGCCCCACGGGAGGGGGTTCGCTTCACAGGCCGTCCCCATGAGCCGCGGCAATGACAATCGGCGAGCTTCGAACCTTTGGTGACCAATCTGAGCCACCTCCAGGATAGAAAGACTCTCCATGTCGAGACCCCGCGATCGGGTTGCCCCGTCTTCCAAGTTCAGGGTCACTTCTCCGGTGGTCGATTGCCTCCCGAAGGCACCCGACTCTTCCGACCGACGGTACGACTGCCTCGGCCGTTGTCCACCCACCGGCAACCGCAAGGTCAGGGGCGGCAATCTGCCCTCCCAGGCCACGATCACCGGCTCCAACATCCGGCTCCAGAGCTCTCGCTTCCGCTCCCGAATCGCGACGTTCAGCCGAGCCGGCGTCACCCCCCGGAGCGGGTCATCTCCAGCGTCACCGTCGCCGAGTTCAGACCCCAGTGCCCTCAGCACCAGCACTATGCTCTCTACAGGCGATTCACGCCACCGCCCTCTGTAATCCCGGTAGGCCGTCTGCACCCCATAGAGCTTGGCAAGCTCCTCCAAGAGCGGATCCGCGGTTTGTGGTTGTCGGTTATGGGTTACCATCGTCCTGTGACCAGGTTACCCGACCTAGCGCTCCGGGACTCTTCCAACCGCGAAGCTCCGTGGTTGAGAGACCTCGTGCGCCACCATGCTCGGGGATACGAGGCCAATCCATCGGCACCGGCCGTCTCAGTCATCCCAGCCCGCAAGCCGCCCTCCGGAGGCCCGCGATGACCGCCCAGCCCCGCTACGCACTACCCACGGTGCCCGAGCCGCTCACAGGCCTGCTGGATCTGGCCCTGGACATGCGCTGGTCGTGGAGCCACTCCTCCGACGAGTTGTGGAAGCGATTGGCGCCAGAACTGTGGGAGGCTACCCACAACCCCTGGCACATCCTGCAAACCATCGCCCAGACCCGGCTGGAGGAGTTCGCCGCCGACCCCGTTTTCCTACAGCTGGTCGAACGGCACCTGCGGGCGCGGCGCGAGAGCCTCGACGCCCCTAGTTGGTTCACTCAGACGTATGGGGCCTCCGATCAAGCCGCGGCCGGCGCGCCTCGCAAGACTCGGTCTCCAGCACCCGAGAGTCAGAGCAAACCGGCTTCACCGGTCGACCCTCGCCGGGGGGGCGTCGGCCCAGTCTTGAGTTCCCCCGAGGCGGCCGTGCCACCCGCAGCCGGAGCTCCAAGCGAGGCGAGCGCCGCAGACGGAGCCGCGCCTGCCGTCTCGGCCTCGGGCATGGCCGCGGGCCCGCCCCTCGGCACCGTCGCCTACTTCAGCATGGAGTTCGGCTTGAGCGAGGCCCTGCCCATCTATAGCGGCGGTCTGGGCATCCTGGCCGGCGATTATCTCAAGGCCGCCAGCGACCTCGGTGTCCCCGTGGTAGGGGTGGGGCTACTCTGGCAGCAGGGCTACTTCCGGCAGGCGCTCGACGCCGCCGGCAACCAGATAGAGTTCTTCCCTTTCAACGATCCTGGGCAACTGCCCATCATGCCTCTCCGGGACGCGGACGGCGAGTGGGTGAGCGTCGACCTTCAGTTCCCCAGGCGTACGGTCCACCTGCGCATCTGGGAGGTCAATGCAGGGCGGGTCAAGCTCTACCTGCTCGACGCGAACGATCTGGCGAACAGCCCGGCCGACAGGGGTATCACCAGCGAGCTTTATGGCGACGGACCCGAGATGCGCATCCAACAGGAGATGATCCTGGGAATCGGCGGCTGGCGGTTGCTGCGCGAACTGGATATCGAGCCCGAGGTGTGCCACCTCAACGAGGGGCATGCCGCACTCGCCGTCCTGGAACGGGCCCGTTGTCACATGCAGGACAAGGGAGTCACTTTCGAAGAGTCTCTCACCGCCACGAGAGCCGGGAACCTTTTTACCACCCATACCCCCGTGGACGCTGGATTCGACCGTTTTCCGCCAAAGCTGGTGACCGAGTATCTCGCAGACTACGCGGACGACCTCGGCATCAGCATGGAGCGACTGCTCGCATTGGGACAATGTCCGGACGCGGAGACGTTCAACATGGCCTACCTCGCTATCCGGGGCAGCGGCGCCGTCAACGGCGTCAGCCGCCTGCACGGAGAAGTGAGCCGGACGCTCTTCCAGCCTTTGTTCCCCCGTTGGCCGCAGCGTGAGGTCCCGGTGGGTCACGTCACCAACGGCATCCACGTCCCCTCTTGGGACTCCGAGGAGGCGGACGCCCTCTGGACCAAGTGCTGCGGTAAGGACCGCTGGCTTCACGGTCTGGAGGGACTGGGAGATCTCATCCGCCAGGCCGGCGATGAGGAGCTGTGGGCGTTCCGCGACTCCAATCGGCGGAAGCTCATCACCGTGGCCCGTGAGCATGTCGCCCGACAAGGGGCCGTCGCCGGCAGCCTCGAGAGTCTGGGGTCGGATATCAGCTGCCTTTGCGAGCCGGGCGTGCTTACCCTCGGCTTCGCCCGCCGTTTCACAAGCTACAAACGGGTCAACCTGCTCCTCCACGACCCGGATCGCCTGGAACGCATGCTGTGTGGGGTCGAGAGCAAAGTCCAGCTGGTCCTGGCCGGCAAGGCTCATCCGGCGGACGCCGAAGGCAAGGCGATGATCAGGCAGTGGACGGAGTTCATAGGCCGCTGCGACGTTCGCCCCCATGTGATCTTCCTTGTCGACTACGACATGGGGGTGGCGGAACATCTGGTCCACGGGGTCGATCTGTGGATCAACACTCCTCGCCGTCCCTGGGAAGCCAGCGGCACCAGTGGTATGAAGGTGCTGGCCAACGGCGGTCTGAACCTGTCCGAGCTCGACGGCTGGTGGGCCGAGGCCTACGCTCCCGACGTGGGTTGGGCCCTGGGCGACGGGCTGGAGCACGACGCCGACCCGGCGTGGGATGCGATCGAGGCCGAGCGTCTCTACGATCTGCTCGAGAACGAGATCATCCCGGAGTTCTACGACCGGGACGAGCAGGGGATCCCCCGCCGTTGGATCGCTCGGGTGCGCGAGAGCATGTCCTGCCTGGCCCCCTATTTCTCTACGAACCGCATGATGCAGGACTACCTGGATCGATACTATCTTCCCGCTGCCGCTACTCTCCGAGCCCGATCGGCGGCTGGCGCCGGTGGCGGCCGGGGGCGGGGCTCCCGCGCCGCTCAGGGTTCCCCGGCCACGCAGGAATCAGCGGCCGCGCCACCTTCAACAGCCGCCCCCGGTTCACTCGCCGTCCCCGGCTCACCGGCCGCCATCGAGGCCTGGCGTACGATGCTCGACCGGCATTGGAGCGAGATAGAGTTTGTCTCAGTCGAGGTCGCCCCTACCGCCGGGAGCAGGGGCAGTACCCACGCCTTCACGGTCAAGCTCAGGCTCGGCACCGTCCCACCCGAGGCGGTCCACGTGGAGCTGTATGCGGAGCCTATCGAGAGCACCATTCCCGCCGGCTCGCAGTGGATCATCGAGGAGGAGAGGCGCGGCGGTCCCTCGGACGGCGCGATCCTACCCGGCGCATGCCTGCTGCCCGGCGCGATCGGGGTCACGCCTCCCGAGATACACCTGATGACGCCCGAGAAGCGGCGTGCTAAGAAGGATGGCCCGCGCGCAGGCATCTACACCTACAGAGCCGCCGTGCCCGCCATCCGGCCCATCAGCGATTACACACCCCGAGTGGTGCCGTGGCACCCGGAAGTGTCGGTGCCGCTAGAGGAGAATCACATCCTCTGGTACCGCTAGCAGCGTCGCCTCCAGGGAACGGCGCGAGACTCCCCGTGCCGCCCGTTGCCGCGGCGCCTCGCGCCCCGACCTCCTACCCGCTCGGCAACCGCACGACGAACCGCGCCCCTAGCTCCCCCGGTCCCACTTCAACGTCTCCGGAGGCCGCCCGGGCCAGGCGTCGGGCCAGAGGCAGACCCAAGCCCGAGCCCCGGGACCCAGAAGTCTTGTTCTCCGACGCGCTGCCCCGCACTCCCGGCTCGAAGATGCGCTCCTTCTCCTCCTCGGTGACCCCCGGACCATCGTCCTCCACCAAGAAATACACCTCTTTGCCGTTGCGAGAAGCCCCCAGAAGCACCTCGGCCTCCGCGAACCGGCAGGCGTTCTCCACGACCGGGCGGAGGATCTGCACGGCGATGTCCCGCTCCACCCCCACCCGTAGGTTCCGGGCCGGCGGTTGGACCCTCACTTCCACCTCGTGCTCGTCTGCCAGCACGCCGATGGAGCTCACCACATCAGCCAACACCTGCCATACATCGGCGCGACCCCGGGCCAAGCTGCCCCCCTCCTGGGCTGCGGCCAGCAGAGCCTCCACCGTCCGGGCCATCTGATCGGCGCTGTGGAGGACCGAGCCCAGTGCCTCTTGGTAGTACTCGGGATCGCGCTCGCGACGAAGGGCAAGTTCGGCCTCCGTCTTGATCTTGGCCACAGGGGTCCGCAGCTGGTGCGAAACTTCAGCCGAGAACCGCTGTTCCCGGCGCAGACTGGCGGCCAGACGATCGAGCATGCCGTCCAGCGTGTGGGCCAACTGGGTCACCTCGTCGTGAGGCTCTCCCATGTCGAAACGGCGGTCGAGGTCCTCCGTGCTCCAGGCTTCGGCCTCGGCGGTCATCTTCATCACCGGCCGGAAGGCGGCGTTCAGCACCCAGCGCCCGGCGAACCCGACTATGACCAGGAGCACTGCCGTGAAGGCGACCGTGCCCACCAGGGTCACCTGCTGGGTGCGGTTGTAGGAAGTCATGGACAATCCCGCCACTATTGTGCCGATACGTTCCCCTTCGTTGTACAGGGGCACGCCGTAGAGGCGCACTTCGTAGTCCGGGATATCGGTGAACTGAGCCGGTTGACCGTCGAGCGCTTTGGCCGCTTCCGCGATGGTGGGCTCGACCGCCGGAGCGGAGACAGTGATGCCACCGACGAACACCCACACCTGAGAGCCAAGCTGCTTGATGTCCCCGGTCGGCCGGGGCAGACTCACCTGCCCATTCGCTATCGTGATGCTCTTGCTCTGGTCGTCGACCATCGCCTGGAGCCGCTGGTCCGCGTCGGAGGCCAGACTGGTGGCAAGCACCAGGTTGAAGGCCACGGTCATGGTCACGAGGGCCACAGCTACCGTGGCGAGGACCGCCAGCAACAGGCGGTCGCGCACGCCCATACGGGAGAAGGCACGCGTCACAGCCGATGCCTCACGACGAACGTCTCACGATGCACGCCTCACGACCGTCTCCGCTTGACAGACCTCACCCGGACCGGGCACCCCGCACCGCGCGGGCCCCAAGGCAGACGGTTGACACCCGCCGTCTTCATCGGAGCGAGTAGCCGACGCCACGCACGGTCACGATCTGCGGTGCCCCGGGTAGCGAGCACACCTTACGCCTCAGACGAGCGATGTAGGCGTCCAGAGTGTTGTCGTAGACGATGGCCCCGTGAGGCCAGGCGGTCTCTATCAAAGCCTTTCTCCGTATCGCTTCCCCCGGAGCGGCGGCCAACTTGGCCAACAGGCGGAACTCGGTGGGAGTGAGGGGCACAGTCTCGTTCCCGCACGAGACAGCGTGCTTGGCAGGATCGAGAGTGAGGCCACCGGCTTGGACCACACGTTCCGCGTGGCTCCGCCGAGTGAGAGCTTCCAACCGGGCCAGCAATTCGGCGAAGGCGAAGGGCTTGGTGAGGTAGTCATCTCCCCCCACCCGGAAGCCTGAAAGACGGTCCGGCAGAGAATCGCGGGCTGTCAGGAACAGCACCGGGGCCGACACCCCCTGAGCCCTGATGGCCTGGCATACGTCGCGCCCGTCGGTATCCGGCAGCCCTATGTCGATGACGAAGAGGTCCGGCGTAGCTTCGGCCAGCTTGCGCAGCAGTTCGGAGCCCGTGGCGTAGCCTTGCACCTCGTAGCCCTCCTCGCGCAGACCGCGGACCAGCAAGGAGCGCATCTGAGGTTCGTCTTCCAGAACGAAGATGCGCAACTCCATCATGGTGTCCGTAGTATCGCCCGCCACGCGGCTCCGGGCAAGCGTCGACGCGGGAAGTGGTCGGGAGAAGGAAGAGGGAACGCGGCCCCGGGCAAGCGTCGAAGCTGCTGGCGAGCTTCGACGCGAGTGGCTATCGCCAGGAGCAAGCAGAGGACACGGCAGGAACCAGAGGACGCGCAAACAGGCGCAGATTTATGGAATCCTAGTGAGAGTCACACGGCGGGCGCGGCGCCCGGCCTTGCCGGACGCCGCTAACGCCGTCTCCGCCGTGTGGGCGTGGTGGTGTTTCGCCCCGGTCGGGTCCAACATCCACCGGACAGGGTTGGGGCCACAGCTCAGGAGGGGGGTTGAGCAATGCTGTGTGACTCCATGGCAGTATATTGGCACGACTTTCCTGAACTAATCCTGAATACGTTTCGTGTATGG
>CAZCCL010000098.1:0-9601 GCA_964497095.1 uncultured Gaiellales bacterium | reverse complement strand
TGCCGGTTTTCAAGACCGGTGCGATCAGCCAGACTCCGCCACCCCTCCAAGTCGCGTGCCCGCGCTACCCGGGACCGTTTCACGCAGGGCCGCAAATCGGTGGCCGAGGGCACGTCAGGGCCGCCGGACCGCTGGCTCGCCGCCGGAGGCCGCGGCTCGAAAGCCGAGGTCCCGAGTATAGCTTCTAGTAGACGGTGATGGCCGTCGCGGCCAGCAACAGGGTAGCGACGATGGCGATGACGATCCAGGCCACGCCGATGCCGAAAGTGACCCAGCACCAGGTCTTGGCTTTGCGTGAAGACTCTTGGGCGCCGGCGATATCTCCCAGAGAAAGCTTGCTTCCCACCTGGCTCGCATACACCACTGCCACGATACCGGTGGGCCAGAAGCACAGGATCAGGGTGGCGATGGCCCAGCCCATGTAGGTGGGGACGCGGGGGATCGTGCCGTACGGAGGGGTCGGCTGATAGTACTGAGGAGCCTGGTAGGGCGGGCGATACTCGGTCTGATACTGCTGCTGATACTGCTGCTGGTAGGGGGGCGGCTGCGATCCAGGCTGCTGGTAGACCGCGGGTCGCTGACCGGCCGTCTCTCCCGCCGGCTGCTCCGCCGGCTGCCCGGGCTCCGGCACGCCCGGCTCCTCCCACTGCTGCCGGTACTTGTCCAGATCCAGACCGCACGTGCTACAGAACTTGGCCGATTCCTCGTTTGCACCACCGCACTGTGGGCAATACATGTATGCCTCCCTGGTAGACGGGTCTCAGCCGCCAATCTCCCGTTCTCAGACCTATCTTATACGCTGGAGTCGGCGAAGCGAACGCTCGAACCACTTCTCGTACCATCGGCCGGCGGAGGAAAGGGCTAAAGACCGGCGAACTTGTGCCGACAACGGAGCCAGACGACGGATTCAGTTGACGGAGAGGTGCCCCCGGGTGATCGGGTGCATCGAAGGCGTGGAGGCCGGACCATGAAAGCGGCATATCTCGGCGGAACAAGAGGTTATCAAGCGGCGGTCTACCGGCCGGGGACGGGCTGGAGCGGGTGTGACGAGGGTCGACGTTTCGGTCGCCAGCCGCGGGCGTTCAAGAACGAAGGCCGCCTTCACGTGTGTCCGTTGGCTATGGCCTATCGCCGTCGCCCCGGACTGCGCACCAAGACCCTTATCGTCACCAGTGTGATCGCGGTGGCCGCCCTACTGACCATGGTCTTGAGCGGGGGCGCCCAGTTCTAGGGTGGGAGGCTTCAGTCGCCGGCCTCTCCGGAGGGCACCACCCGTATCGGCTGGCCATCCCGGGCACTCGAGAGCAAGATCCTGACGGCGTCCATCGGTCCGTTTATCTTCCCGAATGGATTCACGTTGCTGTAGGCGCGCGGTGTGGATCCCGAGCCGGCCGGGGTCGGTCCCCAGAAGATGCAGAAGGCGGCGCCCACCGGCCAGTAGCCCAGTTCGCCTACGGCCATGTCTCGGCGGGCATCGGGAGCTTCTTCGACCTTGAGAGGGATGCCGAAGTAGATCTCGTCTCCCCAGCGACTCACGGTCCCTTCCAAGGGAAGGGCGGAGCGAACGGCCTCCGCGGTGGGTGAATCGTCGATGACAGCGTCGACCTCTCCATCCTCCAGGATGATCCGTATCCGGCTGGGCATTACCGTCTGCTCTTCCTCACGCTACTGGTCCGTCGGACGGGGTCGGTCTCGACAGCTTCAGCGGCTCCGTCCGTACCGGTCACCTCTCGCACGTTGTGGGTGGCAACGAGTATTTGAGTGACCCGCCGTGGCCGGGGTCCGACCTGGTGGTTCCCAGTCTAGCCTCCGAGTGCTAGTTTGGGCAGGAAGGTGACCGAGGACGACCCGCCGTTCAGGATGTCGAGCGGCGCCACCAGATACGCCCCCGGTCGCGTCGTCACGGATGCTGGGGATCGAACGCTGAGGATACTCACTGGAGGTAGAGGTGACCGATCAGACTGCCAATGACCGCGCCAGGAGCTTGGTCGCGGGCGACAAGCTCCTCTCGCTGTTCGGGATGGAGGTGGAGGAGACCTCGGAGGGCTACGCGCGGGTTTCGGCGGTGGTCACGGACCAGTTTCTCCAGGTCCATGGCTTGGCGCATGGAGCGTTCGTCTTCGCCCTCCTCGATGTGGCCTTCGCCCTCACGGTGAACGCGAAGGTCGATGCCGTGGCCGTGCAATGGAGCATCAGCCAGTTCCGGTCTGCCGCGGCCGGGGAGAAGGTCACCGCCGAGTGCCGTCTACTCCACGGCGGGCGCCGTCTGATGGTGGTTGACCTAGTCGCGACCAACGCCGAGGGACGAGTACTGGCCAAGGGCCAGGCCACCGCGATCCCCGTGGGAGAGAGCCCTCCAAAGCGAAGGAACTGCTGAGCGAGAGAGACCGGCACGGGGGGATGCAGCACCGCGCGGGCCGGGAATCGCCCGCGTCTCAAGATGCGGCCGGTCCCGCCCCCACCACTCCCGGTGCCTGTCTGATGAGGCGCACCTTCTCTGCCGCCAATCGGGGAGACAGCCCGACAGCGTATATCTCCGGGTTGCGTAGACGCCGGATCTCTTCAGGTAACGACCCCACCTGAGCGATCGCCCGGGCTCGGATCTCTTCGAGCGAGGGCCGGTGATCGATACGCACGCCATCGGTCATCACGGGTCGTAGCAGCTGTTCGCAGCGGGTGGCATCCCACACGGCTCGGAGGAACGACAGGTCCTGCCGCTCGGCGAAGGGCACCGGTGGATAGGCTTGGCCGGGGTCTATGCAGTCGGGGTCCTCGTCGTCAAGACGGATGAGGTCCGCCAGGGGACGGTCTCCGCCGTCGTAGTAGCGTACGAGTCGCTTGCGGCCCGGATCGGTCATCTTCGCAGGATTGGAAGATAGCTTGATGCGCGGCTCCCACACCCCACCTTCTGGTCTTACCGCCACCAGCTTGTAGACCCCCCCCAGCGCCGGATAGTCCGAGGAGGTGACGAGGTGCGTCCCCACCCCCCAAGAGTTGATGGGTGCCCCTTGGCGCTTGAGATCGGCGATCAGGTCCTCGTCCAGCTCGTTCGAGGCCACTATGAGCGGGTGGTCGAAACCGGCCTCGGTGAACATCCGCCAGGCCGCCTTGCTGAGCCGGGCCAGATCCCCGGAGTCGAGGCGGACGGCCCCACGCACCGGCCGGCCGGCTGCGCGCAGTTCCTTGAACACGGTGACGGCATTGGGCAGCCCCGAGGCCAAGGTGTCGTAGGTGTCGACGAGCAGAATGGGGTCTGGGTAACAGGCCGCGTAAGCCCGGAAAGCCTCCAGTTCGTCCTCGAAGCTCATGACCCAGGAGTGGGCATGCGTGCCCTGTACCGGTATGCCGAAGACCTTGCCGGCAAGCACGTTCGATGTGCTGTCGGCGCCTCCGATGTACGCGGCGCGAGAGCCGCTCAGTCCCCCGTCCGGCCCTTGGGCCCTACGCAGGCCGAACTCCACCAGGTTGTCGTTTCCACAGGCGAGGCGGATACGCGCCGCCTTGGTGGCTATCAGAGTCTGGTAGTTGAGCGTGTTCAGCACCGCCGTCTCCAGCAGCTGCGCTTCGATCAAGGGCCCTTCCACCTGAAGGACCGGTTCGTGAGGGAAGACGACCGTGCCCTCGGGCACGGCTTCGATGCTGCAGCGCGAGCGGAACGAACGCAGGTAGTCTATGAAAGCCTGTTCGAAGACCCCCAGCCCCGAGAGATAGTGCAGGTCCTGTTCCGTGAAACGCAGGCCTTCCACCAGATCGAGGAGTTGCTCCAGTCCGGCGGTGATCGCGAAACCGTTGTGCCGCGGGAGGTCGCGGAACGAGTAGTTGAAGCAGGCGGTGAGGTCCTTGCGACCGCTCTTCAAGTAGCCACCCATCATGGTGAGCTGGTAGAAATCGGTCAGGAGGGCCAGGTCCTCGCGCCGGGCCCAGCGCTGAGAGACATCCGGCTCCATGTGGTCGTGCTCCATCAGTCACCGTGCTCCATCAATCGTGCCCAAGAGGGTTTCCGTCCTCGTCATAGTCGGCCTGGGGCCGTTCCCCGGAGTCCTCCAGTTGCTCCGACCGCACCCGGATCACCCCGGCCGCGTCCATATCCGCCAGGGCTTTGGCCGTGGTCTCCGGCGCGACGCCACGCACCGCATCTTCCACCAGGTAGACGGCGTAGCCCGCGGCCCGTGCGTCGAGGGCCGTCTGGCGGACGCAGTAGTCGGTGGCCAGGCCGGTGATGAACACCCTTTCGACCTTCCGATGCCGGAGAAACTGAGCGAGATCGAAGCGCTCGACCTGGAAGGCGCTGTAGGCTTCCCGAAGGGGCTCGGTGGCCTTGCTGACCAGGATGGCGTTCATGGGCATCTGCAGATCGGCGCACCACTCCGCTCCCGGGGTGCCCTGCACCGCATGCGGCGGCCAGGAGCCATCGCGGAACTCCGGTCGGTCGGTGAAGCTCACGTGATCGGGAGGGTGCCAGTCGCGGGTGTAGACCCAGCGGCCGAACAAGGAGACGATGCCGTTGATGACGGGGACGATCTCGTTTCCCCCCGGGACCGCCAAGGCCCCTCCCGGGCAGAAATCGCGCTGCACATCGACCACGATAAGGGCGTCGCGGGCCCCGATGAGGATCTTTCCTCCTGCGCTCGTGTCTCCGGAGCTCGGTTCCACCTCTAGCTCCTCAGAGTGTCCAGTCCTTGGGGAAGGTACGGCCGGAGCGCGGCCGGGACTGCGATAGTGCCGTCCTCGTTCTGGTAGTTCTCCATGATAGCGATGATCGCCCGGCCGATGGCGACGACCGTCCCGTTCAGGGTATGGACGAGGTAGGGTCCGCCTTTGGTCCCCTTGGCGCGCGCCTTCAGGCGGCGGGCCTGGTAGTCGGTGCAGTTGGAGCAGGAGGTGACCTCACGGTAGCGGGCTTGAGAGGGCAGCCACACCTCCAGGTCGTATTTCTTGGCGGCCGATGCGCCGAGGTCACCGGCGGCGATGTTCACCGCCCGGTAGGGCAGCTCCAACTCCTGGAGGATCTCCTCCTCGATGGAACGCATAAAGTCGTGCTCTTCGCCGGATCTCTCCGGAGCCGAGAAGCTGAACATCTCCACCTTGTCGAACTGGTGTACTCGGAAGATGCCGCGCGTGTCCTTGCCGGCGGCACCCGCCTCCCGCCGGAAGCAGCTGGAATAGCCCACGTAGCGCACGGGGAGGTCGCCTTCGTCCAATATCTCGTCCATGTGCAAGGCCGCCAGGGGGACCTCTGAGGTTCCCACCAGGTTGAGACCGTCCGCCTCCACCCGGTAGACCTGCTGCAGGTCGGTAGGGAAGAAGCCGGTCCCGTACATGGCTTCGTCGCGCACCAGAACCGGCGGCACCACCGGTCGGAAGCCTTTCGAGGCCAGTTTTTGGATGGCGAATTGCACCAGCGCGAACTGGAGGGAGACCAGGTCGCCCTTCAGATAGGCGAACCGGCTGCCCGAGGTACGTGCACCGCGCTCCATGTCGATAAGGTCGCGGGCCAGGCCCAGGTCGAGGTGGTCCTTGGGGGCGAAGCCGAACTCTCGGGGGGTGCCCCAGTGGTGCATCACCACCGACTCTTCCTCACCCCCGGACGGGGCGGACGGGTCGGGTAGGTTGGGCACCTGGAGCAACTCTTCTTCCAACGAGGTCTCTACGTCCTTCAACCTTGCCTCCAGACCCTTGATCTCCTCGCCGACCACGCGCATCGCTTCTATGTCGGCCGCGGCGTCGCCGCCGCCGCGCTTGACGCGGGCGATCTCCTCGCTCACTGTGTTCCGCCGGCTGCGTCTCTCCTCCACTGCCACCAGGATCTCGCGGCGTGAGCGGTCCAGTTCGAGCAGCTTGGCCAGCGCAGCCTCGGCCTGAGCGCCTCGGCGGCGCAGAGCTTCGCGTGCCGAGTCGGGCTCGCTGCGGATGAGCTTGAGGTCGAGCACGGTCTTTCCTAGAGCGTCGTCACCGGGAGCGCCACAAGGGGCAGCGCGGCGATGACGAGTGCGGTTATCGAGCGCGCGGTCGGCCTCATGGTCGCCTCGACTGGAGGAGAGGCCGTCCCACCGGGTAGCTGCCGAGCACCGTCAGCCGAGGTAGCTTGCAGGAGAGACAGCGCAAGGCGTCGGCCACAGGACCGTCGTCCACCTTGCCCTCCATGTCGACGACGAAGATGTAGTCGCCCAGCCTCCGCTTCGAGGGTCGGGACTCGATCTTGGTGAGATTGATGTGGCGGAACGCAAACTCCTGCAGGATCAGCAGCAGGGCTCCCGGCTGGTTTTTGACGATCTCGCACACAACCGAGGTTTTGTAAGGTTCGAACCAGTCCTGGCGCTCCCGCTGCCGGGCCAGGAACACGAAACGGGTCTCGTTGTCCTTGTGATCCTCGATATCCGCCTCGAGCACGACGCAGCCATAACGCTCGCCGGCCAGTTGGTTCCCAATGGCTCCCCAGGGCTCCTGGGAAGACGCGACCCGTTCGACCGCGTCGGCTGTGGAGTTGGCAGCTTCGACCTCCCGGCCGGGCAGGGTCCTCCGCAGCCAACCACGACACTGGGCGTTCGCGTGCGGGTGCGAGTACACCTTGGTGATCTGCTCCAGGGTCACCTCGGGACGGGCCAGGAGGCTGTGGCGGATGGCGTGCTGTACCTCGCGGACTATCTGCAGATTGTCGATCTCGTGAGCCAGGATGTCGACCGTGGCCGAGACCGAGCCCTCGATGGAGTTCTCGATGGGGACGATGGCGCAGTCCACCTCGCCGCTGGACACCGCCTCAATGGTGTCCTGCATGGTGGGGTAGGGCAGATACCGGCGGGTGCGGCCGCCGGGCTGCTCTTCGTCCAGGGTGGCCCTAAGCGCCTCTTCGGTGAAAGTGCCGAAAGGGCCCAGGAAGCCCAGGGTCGATGCCGCGACGGGTAGCGGCTCGGTCAGAGACGATTCCGGCCAGCGGGCCACGTCTCGTCCGGGGGGATCACAGCTCACTTTCGTCCACGCCCTCTTCAAGGGGGCCGGCGTACTGCGCCCCGTTGTCGTCGCCGTTTTCGATTGAAGCGGCTTTTTGCTCTTCGAGGAACTGCTCGGCCAGGGTCGCGCGGACCGGTGTCGGAGTCTCGGGCCGGTCCCAACCCTTAGCGGAGGGCACCGCCTCTTCTACCAGGGGCAGGCCCTGACGCCTGCGCTTACGGTTCTCCCTGGCGACTTCTCTCTCCCTCTGAGGACGGCGACCCGGGATACCGACCGAGGCGGGCGCTTCCTCCGCCTGCCGTTCAGTACTCTCGTCAGTGGCCGGCCTGCCGGCCAAGTCCCCTTCCACACGGGGAACGATGGTGAAGGGGCCGCTGCCACGGGCCTCTTCCAGCGCCTCGCTCTCCTCGGGTGCCAAAGCTATGTCGGGGATCCCTTCTCTCAGGAGCTTCACGTACATACGGGCGAAATCCCGACTGACCACAGTCGTGATGACCACCCCGTCCCCCCGGCTGTTGAGCAGGGCCACTGCGGTGCTCTGCCTGCCGCCCAGGTCCTGGTATGCATCGAAGCGCACGATACCGACCCGAGAGAAGGAGTTGTCAAGGCGCACGTCGTGGTCTCGGGCGGCGAGGGTGAGGTCCTCGAGGGCGATGCGCATGTTGACCAGTTTCTCGTCCATCGCCGTCACGTGGTCGACGATATCGACCGTCCCTCGTGACCCCATGATGACGTGCTGGTTACGCTGATAACGTTGGAGCCTCCTGTAGACGAGCGCCAGCCCCATGCCGGCCGCTGCGGCGATCACTATCGCCACGATGGCTACGATCTCGAATGCCTGCAGCGCGCTCAATCTACGCCCCTAGAGTGTGAAGATGACACTGGCTTCTATCGAGTTGTTGTCTTCCCACTTCTCTTCCTTGACCGGTCCCACCTCCACCCTCAGGAGGGCCACCTCGCCGTAGGCCGTGGGGTTAAGCCCCTGCACGGTCACGGTTAGGTCCTCTTGTGGTTTCAGTTCAGGGATCTCGACCGTGACTTCCTGGGGTTCCGGGGAATCGGCCGTGTGCAGGCTGACGACGACCGGCACGTTCTTCTCGGCCATGTTCCCTTGGTTCTCGACGGTCACGAGGAAGGCCAGCTCGTCGCTCGACTGGAGGTTGTAGGTGTCGCCACCCTTGATCTCCTTCTCGTCGGGCATTGCCACCACTTTGGCCACCGCCACGCCGTGAACGGCTTGGAGGTTACCCGTGCTCTTGAGATTGGCCAGGATCTCTTGGACCCGAGACTTGGAGGCGATATCCGGGTCGGGCATGAATTCGGTATCGGGGACGATGACCCCTGCGATCTTCTTCTCCTTTAAAATCTCGGTGGCCTTGGGAATGAAGACTTCCCGATAGAGGAAGTCGGAGTTGGTCAGATAGTAGAGCGAGCGGGAGATCTGCTCGGATGCGACCTCGGTATCCTGGACCTCCAGAGCAGTCATGAGGGAAGGCTTGAGATCGGTCAGTCCCGTGTGGCGAAACGTCATGACCATCACGAAGAACTGATGGATGTTCTGTTCGATGAACACGTTCGGGGCCGCGAGGGCCTTCGCCTCCAGCTCGAGCCGCTCCGAAGTGGCGAGATACTGGTCGAGTTGGGACTGTATCTTTGCGCGGGTGGTGTCGCCGGGGTTGGTGAGAAGCGTGGTCAACTCCGCGCCCAATGCGTCGGATTGCTCGAGGATGTCGGCTACCGCGGCCATGTAGGTCTCGTAGTCGGCGGCTTCATCCCCTCCCGTGGCGCTCGTCACCACGACCACGATGACCACCACCACGATGACGATCCCTGTCAAGAGCAGGATGAGGCGGAGCAGAGGCTTTGGCAGGAGTTTCAGCTGCCGCCGTTTCTGCTCTGCCGTGGCTGACTCGGTTAGGTTGTCGTCCTTATCCAGATCGGTCATATGCAGCGGCAACGCGAGAATGGTGGGCGAGGGGGGACTTGAACCCCCACGAGCGTAAGCTCACTAGACCCTGAACCTAGCGCGTCTGCCAATTCCGCCACTCGCCCGGAGTGCGGACGAGTATAACATAGCCCCTCGCGCCGCCTATCCTTGCGGTGAGTGAGCCTCGGGGCGGGCGTGTCCTGTTCCGCACTGCCGGGTGAAGGATCGCCCGACACCCCTCGCTCCGGCGCGCACCGACACCATGCGCGACCAGCCTCCGCGAGGGGACACCGGGCGAACCGCGGCCGCCCCTCCTGGGGACACGCCCGTCCTGGGGCTCCCCGCCGTGAGGCCAGGAGCCACAAAGGCTCTTCTACCACGTATGGTCAGGCACTCGAGACATGCGCTGCTTCCTGGGCAGTCGCGCCGGGCGTCGCGAGCAATCCTTCGCTTGAGGTGCTGATATCCGCTCGTGGAAGAGTCGCACCGGCGCGGCTGGAACGAGTGGGTATCAGCGCATCGGTATACTGGGCGCATGGCCGACACGCCTCTCCTTCACGATCGCTACCGGGTCGTCCGCAAGCTGGGCAGCGGGGCGTTCGCGACCGTCTATCTGGCCGACGACCTGCACATGGGGCGGCCGGTGGCCATCAAAGTGGTGGAGCACACCGTCGACGTCGACGACCGGGTGCTCAGGGAGGCTCAGGCGGCGGCCAAGCTCAACCA
>CAZCCL010000097.1:0-9666 GCA_964497095.1 uncultured Gaiellales bacterium | reverse complement strand
CCGAGAGCAGCTCTCGACGGCGCTGGTGTACGAGGATTTCGATCAGCTCACCGGGAATCGGCCTGGAGCCGTGAGAGAGGGACCGGTGTCCGGAAACGCACCCGAGTCGGCTACTGACATACGGGGATTCGAGGAGAGGGCTGAGATACTTGAGGCCCGGTGGCGCGCCCTAGCCGGGGAGTGGAGCGCGGCCCGACTGGAGTCCGGCGGGGTTCTGCTGGGCATCGAGGGCCTGCTCGAGAACGATCTGGAGAAGGCCAGCTTCCGCCTGCTCTCCGGTCTGCAAGAGGGCAAGGACGCCTTGCTCGAGGAGGGCGCTCTGGGAGCGGTGATGAGCGGCTCGGGTCCCACGCTTCTGGGCGTGTCTCGTTCGGAGACTGCGGCGGAGGAGCTGGCTCGGCGCCTCTGTCTGCGGGGGTACCGAGCCCGCTCGGTGCGAGGAGGAGCCCTTGCTTGACACCCCTTCGAAGCCTGACCTATACTTCCCGGGCTCGTGGGGCATCTGCCTCCGCATCCGGAAGCGTTGGGGCGTAGCCAAGCGGTAAGGCAACGGGTTTTGGTCCCGTGATGCGTAGGTTCGAATCCTGCCGCCCCAGCTTCCTTTCCTCGTCCGTGGCTCCGTCGGGGTGCTGACTGGTTTTGAGTTCTCACATCACCAGTGTCGTCGTGCTGGCCGCCGGCCAGGGCACGCGTATGGAATCGGAGCTTCCCAAGGTCCTCCACCCGGTGTGCGGACGGCCTATGCTGCTCCATGTCCTGGCGGCCGTCGGCGAGTTGCATGCCTCCCGGGTGGTCGTGGTCTTGGGACACGGATACGACCAGGTGGTTCCCTACCTCCCCGCCGGCTGCCTAATGGCACTTCAAGCGAAACAGCTGGGGACCGGCCACGCGTTGCTGAGTGCCGCGGATCTACTACCTCCTGGGCCGGCCTTGGTGGTACCGGGGGACACGCCGCTGGTGACGGGGGAGGAGCTGCGGTCGCTGGTTCGGGATCACGAGAGTTCCGGCGCAGCGGCCACTGTCCTTACGACTTTGCTCGATGATCCCACCGCATACGGGCGGGTCATACGCGCTGGAGACGGGAGCGTCGCGCGGATCGTCGAGCACCGGGACGCGGACGCGGATGAATTGGCCGTGCAGGAGATCAACTCCGGCATGTACGTTCTCCCCGTACCGCTCGCCTTGGAGATCCTGATGGAGGTAGGGGCCGACAACGACCAGGGTGAGATCTACCTGACCGACGTGGTGGCAGGGCTGCGCCGGCGCGGGGAGCTCGTGTCGGCGAGCGTGGTTGCGGACTCGGCCTCGGTGCTGGGGGTGAACTCCCAGGCTGAGCTGGCAGAGGCCGAGATCCTCATGAGTCGACGGGTGCTGCTTCATGAGATGGGCAGCCCGGGGCAGACACGCGGCGGTGACGAGTGATACCTTACGATGTGCAGATAGGTGAGAACGAGGAGGAACCGGGCATGGGAGACTGGGAGCCGCGCCGCTGTACGCGGATAACCCCCGAGCGTTCATTGATGGTGTTCTCCGGGCGGGGCAACCCTGAACTCGGTCACAAGATCGCCGAGAAACTGGGCATCGAACTGGGGCGGGTCGATATCAAGACCTTCGCCGACGGCGAGATCTACGTCAAATACGCCGAGAGCGTCCGCGGCGCCGACGTGTTCATCGTCCAGCCGACGTGCCGTCCGGTCAACGAGAACCTCATGGAGCTCCTCATCATGTGCCAGGCGGCTCGTTTGGCATCGGCACACCGGGTCACGGCAGTGGTCCCGTGGATGGGATACTCCCGCCAGGACAAGAAGAGCTGCCCGCGGGAGCCTATCACCGCCCGCTTGGTGGCGGATATGGTCGAGGCTGCGGGTGTGGACCGGGTACTGACCATGGACCTCCACGCCGGCCAGCTGCAGGGGTTCTTCGGGATCCCGGTAGACCACATGACCGCCCTCTCCATGATCGCAGACTATTTCAAGCTCAAGGAACTGGACGACAAAGTCGTCGTCTCGCCGGATGCCGGGGGGCTCAAGACCGCCAAACGCATGGCCGATCGCCTGGAGTGCTCAGTCGCGGTGCTGACGAAGCTCAGGCCCGAGCACAACGTGTCTCGGGTGATGCACGTGATAGGGGAAGTGGCCGGCAAGACGGCGATCATCGTGGACGACATCATCGATACGGCTGGTACCCTAGTCAACGGAGTCCAGGCTCTGCTGGACGCCGGAGCCAAAGTGGTGTACGCGGCCTGCACGCATCCGGTTCTGTCCGATCCGGCCCACGAGCGCATCGCCACCTCGCCGCTCAAGGAGTGTGTAGTCACCGATACCATCCCTCTCCGGGAGGGAGCGGACCGGACCAAGATTGTGGTACTATCCACGGCCGATATTCTGGCGGATACCATCAGGAACGTGTTCACCGACGAGTCGGTGAGCGAGCTCTTTCAGGGAGATAACCAGCTGTTCTAGCTGAGGAGAGGGTATGGATACGATCAAACTGGCGGTACGCGAGCGGGAAGAGACCGGTAACGGCCCGGCCCGACGACTGCGCGCGGAAGGCCGGATCCCCGGTGTCACCTATGGGAAGGGGGCAACGGCGACCGCCATCTCGGTCGGCCTGGAAGATCTCAAGGCAGCTCTGGCTCACGGTCAGAACGTGGTCCTGGAGCTGGAGTTCGAGGGTGGATCGAAACAGGCGAAGACCGCCAAGGGAGGCTCGCGGGGCAAGAAGGCCGATGCCCGCTTCGCGGTCGTCAAAGAACTGCAGTTCTATCCGACGCGCCGGCGTCTCCTGCACTTCGATCTGCACGAGGTCGATCTGGCGGTGGAGATCGAAGCCCCTGTAGCTATCGAACTCGTCGGCAAGCCGGCCGGAGTGGTCGAAGGCGGAGTGCTGGATTGGGAACACCGCGAAGTGACGGTGCGGGCCCTCCCGGGTGACATACCGCAGGTGCTTCAGCTCGACGTCAGCGCGCTTCAGATCGGCCAGCACGAGGTCGTGGGGTCCTTGGCCGCTCCTGAGGGAGTGGTGATCGTTGACGACCCCGAGACGATCGTCGCCGCCGTTCTTCCGCCGCGGGTCGAAGTGGTCACCGCTGAGGAAGAGGAAGAGGAAGTCGTCGAGGAACCTGAGGTCATCGGCGAAGCCGAGACCGAGGAGTAGCCCCAGGGCGGCGTGGCCTCGTCCGCAGGCCTGGCGGCCCACCACCGACGGGACATAAGGTGCAGGCTGTTCCCACCTACCTCTTAGTGGCGCTGGGGAATCCGGGGCCCGAGTACCAGTTCGACCGCCACAACGTCGGTTTCATGGTGGGCGAGGAACTGAGGCGGCGCCACGGTCTGCCCCGATTGCGCTCTCGCTTCCAGGGACTCACGGCCGCAGGCCTCATTGCCGGGCAGCGGGTGGTGCTGCTCTTGCCCATGACGTTCATGAACCTGTCGGGGCGCGCGGCCGCGGAGGCCGCGCGCTACCACAAGATCCCCGTCGAGCAGATCTTGGTGATCCACGACGAGGTCGAGATCCCCTTCGGCGAAGCCCGGCTCAAGGAAGGCGGGGGTCTAGGGGGACACAACGGGCTGCGCAGCATGGAGAAATCCCTTGGGAGCCGGGACTTCTGGAGGGCGCGGGTAGGCGTGGGCCGTCCGGATTCCTCCGGGCGGCCGCTCATCGATCACGTGCTCGAACCGTTCGACGAGCCTCGGGAAGAGGTGCTCATGCTGATAGGCCGGGCTGCCGACCTCGCGGAGGAGTGGTTGACCACGCGGGTTGACGGCGCATGCCCCGCCTGATCGACTGCCTAGGCGGGTATCCGCCCTTCGAAAGGGTGATCGCCCAGGCGACGCCCACACTCGCTCGGGAGGCGGCACCCTCGCTCACACAGAGGGCGCCCTCACTCACACAGGCGGCCTCACGGTCTACACAGGCGCTGCCTCAGCCCCCCTCGGGGGCACTTCCGACCGCAGAAGAGACCTCGCCTTCCGGTGAGATCGAGGTGGCGTGTCCTTCTCACGTCCACGCCTATGTCACCGCCGGGCTTCTTCACCGCCGGCCCTGGAGCCGGAACGTCGTGGTCGTTGTCGCCCCCAGCCAGGAGGCTGCTCTAGAGATGGAGCACGAACTCGGGCTTTACTGCGCGGAACGTCCGGTCGTCTATCTACCGCCCCGGGGTGTCTGGTATGGGTCTGAGGGAGAGGTGAAGCCGCGGGTAGCCGGGAGGAGGGCCCGGGCGGTAGGTGCTCTCAACCCCGAGATGATGAGCGAACAGGGGTATCCGGTGCTCGTGGTAGAGGCCGCCACCCTGATGGAAGGGGTGGTGGCACCGGAAGAGCCATCGCTTCTGGTCTCCGCGGGAGCCGACGTGGACTTCGAGGAACTCGCGAGAAGCCTGGCTCGCCTAGGCTACGTGCGGGTCGACCAGGTGGAAGACGCAGGGGATTTCTCGGTGCGGGGTGGGATCATCGACGTCTTTCCGACGACCGAGCGCTATCCGGTGCGCATAGAGTTCTGGGGTGACGAGGTGGAGAGCCTGCGTAGCTTCTCCGTCTACTCCCAACGTTCGCTGGGGCCGCTGGACAATGTGCGCCTGCATGCGGCCGCTGAGGAGCCCGGAGTGGAGCCGGTGACCGTGGCCTCGCTGCTGCCGGAGGGCACGTGTGTCATCAAGACCGACCCGGCCCGGGCCCGGGCGGCAGTGGATGGTTTCCAAAGCGACCTGCTGGATGTACTGGGTGACGAAGGGACAGAGAACTGGTACGTGGGGTGGCCACGGGTCGAAGGATCTCTCGCCGTCTTCGCCACCGTGGTCCTCGATTCGCTGGCACCGGCTGGGGGGCCGGACGGGGCGCCGTTCTTCCGCGCCACCAGCGGTGAGCTGGCCGTCACCGATCTGCCCGAGGCCGAGGAGGCCATCAGACGGCTGGTGGAAGACGGGTACAGGGTGGTCATAGCCTTCGAGCACCGAGCGGAGGCGGAACGAGCCGGGTACGTGCTGAGGCGGGTAACGGGATCGGTGGGCACGGCCGGCGACGTCGGCCGCGGTCCCGGCGTGACGTTCCTGCCGGTACCGCATCGGCGCCACTTTCTGTTGCCCGAACTCAAGCTCGCGCTGCTCACCGACGCGGTCATCTTCCCCCGTCGGCACAAGGTGGTGGCCGCGCGCCGGCCGTTGGCCGGGCTGGAGCTCTCCACGTTCCGCGACCTGCGTAAGGGCGACTACGTGGTGCATGAAGATCACGGCGTGGGTCGGTTCGAGGGTATCTCCACCAAGACCGTTGCCGGGGTCACTCGTGACTACCTCGACCTAGCCTACCGGGACGGGGACATGCTCTACATACCGCACGATCAGATAGCCAAGGTCATGCGCTATGTGGGAGCGGGGGGTACGCCTCCGGCCTTGGCCAAACTGGGGAGCAAGAGCTGGGAACACGTGAAAAGCCGGGTGCGCAAAGCCGCCCGTCAAGTCGCCGGCGAGCTCTTGCATCTGTACGCGCTCCGCCAGGCGACGTCCGGCCACCGTTTCGCCGAAGACGGCGAATGGCAGGTCCGGTTCGAAAAGGCCTTCCCCTACGAGGAGACCGAAGATCAGCTACAGGCCATCGACACCGTCAAGGACGACATGGAGTCGGCCCAACCGATGGACAGGCTCTTGTGCGGCGACGTGGGCTACGGCAAGACCGAGGTGGCCCTGCGGGCGGCCTTCAAGGCCACCCTAGATGGCAAACAGGTCATTCTCCTGGTCCCCACCACCATCCTGGCCCAGCAGCACTACGGGACCTTCCGGGAACGGTTCGCCGACTTCCCCGTGAAGGTGGAGATGCTCTCCCGCTTCCGCTCAGCCGCCGAGCAGAAGCGGATCCTCAGGGATTTCTCCGCCGGAAGGATCGATGTGCTCATAGGCACCCACAGGCTTCTCTCTCAAGATGTCACCCCCAAAGATCTGGGCTTGGTCATCGTGGACGAGGAGCAGCGCTTCGGCGTGGCCCAGAAGGAGGCCCTACGCCGCCTCAAGGTCCGGGTGGACGTGCTCACCCTCACGGCTACCCCCATCCCGCGCACTCTGCAGATGTCACTCTCCGGAGTGCGCGATATCACGGTCATCGAGACCCCGCCCCGGGACCGTCACCCCATCCAGACCTACGTCGGTCTCTACGACGAGGGGATGGTCAAGCGCGCTATCGAGAGAGAGATCGGCCGTGGGGGACAGGTCTACTACTTGCACAACCGAGTGGAGACCATCGCCAGGATCGCCACACGGCTCCGCGAGCTCATGCCCCAGGTACGCTTTGCCGTGGCCCACGGGCAGATGCCGGAGCAAGACCTGGAGCGGGTCATGCTCGAGTTCCTGCGCGGTGACGCCGATGTGCTGGCGACCACAACCATCATCGAGAGTGGCCTGGACATACCCAACGCCAACACGCTCATTGTGGAACGAGCCGACCTGCTCGGGCTGGCGCAGCTCTATCAGATCCGAGGGCGCATCGGCCGTTCGGCCCGGGTCGCGCACGCGTTCCTTTTTCACCCAGACGAGGCCGTCCTGACCGGGGAGGCGGTAGCTCGGCTGTCCACGCTGGCCGACTACACCGAGCTGGGCTCCGGCTTCAAGATCGCTATGCGCGACCTGGAGATACGGGGGGCGGGAGAGCTTTTGGGAGAGGAGCAGTCGGGGCACATCGCGGCCGTCGGTTTCGAGATGTACCTTTCCATGCTGCAGGAGGCGGCCGCCGAGCTTCAGGGACAGAAGGTGACCCTCGAGAAGCTGCCTCGGGTGGAAGTGGGGATCGATGCGCACGTCCCGGCCGGGTTCATCGGTTATGAGGCGGCCCGAGTCGACCTGCACCGACGCATAGCCTCCGCCGGCACGAGGAACGAGCTGGAGGAGCTGCGCGTCGAGTTGAGGGACCGCTTCGGCGACATCCCGGAGCCGGTGGACAACCTGATCTTCCTGGGCCAGGTGCGGGTCACGCTGCAGGAGCTAGGCGCGGACTCGCTTTCCTTGCGCCAAGCACGGTTGCATGTCGCCGGTCTTAGATTGCCGGCGGGGTCCCGGGAGCGGCTGCGCGCGAGAGACCGGCGTTATGTATACGCACCGGTGCAGGGGCAGCTTTCTCTTGGCCTGCGCGGGGATGAGCGGGGTCCCCGGGAAGCGGTCCGGCAAGTGCTGGATGATATACTCGCGCTCCCCGGCGGAGAGGACTCCGTGTGACCCACAAGAAGAGATCGACGATCATTGGGCTGCTGACCTTCGCCCTGCTCCTGGTGTCGATCGGCATCGTCACCGGATGCGCGGAGGACTTACCAGACGGGGCGGTGGCGATGGTGGGTCAGAATCTCATCTCTCAGCAACAGTTCGAGGAACTCAAAGCCGCCTATGAGGCGGCGGGCCGGGCCCCTGACAAGAACGGTCAAGAAGACGAGTACCGTGGTTTCGAGCAGGGTTTGGCCGAGTATCTGGTGATGATGGAGGTGCTCCGCCAAGAGGCGCCCGCCTACGATGTGACGGTCACCGAGCAGGACGTCGAGGCCGAAGTCGAAGAGATCAGGCAGTACTTCCAGGGTGACGACAAGAAGTTCAACGAGGCTCTCGACAAGCAGAACATCACCCTCGAACAACTCACGGACTCTCTCCGGGACGGTCTGCTCTTGGAACGGATGAAGGCGGCCGTGACCGAGGACGTCAAGGTGAGCGAGGCTGAGATCAAGGCTTACTACGAGGCCCACAAGGCCGATTTCGTGCAGCCGGAAGCGCGGGAGACCCGCCATATCCTCATCGCCCCCGTGCAGCTCAATGAGGACGGTACGATGTCAACCGTTCCCACGGAGGCCGATTGGGAAGCGGCTAGGGCCGAAGCCGAGAAGGTCCGCAGCGAGATCCAGAACGGAGCCAAGTTCGACGTGGAGGCGGGGAAGTACTCAGACGATGCCACTACCAGGGAATCAGGGGGCGAATTGGGGCCGGTGATCAGGGGACAGATGGTGCCGGCTTTCGAGGAAGCGGTGTTCAGCCTGTCCAAAGGGGAACTCTCTCAACCCGTGAGAACGCAGTACGGCTATCACCTGATCGAGGTCACCGACATAACCCCCGAGCAGCAGCTCTCGTACGACGAGGTGATGGAGAGTATCAAGAGCACCCTTCTGGAACTGAAGCAGACGCAGACCTGGCAGGAATGGTTGGTCGGCAAGGAGGCTGAGCTGGGCGTGAGATACCGGGCGGGACTCGAGCCGCCCACGGCCTCAGGCGGGACTTCCGAGCCGTCCACCGAGACCTCCGACCAGAACTGAGGGAGAAGTAGGGAGCCACATGCGACGCGAAAAGGGCCCCATGCGACGCGAAGCGGTGGTCGAGGAGCTCGGGCGGCTATACGACCTTACCCGGCGTCTGCGCAGGGAATGCCCCTGGGATCGCAAGCAGACCCAGGAGGACATCGTCGCTTACACCCTGGAGGAGACCTACGAACTGGTGGACACAGTCCGGCATCGGGCTACGCGCGGCGATGCGGCGGTCTGTGGTGAGCTGGGCGACCTTCTCTTCCAGGTGTACTTCCTAGCCTGTGTTGCTGAGGATGACGGTCTGTACGATCTCGGAGACGTGGCGTCCGGCATCCACGCGAAACTGGTGCGCCGACACCCCCACATCTTCGGGGACGCCTCGGCCGACACGCCGGACGAGGTGCGCAAGACCTGGGACGCGATCAAGCGGGAGTCGGAGGGGAGAGAAGGTATCTTCCACGATGTGCCCGAAGCCTTTCCCTCCACCCTGCTGGCCCAGAAGCTTCAGCAGCGTGCGGCCGCCATCGGGTTCGACTGGGAAAACGCGGCCGAGGTGCTCGCCAAGGTGAAAGAGGAGACGACGGAGATCGAGCAAGAGCTGCAGGCGGGCGGCGGGGGCGGGGACGGCGGGGTCGACGGCATCGAGGCGGCTGACGGCCGGGCCACGCGCATCCAGACAACCGACGGCCGCGCCGCCCACCAGGAGACGGCCCACCAGCAGGGCGCGCACCGGGAGACGGCCCACCAGGAGGCCGCGCCCGGCGGCGATCGGGAGAGAGTGGCGGCCGAGGTCGGGGATCTGCTGTTTTCTGTGGTCAACCTGTCCCGCAAGCTCAAGGTCGATCCAGAGTTGGCCCTGCGCCACTCCGCCTTCCGTTTCCGTGAGCGGGTGGAAGCGGCCGCGGGGGCAGCCGGTGCAGACGGGCTGGTGTTCGAGGAGATGAACCTGGAAGAACAGGAAGAGTATTACCAGCGAGCCAAGAAGGAGCAGAGGCGATGACGGTGATCCTGGGCGTCTACGGACGGCAGATCCTCGACTCTCGAGGCAATCCCACAGTGGAAGTGGACGTGGAACTGGCTTGCGGGGCACGGGGCCGGGCGGCGGTGCCTTCGGGAGCTTCCACCGGCTCCTTCGAGGCGGTCGAACTGCGCGACGGGGGAGAAGCCTATGGGGGCAAGGGTGTGCTGGAGGCGGTCCGGCATGTCAACGAGGAGATAAGTGACGCCCTGGTCGGTCTCGACGCCGTCGACCAGCGCGAGATCGACATGCTCATGATCGACGCGGACGGTACTCCGAACAAAGGCAACTTCGGAGCGAACGCCATCCTGGGGACCTCCTTGGCTGTGGCCAAAGCGGCGGCGGAAGCCCTCGACCTTCCTCTGTATCGCTACCTGGGCGGGACCAAC
>CAZCCL010000096.1:0-9886 GCA_964497095.1 uncultured Gaiellales bacterium | reverse complement strand
GCGTCGAAGGTATCGAGCAGGTGAAGCTCCTGAAGCCCGACGTCGTCATCCTGGCCAACGGAGGCGACCCCACCCTGCCGGACGTCCCCGGCGTCGAAGGAAGAAACGTGGTGAGAAGTGCCGATCTGTACGGGACTCTCCGGTTCTACCTGCGGATCTTCGGACCCCAGACGCTTCGAGACCTGACCCGGCTCTGGATGCCGGTCGGCAGAAGTGCCGTGATCATCGGGGGCGCCATCCAAGGATGCCAGTTGGGCGAGTTCCTTACGAAACGGGGGAGGAAGGTCACCATCGTCGACACCGAGGATGAGCTCGGCAGGAGCATGTACCCGGAGCGCAAGACCCGCCTCTTCTTCTGGTTCGACAAGAAGGGTGTCGAGCGGTTGGGTGGCGTGAAGCTGGTCGACATAAACCACAAGGGTCTGACTCTCGTCACCAAGGAAGGCGAGACCCGCACCATAGAAGCCGAGAGCGTCGTGTGCGCGCTCCCCTTCGCGGCGAACAAGACCTTGGCCGAAAGCCTGCAAGGCAACGTCCCCGAGGTCCACATCATCGGCGACTGCGACGAGCCCGGACTCATCCCCGATGCGACCGCGGCCGGCTGGCGTGTCGCCAACGCCATATGACGCCAGCGCCCCCTGATATGCGGGCGGCCTGCCCGGGCCCTCGACGGGCCCGGGCAGGCCGCTGCCGCCACTTGGGGCCGGGCCGCCACACAAGCCGGCCCGGCTCGTCCGGCAGGAGCCGGATCAAACCCTCGATCGGATCAGGCGCTCTTCGCTAGGACGATGTCTCCCAGATACACCGAGGCACCGGTCCTCACCTCCATCTCTCGAGGCGCGTAGCCGGGACTCGACAGTGTGAGCTTGAAGTCCGTGTTGGCGGGCAGCCCTTCGAACTCGAAGTCGCCGTAGGCGTCTGTCACCGCCGTCTCTCTGAGTCCCGCACCCTCCAGCGTGACGGTGACGTCCTTGGCGCACTCGTCGGTGTCGCCGAACACCGCAGCCCCGGCGACGAAGCTCTTCGGTAGACCCAGGTAACGGACCTTCTCCTTCAAACCGAATCCAGGGTGCAGCACTTCGGTCCCGCCCGAGGCGAGCAACTTCGAGGCCGCACTGTCCGGATCGTCCAGGTCGCCGAACACCAGGCATCCGGTGGGGCAGGCCTCGACACATCGGGGTTCCTTCCAGCCCGCGTCGAGTAGATGTGCGCACAAGGTGCACTTCTGCGGCAGTTGCTTTTCCTCGTTCCAGAATATGACCCGGTAGGGACAGCTCTTGACCAAGTCCTTCCGCCCGGCCGCTTTCTCCGGGTCGATGATCACGATCCCGTCATCCCGTTGGTAGATGGCGCCATCAGGGGAAGCGGCGATGCAGGGGGCATCGTCACAATGCATGCAGGGGATGGCGATGTAGTCCACCTTGACCTTGGGGAACTGACCTCGCTCCGTCTCCACGACGTTGATCCAAGTCTGGCCGGTCATGGGCTGAGCGGCCGCGTAGGGCAGGTGGTCGATCTCGCAGTGCTCATCCTTGCAGGTTATGAAGCAGTTGTAGCAGCCGATGCAGTGGGCGACGTCGACCACCATTCCGTACCTGGTCATCTCAGGCCTCCCATCTGGCGATCTCGATGAGACACGAGTTGGGCGCCATCCCCGGGACGTTCTTGGACAGCATCCGCCCAGGGGTGAGGAGGTTCACGCAGCCACCCTTGTCGGTGCTGCCCACTTTGCCGGGCTCCAGCGGATCGTATCTGGCCGCTCCCTCGTAGGAATGGATCACCCCAGGCCTGACCCGCTCCGTCACCTGCGCGATGCAGAGGACGGACGCCCGGTCGTTGTACAGCTCGACCACGTCCCCCTGCTTGATGCCCCGAGCCTGGGCGTCCTGCGGATGGATGCGGGCGACCCAGTAGTCGTAGCCGCCCTTGAACATGCGGTGGCCGGGGATCTCGGACAGCCAGGGCACGTGGCTATCGTGGTGGGAGTGGAACGTGAAGCGCGGGTGCGGGGAGATGAGCGCCAGCGGGTACTTCTTGGCAATCTCGGAATGGTGCCCCTCCCAGCTGGGGATGTAGCGCGGCATCGGAGCCCGCTCGTCGTCATCGGGCGTATGGGCCAGAAGACTCTCTGAGACGAACTCGATCTTGCCGCTGTAGGTACCCAACTCGGTGGCTTTGTCGGTGTCGCGCTTCGGGTTGTTGGTGTCGGGCGTGTCGCACGCCCTCCCCTCGTAGAACCAACGCAAGGCCGGGGTGGGCTTGTAGTCCTCGAGCTGCGGGACCACGAAATAGCCCTTGGTCTTGAACTCGTCGAACCCGATGTACTTGGGCAGGTCCGTCGCGTAGAACATCTTCTCGACCCAGTCTTCCATGGTGTTGCCCTCGGAGTACTCATCCAGCACCCCGAGCCTCTCGGCCAGACCGCAGAAGATGTCGTAGTCGGACTTCGACTCGCCTTCCGGCTCGACGCATTTCTGCTGGTAGATGATGATCCGGTGGTTGGCGCTGCCCGACGCATGCTGGGAATAGCCGCCCGAATTGGCATACTCGCCGATGTCGTTGCGTTCCAAGTTGGTGCAGGCAGGAAGGATGACATCGGCCAGCTTGGTCTCGGTGGAGAACCAGCAATCCTGGTTGACGACGAACTCGAGCTTCGGACTCTGGTACATCCGGACCCAGCGGTTGGTCTCGGTCATCGTGGACAGGAACGCGCCCCCGTACCGGTAGAACATCTTGACTTCGGAATGACCGGGCATCGGGTAGACGAACTTGGTGAACTGCTGCTCGATGGAGTTCCCGCAGAAGCCTTCGCCCATCCATTCAAGAGGCGGGCTCAATATGGCTTCCGGGACCGTCAACCGGTAGACCCGCTGCTTGACCGGGTTCGCGACCTTCTTCTTAGCCATCAGATTGAAGCAGACTCCGCTGGCATATCCGGGGAAGTCGAGGGTGTGGTTGTAAGGCGGTCCGTTGGCCGTCCCCCAGATGCTCACGCCGGGCTTGCCCAGGCCCTGCAGGGCCTGCAGCAATACCAACAGCCTGTCGTGCTCGGTGGCATAGGCCTGACGGCAATGGCCGCCCTCCCCGCCTTTGGTGCCGCCGGCCAGGCAGGTGCGGTGGGAGGCCCATTCTCTGGCCAGGACCACTATCGTTCTCGCTGCGACCCCGGTCTCCTCCGCGGCCCACGCCGGGGTCTTGGGGATACCGTCGTCCTGGCCGAGGACGTACTTCTGGAAATCCTCGAAGCCGATGGTGTGGGTGGCCACGTACTCCTTGTCGTAGGTGCCCTCGGTCAGCCACACATAGGCGATACCCAGGGCCAGGGCACCCGTGGTCCCGGGACGGTACGAGATCCACTTGTCGCCCACGGCGGCGCCGGTGTAGTTGTAGTAGGGGTCGATGATGATCTGCCGGATGCCCCGCTCTTTGAGCCAGTACCGCCACAGCGCCGACTCGTTCCCGCCGTAGATCCCGTGGGTGGTGTCGGCATCGTTGCCCCAATGGATGATCAGGTCGGTGTATTTGAGAGCGTCCTCGAGCAGGTCGTAGTGCTCGGGGTTGCCCAACCTCCAGAAGAAGCCGTACGCGTGGGTGGCTCCCCAGTGCCAGCCCTCCCAACTGTCCGGGTTGTCCAGGATGTCGGTGAACCCGATCAAGTTGAAGAACCGAGCCCAGGCGCCGGTGCGGTAACCGATGTTCCCCCAGTTGTGGTGAGAGCCGGCCCGCGACATGATGGCCTCGGGTCCGTAGGTGGAACGGATCCGCTTCATCTCGCCGGCGACCAGGTCGAACGCTTCCTCCCAGCTGATGCGCTCGTACGGCGACTTACCCCTGTTCTGCGGGTTCCTCTCGCCGTTCGGGTCGAAATCGACCCGTTTCATCGGGTAGAGGATCCTCTCGTCGGAGTAGACCCGCGCCCTCTCGGTCAGGGTCCAGGTAGCCGGGTGAGCTTTGCGGAGGGGGCTGTACTGCTTGCCTTCCACCTCGATCGTCCAGGAGGGCGCATCCGTCTCGTCGAAGACAAGGGGGCGCACCTTCGTTATCTTCCCATCCTCGACGTGGACCCGGATGGGACCGCCACCCGTACAGTTCACAAAAGTCTGTTCTGCCATCACCTCATCCCTTCTTGGTGTGCACGTCCTTTCGGCATGACGGTGATCTAGTCGACCGGCGCTCCGTTCAGGAGGGCCATCTCCGTAGTCGCGAAACCGTGGAGGAAGCTGTACACGTCCCTCAGGTGCTTGCCGAAGGGCACATCGTCGTCGGAGGTGCCGTAGCCCCCGAAGATCCCCACTCCGATGTTCACCGCGTTCACGCCTATCTGATCGACGAACGCCTTGACGAGCATGCCGCACTTGGGGTCGTAATCATGCTTGGCCTGGAACGACCAGGCAGATTTCCACAGGTACGCCCGCGCCGCCTCGACCTGCATCTTCATCTCGGCGATCTTCATGGCCACGTGCTGGTGCTCGATGATCGGTTTGCCGCCCTGTATCCGCTTCTTGGCGTAGTCCAGAGTCTCCTCATAGACCGATCTCACGGTCCCCAGGTTCGCAGCGGCCCCGAGAAGCCCGAACGGCGGGGGTACGCCCAGCGCGGTCTTCGACCAGTCGAACTGCGGACCCCCCCATTCGCCCTCGGTACCCCAGGCCTCTCCCTCTTTTCCGATGAGGTACCGGGCCGGGATGCGCGCGTCTTCGAAGACGAGCTCCGCGTTCGCAAGCAGTCTTCTCCCCAGCTTGTTGTGGAATCTCCCTATCTTGAAACCGGGGGCGGTGTCGGGAACCAGGAAACAGCTCAGGTTCGTGGAAATCGGGCCCTTCCTGTCCGTACGGGCATAGACGAAATAGAGCTTGGCTATGCCGCCGCACGAGATGTAGTGCTTGGTCCCGTTGATGACGTACTCGTCCCCGTCCTTCACAGCATAGGTCTGTATCGAGGCCCCGGGCTCGTCATACAAGAAGTGTGAGTCCGTTCCGGCATCGGGCTCCGAGCGGGCCAATCCCAGCAAGAAGGTGTCATCCTCCATGAACTTGGGTAGCCACTCTTCCCGGACCTCCGGGGTAAGTTCCCCGACGAGCCGCGGCGATTCCGTGTAGCAACCTCTCATGATGGTGGCGAAGCCCTGGTCGGCCGCCCCCAGTTCTTCGAGGATGAGCGCCAGGGTCACGTAATCCGCCCCTGCGCCCCCGAACTTCTCGGGAATGGCGGCCGTGCGCAGACCCAGGTCCGACGCCTTCTTGATCAGGTCCCAGGGGACGCAGTCCTTGGGATCCTTCTTGGCGTCGTACTCCATGGCCACGGGCTTCACTTCGTTCTCTGCGAAGTCCCGGACCATGTCGCGGATCATCTCCTGCTCTTCGGTCAATACGAAGTCCATGCAGCTGTCTCCTTCTTCGCGCCTCAGGGGCGGTCGCCGACTCCCGTGGCTGACACCGGCGATACCGGTAGCTCACCCGGCCGATCTTGGCACCGGGAGGATTGCTACATGATAGTACGAGCATGGAGCCGGAGCAGCACTTCAGCCGAACTTTTCATGGCTGGCCCCAAGTATTACTGCAACGTATACTAGGCCGCGCCCAGCCGACCCCGGTCGAGCGCCCGAGCCGCACAGCACGGGGAGAGATCTGGTTCCACCTATACGTGCCGGTAATACTTTGGGTAACTCATGAAAACTTCCGTGAAAGGCGACACTTTGGGGCACCGAGGGACTATCATTGAACGAGCCCGCAGACCCGGACGTCGGCGCGGCCGGGTTCCGTCTCACAAAGGAATGGATGACTGATGAATATCGCGGTGTGCATAAAACAGGTGATCGACACGGAGGCCAAGGCGAGGTTGGACCCTGATTCTTGGCGACTCGACCGCGGCGTGACCTGCATCCTCAATCCCTACGACGAATATGCCGTCGAGGAAGCGCTCAGGATTAAGGAGGCGCACGGCGGCGAGGTGGTCGTGGTCTGCATGGGACCCGAGAAGGCTGATGATGCCGTCCGCAAGGCTCTGGCAATGGGGGCCGATAGCGCCCTCCTGGTGACCGATCCGGCTCTGGCCGGATCCGATGTGCAAGGCACGGCCTACGCTCTGGCCGAAGCCCTCAAGACCCTGCAGTGGGACCTGGTGCTCTTCGGAGTCCGGTCCACCGACGGAGAGACCGGCTGCGTCCCCGGCGCCGTGGCCGAACGGCTGGGCGTGCCTCTGCTGTCGGCACTGTCCAAGGTGGAGGTGCAGGGGTCCACGCTCACGGTCCACCGGGAGACCGACCAAGGTTATGTCAGTTATGAATGCCCCACACCGGCGGTCCTGTCGGTCATCAAGGGGATCAACGACCCCCGGTACCCGTCGATGAAGGGCATCATGGGCGCCAAGAAGAAGCCGCTTGACACCAAAGACGCAAGCGGACTGGCTCTGGACCAGTCCCAGATCGGCCTTTCCGGCGCCAAGACCCGCGTCCTTTCCGCTCGTTCCCCCGAACCGCGCCAGGCCGGAGTCCAGATCGAGGACGACGGTTCGGGCGCCCAGAAGATCGCCGAGTTCTTGGCGAGCGAGAAACTCCTTTAGGTTGGAGGACAGACCTGTGACTGACAAGAAAGGCATCCTCGTCGTAGCTGAGCCGAAAGACGGGAAGCTCGCCAATGTGACCTTGGAAAGCATCACTCGGGCTCGAGCCTTGACCGGCGCCGTCGGAGGCCCGGTGAGCGTGGTCATCACGGCCGCTGAGACCGAAGCGCTGGTGGCCCAGGCCGCCCGCTACGGGGCCGAGCGCGTCTACACCGCGGAGAGCCCGGAACTGGCGGTGTTCCGCGCCGGTCCGTTCACGGACGCCGCGGTGGCCGCCATCCAGGCCGCCGACCCTGCCGTGGTCCTCTGTTCGGCCTCGCCCGACGGCCGGGACGTAGCCGCCGGTTGTGCCGCCCGCTTGGGTCTGGGCCTCCTCGTCGACATCACCGGTCTCGAGGCTCAAGACGGCCGGGTGACGGCCAGCCACCCCTGCTTCGGTGGCAGCGTCATCGCCGAAAAAGAAGCCACCACCGCTCCGGTGGTCGCCACGGTGCGGCCGAACGTGTTCCCGCGTGAGGAAGCCGCCCAGGAGCCGGAGGTCGTGTCCCTTCCTGTGGAATTCGGCCCGAGCAGTATGCTGGCCAAGGTGCTCGACGTCGTCTTGGAGAATGTGGGCATCGTCAGCCTCGAAGAGGCGTCGGTCATAGTCGCGGGCGGTCGCGGGGTCGGGAGCGCCGAGAACTTCACGCTCATCCAAGCCCTGGCCGACGAGTTGGGGGCCGCCGTCGGCGCCAGCCGGGCCGTCGTGGACGCGGGATGGATCTCACATCAGTACCAGGTGGGGCAGACCGGCAAGACCGTCTCTCCCAAGCTCTACATCGCCTGCGGTATCTCCGGATCCATCCAGCACAGAGCCGGCATGCAGACCTCGGACTACATCGTGGCCATCAACAAGGACCCGGACGCGCCCATCTTCTCCTTTGCCGACTTCGGCGTGGTGGGTGATCTGTTCACGGTGGTGCCTGCGCTGACAGAGGAGATCCGCCGGCGCAAGAGCTAAGGGCAGTCCGCGCGAGCATCTTTCCGGCGTGCTGGTCTGAGGGCATCATGAGGACAACGCTTCTGCGCGAAGCTCCCGGCGGCGCTTTCGACGCTCGTACTGTCAAGGGCATTTGAATCGAGAGGTGGCGGCAATGACTGAAAACAGAGATGTCATGGAGGTCGATGTCCTCTATGTCGGCGGTGGCATCGCCTCTCTCAGCAGCGCATTCCATCTTTCCAATCTGATCGGGGCCCACAAAAAGAGCGGGGGCGAGAAGCTCGACGAGATCACCATCGCAGTACTCGACAAAGGGGCTTCCCCCGGAGCCCATGGGATCTCGGGCGCCGTTATGGATCCGGGTCCGCTCAAGGAGCTGGTGCCCGACTTCGTGGAAAAGGGTGCGCCTCTCGAGGGAGAGGTCAAGAAGGAATCGATCTACTTCCTCACCAAGACGGGAAAGATCAAGGCTCCGATGACTCCCCCGCCGCTGGACAACCACGGGAACTTCGTGGTCTCCATGTCCAAGCTGAACCAGTGGATCGCTGAGCTGGTCGAGCATAACGGGGTCGACATATTCTGGGGTTTCGCCGGAGTCGAGGTCCTTTATGACGAGGACAGGGTCATCGGCGTGAGGACCGGTGACCGGGGCATCGACGCCAACGGTGAAAAGAAGCCGAACTACGAACCCGGGACCGACCTCCACGCCGGGGTCACGGTATTCGGCGACGGCTCGAGGGGCAACCTGACCAAGGATCTCATCGCTCATTTCGATCTCGATGCAGGCAAGAACCCAGCGGGATACGAGGTCGGGGTCAAGGAGGTCTGGGAACTGCCGGAGTCGAGACTCGAGCCGGGAGAGGTCATCCACACCATCGGCTACCCCCTGAAGAGCGACGCCTTCGGCGGTGGTTTCGTCTACGGCATGCAGGACAACATGGTCTCCGTGGGACAACTGACCAGCCTCGACTACTCCGATCCCTTCATCGACCCCCACAGGGAGTTCCAGAGATTCAAACTCCATCCGCTGGTCAGCGACCTGCTGAAAGACGGGAAGCTCATCCAATACGGCGCCAAGACCGTCCCGGTGGGCGGCTATTACTCCATACCCAAGCTGATGTTTCCGGGAGGCGTGCTGATCGGTGACGCGGCCAACCTCTTCAACAGCCAGAAGATAAAGGGCATCGACCTCGCTATGAGATCCGGCATGGTGGCCGCTCAGACCATCTTCGCCGGTCTCTTGGATGACGATCTCTCCGAGGCAAGACTGGCAGATTATGCAAAAGCGATGGCCGGGACCACGGAGATCCAAGACCTCTACAAGGTGCGCAACTTCCATCAGGCCATGACCAGAGGCCTTTACTTGGGAATGGCGACCGCCGGTCTGCAGTATCTCCTGGGCGGGCGCGTCGTCAGCAAGAGGCTTCCGTCAGCTCCCGACCACACCCACATGAACAGGGTCGCCGAGCGATACGGGACCGCGACTCCCTCAGCCGACGCGGTCGGCGAGATCAAATATGATGGAACCTTGACTTTTGACAAAGAGACGGATGTCTATTATTCGAGTGCGACCCATGAGGAAGCGCAACCGTCTCACCTTAAGGTCAAAGATCTTGATATTTGTTACGGAAAATGTGCGGAACAATACAACAATCCCTGTGTGAGATTCTGCCCGGCCGGTGTGTATGAAATGACGACCGACGATTCGACCGGGAAAAAGACATTGAAGGTCAATTTCTCCAACTGTGTCCATTGCAGGACATGTGACATCAAAGATCCATTCGAGAACATCGAGTGGGTGCCCCCGGAGGGAGGCGGAGGTCCCAAGTACACGGTGATGTAGGGATGTGAAGGCGCGTTCGCCCTCACGACCCGATCCCGATGCAGGTGGAGATCCTGGCGGCCGGGCGGAAGCCCAGATCGAGCCAGGTATAGAACCACTTATAGACAGTGAAACCAACGGTAACGGAAAGGAGCACTACATGCCAAGACCGGAGGAAGTAGAAGTCGTCGAGGCGATGAAGGCCGCCAAGACCGGCGACGAGATCCTGGCGTCCTGGGCGAAGCAGAGGCCGGGCTACGGGAAACCGCCGGATGATCCGGATCTGGGCTTCTGGGTCAAGAACAAGCCGGAGATGCTGCACACCTATGCCCAGAACCAGCTCATCCAGATCCTCGATCGGGGCATCCTCGATCCCAAGACCCGGTACCTGCTCCTGGTGGGGTTGTACATGATGAACAACCACTGGGACGGCGTGCTGCCCCAGGCCTGCAACGCAAAGGCCGCCGGCGCCACCGACGAGGAGATCATGGAAGTGGCGTTCTGCGTCTGCTACTCGGTAGGCA
>CAZCCL010000095.1:0-10201 GCA_964497095.1 uncultured Gaiellales bacterium | reverse complement strand
CCACCTCGCCCCGGGTCGCCATCTTGTAGGGATCCCGGTAGAAGTCCGGTGTCATTCCCTCGAAGAGCCCGCTGTACTGCGCGGTGTCGGCGAACGGTCCATGGACATCGGTGATGCCCCAGTCAGACAAGAACCAGTCCGGAGCGTCCTCCAGGTCCCGGAAGCTGAGGTTGTCGGCCGCCCTGACCATCATCGTGGATATCTGGCACCGCCTTATGTTGTCGGTGGCTCCGAAACGGCCGTCGGTGTAGCCGGTGGTGATACCTTCCTTGGCCGCCACCGCTACGTAGTTGTCCGGGTAGAAAGTGTCGGGCCCCCCCTTGTAGACGTCGGGGAACCCGCAGACGTCTTGCTCGCTGACCGGCAAGGCTAGAGTCAAAACGATCATTTTCGCGAACTGCTGCCGGATGACCAGATCGTCGGGACGAAAGGTGGGGGGAGAGGTGGGGAACCCGTTGATCACCTTGGCCGCCGCCATGCCCTCGATGGCATCGTAATAGGGGTGGGTGACGGGAACGTCACTGAAGGTGGGCTCCGCCGCGGCTGCGCCCGGGGGCGCCGGCGCCGGGGCGCCGGCCAACACAAGCGCGACCGCCAACGACACACACAGGGAGAGAAGGAGCCACGTCCGCCGCATGATTACCTCCTTTGCGGCCGGTCGCAAGGTCGGCCGGCTCAACGAAGCTCTGCGAACACAGGCCTAGCACTAGGTGCCGCCGGGAGGCTGCAGGCACCAGCGCGGCGGACCCTGATGTGATTGTAGGCCGCGACTTGGGAAAGTCAAACCCCCGACCGCACGAGACCAGGGTCCCACCTCCGCAGATACACCTCGGGGGCTGAGGGCCGAAGCCTACCCTCTCTGCAGCGGGTACTCCCGACAGATCTTCTGCTCGTTCCTCGAGTCGTAGAAGACCAGTTTGCCGTCGACCTCGTCGAGCGGGAACCACCACTTGTCGGTGTACTCGGTCGGGTCGACGTAGTCGTCGGCGATGACCCGCTCCCGTTGCGCGTCGGCGCGCCTGTGGAGCCATTCGATGCTGCCGTCCCACTCGGCGAAGTCACGCGGCTCGGCGAAGGGCACATGCCACGGGCACACCTTGGTGCACCGCCCACATACGCAGCCTTCCTTGTTGAGCACGTCGAAGTCCGAGCAGACTTTGCTGTTGAGCTTCCACGTGTAGTAGCCGTTGTAGAGGGTCTTGGGCCCCTTGGTGATGGCCCGAGACGGGCACTGCTCGGCGCAGAGCGTGCAATTGCTGCAGTATTCCTGCAGGCCGAAATCCACGTAACCGTCGGTCTCCAGCTCCATGTTGGTGAGCACACACGCGGATTTGAAGTTGCACCCCAAGAAGGGGTTGAGGATGATACCCATCCGAGACACCTCGCCCAGACCGGCGTCGAGCACGATCTGCGGCATAAGAGTGCGGTAGCGGTTCATGTTCGACGCCTCAGCCTCGAAGCCGAGCCGGCGCAGATAGTTGGCCATGGTCTCGGTCTGCATGGCCAGGCGTTGGTAGGCCTGGAAACTGGCCGGATCGACGATCTCTTCCCAGCCGTTGGACGCACACAGGGTCGGGTCGTGCTTGCGGGCCAGCAGGACGATCGCGTATTTGTACGGGGCTTCGATCTCCCTGCCCTTCATGTTGTGGGTGTAGACGGCCGACTGGCTGAGCGGGCCGATACCTACGATGTCTGCGCCAAGGAAATGGCCGAGGAGCTTGACGTGGCGACTAAGCACCCGGGGATCGTCGGGGATGGGAGCGCGCTCAGAAGCTACCGGATTGAGCTTCCGCACCACGGTGTTTATGAGATCCTGCATGTCCCAGAACGCTGCGCCCAGAGGGTACCGCCGGGTCATGCGCTTGAACTCCCGCTCGATCTCTTCCCCGTACTCCCCCAAGAGGGATTTGCCAAAAGTGCTCTCCCGCTCGTCGCGCCGCTCGATGGGGCCCACGATCTCGTTGGTGGGCTTGGCGACGCGCTTGAGCAGGTGAGTAGGGTACGGGCCGATCTGGGCGTCGTCATAGAGGATGTCGCGGTACTTTAGTCGATCCATGAAAGAGGAGACCTTTCTTCCGGGCGGACAGGGCGGATCGAGTGAATCAAGCGAATCCTAATCCCGCCGCGTTTTCGTAGTAGAGCTGTGCCTTTTCTTCGTCAGGCATCCCCAGACCCTCGAGGAAGCGCACGCACTCGCCCATCTCCTCGTAAGGGTAGTCGGTGCCCAGAAGGATCTTGTCCATGCCGAGGGCGTCGCGGGTACACGCGAAGGCCGCCGGCAGATAGTTGCCGCTGGTCGTGACCAGCATGTTGTCGCGCAGGTAGTCACTCGGAACCCGCTGGAGAGCGGGCACCACTTCCGGGTCGGAGGCTTTGAGATGCGGCCTGACAAAGGGATGGTCGATCCTCTGCATCAGAAAGGGCAGACCCTCGCCGTAATGCCCCAAAATCACCTTCAGCCTGGGGAACGCATCGAACGCCCCGCTCAGTATCAACCGCATCATGGCCGTCGCCGTCTCGATGCCGAAGCCGAAGGCGGCCCCGGCAAGCGCGAGACCGTAGGTACGGAGCTGCGGGATCAGCGGCGCCACCGGGTGCAGATAGATGGGCACGTTCAGCTCCTCCGCCTTGGCCAGGATGGGCCAATAGCGCTTCTCGTCGATGTAGGAGTCGCCGAAGTTGGAGTGACACTTCCAGCCCTTGAAGCCCAGCTCCTTGACCGTCCGCTCCAGCTCGGCCGCCGCGGCGTGGGGATCCTTGGGTGATAGAGCGGCGAATCCCATCAGCCGGTCCGGATACTTGTCGATGGCCGCCGCCAACTCGTCGTTGACCCGCCGGGCGAGGCGGGTCCCCGTCGCCGGGTCGAAATGATCAGTGCCCGGAGCGGTGAGCGAGACTACGGCCACATCGATGCCGGCGGTGTCCATCCCCTCGATCCGCCCCCGGCCCAGATCGAGGAGTCGGTCGAGCAGAAAGTCGCCGTGGGGCTCGAACGCATCGTCCCGGTAGTACATGCGGCGCTTGCCCGAGACCGGGTCGTCTATGAAGCGCGGATACTCGGGATTCGCGTACATCGCGTCCACCCACTCCTGGGTGACGAAATGGGTCTCTAGGTCGACCGCCCTCACCGTCCCGCCCTTCTCGTCGACATCGACGCTACCGTTCGTCGAGGCAACCCGCCCTCCCGGACCCTATCCACCGGCGATGGGGATGAAGATCAGGACTTCGTCACCTTCGGCGAGCACGGTCTTCCGGCCGGCAAGGGCGGCGATGTCGCGCCCATTGACCATGACCCTGAGGGGTGCGTGCGCGCTCTCCTCCTTGGGCACCCGCACGTACGGAGCCAGCTTCTCGCCCCCGATCTCCGTCAGTCTGGCGAGCACGTCGTCGATAGTGGCCCCATCGGCCAGGGTGAGTTCCATCTCCCCCTGGCCCAGGAGGGTCTTGATCAGAGCGATGCTGCGGACCACGATCTTCATAGCGCATGCATTCCGGGACCGGTCTTACTGCGCAACCGGATCACACGCCCAGCCTATCCCCGGCGTAGCCCAGCCGCAACTCCTCCAGTTTGGCCCGAGTGGGAACGCCCTCGCGGGTATAGCCGCGAGCATCGTAATACTCGTCAAGCATGAAGTCGAGATCCTCCTGGCTGATCAGCTGCCCCTTGGAAGCCCCCTCGGCGATGGGCTCGGTCTTCAGGCGCTCGGGCAGATCGTCGTCTGCCCGGGTGAACCCGGCGAGAATGTTGAACACTCGGGCAAGCGTATTGATGCGGTCACCGACCTCGTGCACTTCGTCAGGGGTGTAGATGAGCCCTGTGGTCCCCTCCATGAGATCGGCGGTGTTCTCGAACATGAAGTCGGCCACGGCCATGTCCATCAAGAACACGCACATCGTGGGAGAATCGGCCAGGGCCGTGCGCGCATCCTGGTCCCACTTGCAGAGTCTGCCCTTGCCCTCGATGGCGAACCGATCCACCGCGTAGGGGATCGGTATGCCGAAGATCTCCTGGAAGGCATAGCCCTTGTTGTGGTCGGCGCCCGTGAAAGCGGTGGCGTAGTTCAGACCATGAGCCTTGGCACCGCGGACGTCGTAGGCCGGTAACTCGAGCCCCTTGACGTGCATGGCATATCTCTCGCTGCCCTTGCCGATCCTCTCTGCGGCCGCCTTCGTCCCGTCGGCGAGGATATCGCCCAGCCCCTGCCGTTCCCCGATCATGTACAGCAGCTTGACCATCGACTGGTCGTTGCCGAAGTGGAGATCCATGCCCCCGGTGTCTTCCAGGGTGAGGATGCCGCGCTCGAAAAGCTCCATCGCGAAGGCGATGGTGACGCCGGCAGACATGGTGTCGAGCCCCAACTCGTCCGAGATGCGGTCGCAGACGATGATGGCGTCGGGATTGTCCACCCCCGTGACCCCGCCGAACGAATAGAGGGTCTCGTACTCCGGCCCTTCCGTGAACCAGCCGGCGTACGGTCCATCCTGCGCAAGGCGGAGCTGGCTGCAGCCCACCGGGCAGGTCGCGCAGGCGGTCTTGCCCATGCCGCGGGATTCGATGGCGAACCCACCGATAGTATCGGCCGGCTTGAAAACGCCCGTCGCGGTCCAGTTCTTCGCCGGATAGATGCCCATACTCTGAGTCAGATCCAGCGTGGTGGAGGTCCCGTAGCGGGAGAACTCCGGGTAGAGGATGGGGCTCTTTCGCATCCCGGCCAGCATCCGTTTGCGGGCGGCGTCGTACTTCTCTTTGTCTGCGATGGCCATCTGCTCCTCACCCCGGAGGGCGATGGCCTTGAGGTTCTTGCTGCCCATGACAGCTCCGAGGCCCTTGCGACCGGCCACCCGGCGCTCGTTCACGATGCAGGCCATCTTGGAGAGCTTCTCTGCGGCCGGCCCGATGCAGCTTATGCGGATGTTCTGGTCGTGAAGCTCGTCCTTGATCACCTGCTGGCAGTCGGTGCTGGTGAGGCCCCAAAGGTCTTTGGCCGAGCGGAACTTGACCTCGTGGTTCTTGATCCAGAGATAGGTGGGCTCTTCAGCCTTGCCCTCGATGATGATGACGTCGTAGCCGGCCCGTTTCATCTCCACCGGGAAGTGACCGCCGGTGGTGGCCACCCCCATCGCGCCCGTAGCGGGCGATTTGGCGTTGATGGCCATGCGGCTGGAGCAGGGGATGCTGGTACCCGTGAAGGGACCGGGGGCATAGATGAGCTTGTTCTCCGGGCCCAACGGATCGCAGTCCGCCGGGACTTCGTCGTAGAGATACTTCACCGTGAAACCTGAGCCGCCGATGAAGTCCTGCGCCACTTCAAGCGGCAACGGCTCTTCCGAGAACGTCTTCTGGGTCAGGTTGACTCTGAGTACCTTGCCGGTGTATCCGCCCGTGTACATGTCACTCCTTTGCTCCGCACTCCAAGCAGCACGTTCAGAAGCTCTGGAAAAGCGGTTCCTGGACTGTCAACAAAGGATATCAGCCGATCCCGAGATCCGTCCCGTCGGCGGCAAAAGGAAGGCGACGATATACTGTTCCTCATGGAGGAGAGCGGGGCCACATATCGCGTTCCTCGTCAGAAGCGAAGCCGGGAGTCCCTCGAGCGGCTATTGGATGCAGCCGAAGAGCAGATCCGCGAAGGCGGGATCGACTCTCTCACCATAGCCAGCGTGCTCAGCCGAGCGGGCCTGTCCGTCGGCGCCTTCTACACCCGGTTCCCTGACAAGACCGCTCTTCTGCATGTGCTTCAGGACCGATTCCACAATCGGTTGGAGCCCTTGATCCACGCCGAACTCCTCGAGGAACCCGAATCCCCCGAGACCCTGGCCGAAGCTGTCGAGCGCACCATCGGTGTGCTCATCAGGCGGGTCACCGGGGAATTGGAGCTTTCTCGGGCCTTCATGATGAACTCCGTGTTCGATCCGGTCCTGCGAGAGCGGGGGGAGCTGGTGAACCGGGAACGTCGAGAGATGTTGATCAGGGTCCTCCTCAAGCATCGTGATGAGATCGGTCATTGCGACCCGGTCCTCGCCATCAGCATGGCCTACGGGATGTACGCCGCCGTCTTGAGGGGAAGGATGGTGTTCGGGCAAGAACACGAGCTTTACTACGGTATCGACAGCCAGACGATCTTCACCGAGCTGCAAAGGGCTCTCTACCTATACCTCCGCGGAGAAGCCGAGCCGGCCTGCGAGAGTCCGCAACGATGAAGGCTCCCGCGGCCTCGTTCTAAGGTGATCGCGGGCGGCGGACCGCTGAAGGGCGTACAAGTCAGAGAGGGCCCCGCGACGCGGGGCCCTCTCTCTAGAACGTCGATCCGGCTCTTTGTGCCTCCATCCGGGGCAACACTCCCCGGTTGGCAGGCCAATCCCATCACTAATACTGCATGAGCTGTACTTTGGCCGCAGTCGGCAACTCCGGGGAAAGGGCGTTGCTCACCATGACGGGCTCAAAGGGGAACTTCTCGCCCTTGACCCACTGCGCACCCCCGACCGGCGGCTCGTAGACGTTCTCGACCGGGTGCCTGCTCATCATGTCGATGGGAGCGGTGAAGTCGATCGGCCCCAGGCAGGTGTCGAGCTTGGTCGTCTTCACCTTGTCGATGATGTCTTCCTTGTCATCAAGGTTCGTGACCCGCTTGAAGATATCAACGGCCCACTCGAATTTGGCGTACTGGCCGATCGGCGCCGTCCACTGCTCGCCGGTCTTGGCCATGTAGTCGGCGGCCAGTTCCTCGCAGGTCAAGCCGGTGATCGAGTCCTTGAACGGCCACGTGGGATTCCATACACCCTCGACCGTGGCGTTGTACGCGATCTCACCGATAGCTTCCAACGTCTGCGGGAAGAGCAATGCCTTCCCGATGGTCAGGACTTTGGGGTTGTAACCCTGCTGAACCGCCTGCTTCCAGAAGTTGGTGAAGTCAGGCGTGATGATGGTGCCGCAGCAGATCTCGCACCCTTCTCTCTTGAAATCGGAGATGTACTTGGTGAAGTCCTCGCTGGGGACCGGGTAAAGGTCGGAAAGGAAATACTCGTATCCCGCCGCTTCCACCGCAGGTGGCAGGCCGGTATTCATATCGGTCCAGGCTACCCCGTCGGCGTCGTTGGCGAAGAGGAAGCCCACCTTCTTGTTGGTCTCCACCTGGTCCCACATGGCGATGAAGTTCGCCACGATCTGCTCAAGGCCCAACGCGTGGGCGTATGTCCACTTGAACGGCTTGTCGGGAGTGGCACCCCGGCCGAAATAGAAGGGCTGCCAGGGGACGAAGTTGGCGATCGAGGGACAGCCGAGAGCCTCACACTGGTCGGCGACCGGGTTGGCGGTATCCGGCGAGCCGGAGGCCATCATCAGGTCGACCTTGTCGTTGGTGAAGAGGTCGCCCGCGACCTGCGAAGCACGCATGACGTCGGATTGGCTGTCGGCCCGTTTGATCTGGATCTTGTGTTGCTTGCCGTCCCCGCCCATGATGCCGTCGGGAACCGCGGCCATCGCGAAGTCCACCCACCAGTCGTCGGCCTTGGCGAACAAGGCCAAAGGACCGGTGCTGGGCGAGACCAGACCGAGCAGGATATCCCGACCCATTTCCGGTCCCGTGCTCACCGTAGTCGTGGGGGCGGCGGTGGTCGTGGTCCCGGGAGCCATCGTGGTCGTGGTCCCGGGAGCCATCGTGGTCGTGGTCTCTTCCTCGCCGCAGGCGGCAAGGACCCCGCCTAGGCCGGCACCCACGCCCACGGCGGCGCCGGCTGCGCCGGCGATCTTCAGGAAATCTCTGCGGCTTACGGACTTGTCTTGAGGCACTCTGCGTTCTTCATGCCCGAGTTCAGGTTCCTTGTCCTGCATCGCCCCTCCTCCTATGAAGTGACAGGTGACAGATCATTCCATACAGCCCACGGAATCCTCCTGATGATCCTCCTCTCTGGACCTGATCCAGTGTCGGTCACGGCACGTCTCAAGGGCGGTCGACAGCGTCGGATCTTGTACGCTTGACCCCCGGTTACCCCTCTCGAATCTATCCTAGCACCACGCCCCTTCGACATAAACACCGGGAAGTGAGTCCTCGCTTCCTCAGGGAACCGAGCCAACACCGGCCGCTTCTTAACAGCGTCCTTACGCAGATGAGGCTATACTGCATCCGCGCCGTTTGCGAACGAGATCAAGTGAGGTTCGTGTGAAAAAGAGAGTCGTGGCCAGCATCCTGGTGCTCGCTCTTGCCGTCGCCCTGGGCCTGCTGGCCGGCTGCGGGGGCGGAAGCGACTTGCCCGATGACGTCGTGGTCCAAGTCGGCGAGACCGACATCACCCAAGCGCAACTGGACGAGCGCACCGCCGTCTTCGAGCAACAATACACCGGTCAGACACCTAACAAGGAAGACGACCCGGAAGGGTACAAGGAGTTCCAGCTGCGCGTGCTGGATTACATGGTCATGTATGAGATGGCCCTCCAGAAAGCCCCTTCGCTGAGCCTGGAACCCCCCGATGTCACCGTGACCGACGCGGAAGTCCAGACCGAGATCGACGGCATCCTCAATAACTACTACGACGGTGATCAGGCCAAGTTCGACGAGGCTCTTGCCGCTCAGAACATGACCATCGACCAATTGAAAACGGCATACAAGGCTTCCATGCGTTATGAGAAGGAGAGCACCTTCCTCCAGAGTGTCTACGATGAGGTGACCAAGGACGTCACCACCGTCCCGGACGCAGAGCTCGCTGCCTACTACGAGGAACACAAGGCCGAGTATTTCGTCGACGAGACTCGGACCGTGCGCCACATATTGATTTCACCCACCCCGGATGAATCCGCCGACACGTCGACTACTTCCACCACGGGTTCTCCCTCTACCTCTGCCGGCTCTGAGACCACCAGCACCGAGTCGACCACGACCACCACGCCCGAGCCCACTCAGGCCGATTGGGACGAGGCTTTGGCTACCGCCGAGAAGGTCCGAGCCGAGCTGGAAGACGGCGGCGACTGGACCAAGATCGCCGCAGAATACTCCGACGACCCGGGGACCAAAGAGAGCGGCGGAGATCTGGGGATCGTATCCAGGGGTGAGATGGTCACCGAGTTCGAGGACGCGGTGTTCACTCTTTCACTGAATGAGATCTCCCAGCCCGTCAAGACCATCTACGGCTACCACGTCATCCAGGTGACGGGCATCACCGAAGCCAAACAGCAGACCCTCGACGAGGTCAAGGAGGGGATCACCACCACCCTCCTCAACGAGAAGAAGACCGCGGTGTGGGAACAGTGGCTGAGCGACACCAAAGCCGAGATCGGGGTGGTCTACAAGGAGGGCATGGAACTGACCACGACCACCACCGCCCCCGAATCGACGCCCACGACAGAGGCGGGACAGACCATAACGACGGCGGCTCCTTCGACCACCACCACGGCTAAGCCGTAGACCGGCGGCGGAGAAGAGCTGAGCGCCCGCGGGTGCGGGCGGATGATCGTTCATACGGGGCGGGGCCGGGGAAGATCCCCGGCCCCGCCCCTTCTTCTACCGCTCAGCGCTGCTCGCTCCGGCCCCCGGCAGCCTCACCTCGACCCGGTCACGTCTCCAAACTGCCGGCCGGCCACAATCTTGAGACGGCGCCAATCGTGCTCATATGCGCCTCGAGGCTCGACGAGTATTTGGAGTAGCGGGTCCAAGAAGAGCCTATGTCGGCCAGCGGCCGCAGGCATAGAGGCAGATCCAACGTCGGTCCCTTCACCTCCACGACGGCCCCGGGCAGTTCCAGGCCCTTTTCGCCCCGGCCGACGCCGGGCAGGAACATCGACGAACGGATGCGCGAGTCAAGCGAGACCCGGAGGCCGGTCCGAGGCTCCACGAAACGACGACGCCAGTAGGAGACCACCACTATCGGAAAGAGGCGCCCCTTGGCAAAGAAGCCGAAATCCGCCATGGTCCGGAGCAGAATGCCGGCCGGAACGATCCCGGCAGCCAGGGATCCCGGCGCCAGGGTGGTGCTCTGAACGTCGATGACCGTCCTCAGCTTGGTCGAGGTGGGACCGCGGCGAGACTTCAGCTCCAGCCAGACAGGGACGGTGGCCTCCTTGGCCCCAGTGGTCCCCCAGGGGCCGATCGCGTCGCCTGAGACGGTCGCGTCGCCGGGGACGGTGGCTTCCCCAGAGCCGGTCAGCCCGTGAGGCCCGGTCACTTCCCGAGAGCCGAGCGAGTCATCATGAGGGTCGGGTTCAGACCCG